>CAIVKH010000068.1 GCA_903906425.1 uncultured bacterium
AAGGAGCGTGCCAATTTTGGGGGTCTAGGCCATGCGGCGGTGACACTTGGCGGCAGACTTAGTCGGAGCGAGATTCGACTTACACCTTGAAATACGCCGGAAAAATGATCGGCCGGCCCTGCGCCTTGTCAGAACAAAATATTTTCTTGGCAACCTATCAGCCCCGTCCAAGGCCCGAAAGGAGGTGTTCAAAAATGTGCAAACCGGCCCGAGTGTTCAAAAATGAACGGCATAAGTGTTCAAAATTGTACAGCGCTCAATCGAAGAACCCACATTCCACTTTGCGCGTGCGCGCGGTGTTGCTAGGTTCGGCCGCTGCTCTGGAGGAAAAATGAATCTGCCGGAATTCGAAGTCATTGTTTTGAAGCTGGGTGTTCGCGCTGGTCGGGTTGATTTGTCGCCGGGATCGCACCTGGCCGGCAGCGGGTCAGCGTGCGCGATCAAACTCGATGACGACGCGATTTCGGCGGAGCACACGCGGTTCATCCTGGAGGCCGGAAAAGTCTCGGTCGAGAATCTCAACAGCACGCCGGAAACGCTCGTGGAAGGGACGAAAATTACGGGGCTGGCGCGCCTGGCGTCCGGGCAGGTGGTCCAGATTGGAAAATTCTCCATCGAAGTGCGGCTGATTGAAGAAGGCTCCACGATGATGGCGCCAGTGGCGAAGGATGTTCAAGCTGCGCCGGAATCCTCCCCGCAGCAGCCGGCCGCCGGGGCGCCGGCGTCGCTGACCGGCGGGCGGAGCGGCAAATATGAGGTCGGCGAAAAGATCGCCGCCGGCGGAATGGGCACGATTCTCCAGGCGCAGGACCTCGCGATCCGGCGCATCGTCGCGATGAAGGTGATGATGGGCCGGCGCGACGAGGACGTAATGCGTTTTGTCGCCGAGGCGCAGATCACCGGCCAGCTCGAACACCCGAACATCGTTCCGGTCCATGACATGGGCGACGATCATTCCGGCCAGCCGTTTTATACGATGAAGCTGGTGCGCGGCCAGACGCTCAGCGCGATCCTGCGCGGCATCCAGAACGGCGATGCGCAGATGATCGCCGATCACCCGCTCGCGCATCTGCTCACGACGTTCCAGAAAGTCTGCGACGCCGTCGCCTTCGCGCATTCGAAGCGCGTCATCCATCGCGACCTCAAGCCGGAAAACATCATGATCGGCGACTTCGGCGAGGTGCTCGTCATGGATTGGGGCCTCGCGAAAATCATCGGCAGCAAGGAAGGCGCGGTGCCATCGCAGCGGAGCAAGGATGGCAGCATCGTCGCGGAAACAACCGTGCGAACGGCGCGGATGGATCAGGGCGAGACCGGACGCACGATGATGGGGCTCGTTGTCGGCACGCCGCATTTCATGTCGCCCGAGCAGGCGCGCGGCGAGGTGGACGAGGTGGATGAGCGCAGCGACATTTTTTCGCTCGGCGCGATTCTCTACAAGATGCTGACGCTCGAAAATCCGTTTCCCGGCACGAAGATTCTCGAGGTGCTCGAAAAAGTGCAGCACGCCATGCCGACGCCGCCGGTCGATGTGACGGCCGATAATAAGAAGCGCCTGCCGCATCTGCCCGACGGCTGCGTGCCCGCGTCGCTTTCCGCCGTCGTGATGAAGGCGCTGGCGCGGCATCCGGTGAATCGCTACCAGACCGTGCAGGAGCTTCAGCGCGAGATCGAGGCCTATCAAACCGGCTTCGCGACGCGCGCCGAAAAGGCGGGCCTGCTCAAGCAAATCGGCCTGCTGATTCAGCGGCACAAGCGGGAATTTTCCATCGCCTTCGCCGCCGCGGGAATTCTCCTCGTGATGACCGTCTGCTTCATTTGGAATCTTCGCGCCAGCGAGCGGCGCGCCGAGCGCAATGCGGACCTTGCGACGCGAAACGCAGAGGTCGCGACAAAAAATGCGGAGATCGCGAAAAGCGAAAGCCTGAAGGCGACCAAGGCGCGCGGGCAGGCCGAAGACGTCCTGGAATTTCTCGTGTACGACATGCGCGACGAGCTGGTCAAAGTCGGCCGGATCGAGCTGGCCGAAAAAGTCCGCGCCCGCGTTGACAGCTATTTCGGTGAGCTCGGGCTCAATCCTTCCGACAAGCGGATGCTGCGCAACCGCGTCGCCGATTTGAACAATCACGGCGACCTGTCGCTTTCGAAAGGCGACCCGGAGGCCTCGCTCAAATCGCATCGCGAGGCGCTGGCCATCGCGGAGCGCGAGGCCGCGGCCGATCCATCGAATTCGCGGTGGCAGCGCGATCTGATGGTGACGCACGGGCGCATCGGCGATGCGCTGCAAATGCAGAACAAGCTCGATGACGCGCTGAAATCCTATCGCGACGCGCTGGAAATAAATCAGAAGCTGGCCGCGAAGGAACCGGCCAATCCGAACTGGCAGCACGATTTGAGCGTGAGCATGGGAACCGTCGGCGATGTTCTTCGCGCGAAGGGCGACCTCGACGGCGCGCTGAAGATGTACCGCGATGCGCTGGCGATCAGCGAGAAGGTTGGCGCCGATGCCGCCGCAAATGCGGACTGGCGCCGCGATCTGGCCGTCGCGCAAAGCAAGGTCGGCGACATGCTTCGCATTCGCGGCGATTTGGATGGGGCGCTCGCGGATTACGAGAAGGCCGTGGAGATTTTGCAGCAGCTCTCCGCCGCCGATCCGGCCAACGCGAGCCGGCAGTGGGACCTGGCGGAAACGCGCGAGAAGATCGGCACGGTCATTCGCGACCAGGGCAAGCTGGATGACGCACTGAAAATCTATCGTCAGGCGTTCGCGGCGAAGCAGCGGCTCGCCGCGTTCGATCCCGCGAACAAGGGCTGGATGCGGGGACTCGGCGCGATCGAGCGGAAGCTCGGCGAAGTTTTGGAAACGCACGGCGATCCTGCGGAGGCGCTGAAGATGTTCCGCGACATGCAGGAAATTACGCTGCGGCTCATCAACGCGGAACCCGCCAATCCGGTGTGGCAGGACGATCTGGGCGCCAGCTATGTCAACATCGGCGATGTCCTCTTCGACCAGAACCAGCCGGCCGCCGCGCTGGAGTCATATCGCCAGTCTGTCTCGCTGCTGCAAAAGCTGAGCAACGCTGAGCCGGCCAACGCGACATGGCAGCAGGAACTGGCGCTGAGCATGGAGAAGACCGGCGACGCGCTTCGGGCGACAGGCGACCGCAAAGAAGCCCTGCGATCCGGCAGCGACGCGCTTGCGCTGCGAAAGAAAATTGCCGCCGCGGATCCTTCCGACGCGCGCGCGCAGAAGAATGTCGTGATGCTCGCCATGAAACTTGCCTCGACGCTGGAAAAAGAAAATGCGGCGGAGGCGAAGGATTTCTGGCGGCAGGCGCATGAAAAACTGTCGGACATGAAAAAAGCCGGGCTGCCGCTTTCACCGGATGACGAGAAAGTCCTCGAGCAGCTCCGGCAGAAGGCAGGCCAATGAAATCGCCGCACGTCGTGGTCATCGGATCGTTGAACGTTGACTACATCGCTCAAGTCCGGGACCTCCCGCGGCCGGGCCAGACGGTTTCCGCCACGAATCTGCTCCGCCGTTTCGGCGGCAAGGGCGCGAACCAGGCGCTTGCCTGTGCGCGGCAGGGCGGGCGCGTGAGCATGATCGGCTGTGTCGGTGACGATGCCGACGGGCAGTCCTATCGCGCGCATTTCCGCAAGAACGGCATTGATGTTTCCGGCGTGAAAATCGTCCGCGGCGGCACGACCGGTACCGCGCTGATCGCCGTGGATCGCAGCGCGGAGAACATGATTATTGTTGCCGCCGGCGCGAACGGTCGCGTCACGCCGGCCTTCGTGCGATCGCAATCATCGCGCATCGCGGCGGCGAAAATTGTCGTCCTGCAATTTGAAATTCCGCCGGGCGCGATTCTCGAAGCGATGAGGATTGCGGCGCGATCCGCAGTTCCGGTCGTGCTGAATCCCTCGCCGCTGCGTGAGGATTTTCCGTGGGGCCGGCACCCGGTTCAGACGCTCGTCGTGAATGAGGACGAGGCCGCGCGGCTTTTCGAAATCGAAGCGGACCGCGCCATCGCCAGCGCGTACGAACTGCGGCGGCGAATGGCGAAATGGAAAATCGAGCGCATCGCGATCACGCGCGGATCACGCCCGACCATAGGCATCGATCGCGCTTCCGCGTTCGAAGTGCCGGCGCTCCGCGTGAAGCCGGTTGATACCGTCGGTGCGGGCGATGCCTTCACCGGCGCGCTGGCCGAACGGCTCGCCGAAGGCGCGGATTTCGCGACGGCGATTCTTCACGGCAACTGCGCCGGCGCGCTGGCCACGCTGAAGCCCGGCGCGCAGGAATCATCGCCATCGCGCGCGGCCACGGTTGCGGCGCTTCGAAAAGCCAAACAGAATTTCCAATGATTGGAGAATACCGGCTGCGAAACTTTCCAATGATTGGAAACTTGGAGACTGCACGATGAAAATATTTTCGGGGATTCTCGCCGCGATGCTTGCGGCATCCGCGGCCATGGCGGCGGACGAAGTGGCGAAGCCGAACATCGTTTACATTCTTTGCGACGATCTCGGTTATGGCGACATCCACACGCTGAATCCGCAGCGCGGAAAAATCCCGACGCCGCACCTGGACAAGCTGGCTTCGGAGGGCATGGTTTTCACGGAGGCGCACAGCGGTTCGTCGGTCTGCACGCCGACGCGCTACGGAATCCTGACGGGCCGCTACGCATGGCGCACGCGTCTGCAGGCCGGTGTGCTCATGGGTGAGAGTCCGCATCTGATCACCCCCGATCGGCTCACGGTTGCGAAGTTGTTGCGCGAACACGGCTACTCGACGGCGTGTCTGGGCAAGTGGCATCTCGGCATGGACTGGACGCAACTACCGGCGCCGAAGAAAACCAGAAAGAAAGGCGGGACATGGAATATCGACTACACGAAGCCGGTCGTGAACGGGCCGACGGCAGTCGGGTTCGATTATTACTTTGGCGTCGCTGCTTCGCTCGACATGCCGCCGTTCACATTCATCGAGAATGACCGCGTGGTGAAAATTCCGACGGTCGAGAAGAAGTGGGTACGCACCGGACCAGCGGCCGAGGATTTCGACGCTATCGATACGCTGCCGACTCTGGGCGCGAGAGCCGTCGATTACATCGCGAAGCATGCGGACGCATCGAAGCATGGGACGCCGTTCTTTCTCTACCTGCCGCTGACCTCACCGCACACGCCGCTTGTCCCCTCGAAGGAGTGGCAAGGCAAAAACCTCCTCGGCCCCTACGGTGATTTCGTGATGGAGTCCGACGAGGTTGCCGGCAAAGTTCTCAAGTCGATCGATGACGCGGGCATCGCCGACAACACGCTTGTCATTTTCACGTCCGACAACGGGTGCGCACCATACATTGGCGTGAAGGAGATGGAAGAGAAGGGACACTTCGCCAGCGCGGACCGGCGCGGCTACAAGGCGGACATCTGGGACGGCGGCCACCACGTTCCGTTCATCGCGCGATGGCCCGGGAAAGTCGCGGCGGGGTCGAGCAACAACACGCTGACCTGCCTGACAGATTTACTCGCGACGTGCGCGGAAATTACCGGCGCGAAACTTCCCGACAACGCCGGCGAAGACAGCGTCAGCATTCTTTCCGGATTGCTCGCCAGGGCCGATGCCCCGAAGCACGAAGCCGTCGTTCATCATTCCATTCAGGGCAAGTTTGCGATCCGGCAGGGTAACTGGAAACTCGAACTCTGTCCGGGCTCCGGCGGATGGAGTTCGCCGAAAGATGGCGAGGCCGTCAAACAGGGGCTGCCGCCTGTTCAGCTTTATGAAATGTCCGGCGATGTCGCCGAGGCAAAGAATGTCCAGACCGGTAACGTTGAAATCGTAACGCGGCTGACGAAGCTGCTCGAAAAATATGTCGCCGACGGCCGCAGCACGCCGGGCGCGCCGCAGAAGAACGACGTTGAAGTGGACATCTGGAAGAAGAAGCCAAAGCTTCAGGAAGCCGAGAAGGAATAGCCGGAGACTTCGGACTGCGGTTCAATTCATATATTGCCAGCGCGAGCCATTCGTCGACTTCGGAAACTCCCTTAGGCTTCGCTCAAGGCGGATAAGTTCAAGACTTCCAATGATTGGAATAGGCCGGGCCGCAGACTTCCAATCATTGGAAAATACGAAGACCCGTCAGGGCGTCGGAAAGTAGCGTCGGTTGATCTGGAATTGCGGAGTTACAGGCACGGCCTGGCTCCAGCCCCATTGTTGTTGCATCATGCCGCCGCTGCTCTTGAGGACATACCACATTCCTAAGGCAGGAGTGTAAGTCGCAATGTCCGCCTTGCCGTCGCCATCGTAATCACCGGGCACGGGCGCGGCTTGCGACCAACCCCATTGTTGTTTCGTGAGACCACCGTCGCTGCTTCGCAAGATGTACCACGTGCCATTGGCGGGAACATAGGTGGCAATGTCCGTTTTGCCGTCACCATCGTAGTCGGCCGGGACCGGCATGGCCTGACTCCAGCCCCAGTTCACCTGGAGAAGTTTGCCATTGCCGCTTTGCAGAATGCTCCATGTTCCCGTGGCCGGAACATAAACGGCAATGTCCGCCTTGCCATCGCCATCGTAATCGGCGGGCACAGGGATCGCCTGTATCCAACCCCACTGCTGCGCGCGGGCTTGATGGTTGCTCGACTGGAGAATGGACCATGCGCCGGACGGCGGATCATAGACGGCCAGGTCGGCCTTGCCATCGCCATCGTAATCGGCGGGCACGGGCACCGCCTGGCCCCCGCCCCAGTTCGTCACGACGGGAATTCCACTGGAACTTTGAATGATGTACCAGCGGCCGGCAATATTCTCGAAAAGTGCATAGTCGGCCTTGCCGTCGCCGTCATAGTCCGCCATCACCGCAACGTCGGCGCTCCATCCAAACTGTAACTGCGCTGGTTGACCTGAACTACCCAGTATATT
Organism: uncultured bacterium; assembly: GCA_903906425.1. Classification (GTDB taxonomy): domain Bacteria; phylum Verrucomicrobiota; class Kiritimatiellia; order CAIVKH01; family CAIVKH01; genus CAIVKH01. The sequence goes on from CAIVKH010000068.1 coordinate 6,923, forward strand.
CCACGCACCACCTGCGGGCCAGTAAACTCCAAAATTGCTCCTGCCATCGCCATCGGAATCCACTGTGGGCGAGGTGTGGAAGGTGGCGAGATAAGTCTGCCCGGTCGCCGGCACGACCACGGAACGCACGGGCAGGGCGTTGCCGTCGTTCCACCCGAGAAAGCGCCAGCCGGTTTGCGGCGTCGCGGTGATGACGACATTCGAGCCGGCCTGATAAGTCCCGCCGCCACTTACGCTGCCGCCGATGCCGGGATCCGCCTGGACGATCAACGTCGCCATCTGCTGCACGAAGTTTGCGGTGTATATGATGTTGGTCTCAGGCACGGTGATCGTGCGCGTGGCATTGGTATCTCCATCATCCCACGAGGTGAAGAGCCAGCCAATGTCGGGTACGGCGGAAATGATGATGCCCGATCCGATTTGATAGACGCCCGTGCCACCCACATTGCCGGCATACGAGGGATTCGCCTGCCCGCCTATGACGGCGGTCTGTTGTGCGAACGTTGCCGTGTAGGTGACATTCGATGCCGGCACGGTGATTGAGCGCACCGCATTCGTATCGCCATCATTCCATCCCGTGAAAGACCAGTGGGTGCCGGGCGTCGCCGTGATGACGACGTCTAATCCGGGCTGATAAGCTCCACCGCCACTGACTGTGCCTCCATTCGTGGGATCTGCCCGGACGGCCAGGATCGTGGACAACTCGAACGCACCCATATCCACGACGCCATTCACGATCCGCATGTTGCCGGCAAGGTCGGTGTCGCCCTGAACACAGGAATTGGTGCCCGCGTCAATACATGGCGAGCTTGCTGCAAGGGTATAGTCACCTGCGCTTGCATTCACCAACTGCGGATCGTTTGTGAGGTTGCCCGGTCCCGGCGATAGGGGAACCGTGCAACAGTAACTGTTGGTGCATCTGGAGCAGTTGTAATTGGCGCTCGATATGTCCGAGGTGTTGAAATATGCAATGCTATTGAACATCGCGCATCCTTGGGCACCGCCTCCGTCGGTAAGTGCCGCATTCCCGGTCAGCGTGCAATTATTCACCGCGCAATTGTCCGCGCCGCCGCCCGCACCGCCGGCGGAGTAATTTCCCGCCAGAACACAATTATTCAATGCACAGCCGGATGCGCCGCCGCCCTTGCCATCGGAGATGTTATCGGTCAGGAAGCACTTGGCCAGCGTGCATCCATACGCGCCGCCACCGGCATGAGAGGCTTCATTGGCATTGATCAGACAGACGGAGGCCGTGCAAGAGGGGCTGGTCCCATAGACGCCAGCGCCATAGCCGTCGGCCATGAATGCACCGGAGACAGTCAATCCATCCGAAAGTGTGAACCCGGCGATCGTTGCCCCGGCGTCGAGATACACGCAGCGAAACGATCCCGCTCCGTCTATTGTCGTCACCGCCGGTCCATTCAAGCTCATAACGGTGACTGTGTTTGAGATCACCAAACGTGTCGGCCATGTGGGAAGAGGCGGCATGGGTTGACCGGGAGCGTAGCGCCACCCGGTGCCATAGGTGCCGTTGCTCACGATGATGATGTCATTGGAATAGGCGACATCAATTGCCGCCTGGATCGTTCGCATGGCTGTTGCCCAACTGGTGCCCACAGCGCTGTCATTGCCATTCGTCGAGACATACCAATAGCCGGGAGATGGCCTGATAAAGTTAGCCGTGAAGATTATGTTTGTGGCCGGCACCGTGATCGTTCGTGGCGTGTTCGTGTCCCCGTCATTCCAGCCGGCAAATGCCCAGTGAGGTACCGGCGTCGCGGTGATGACAATATTCGACCCTGCCTGATAGGTTCCGCCGCCTGATACCGCGCCTTTGCCAACTGGATTAGCCACCACGGTCACTGTGGAGGTTTGCCGCAGGAATGTGGCGGTGTAGGTGACATTGGATGTCGGAACAATGATCGTCCGCAACGCATTCGTATTGCTGTCATTCCATGTTCTGAAGAACCAGAATGGCGCGGGCGTCGCAGTCAATAGAACGTTCGTTCCGACAGGATATACTCCGTTGCCAATAACCGTGCCTCCATTCACCGGATTAGTCACGACGTTGACCATGACATACTGCTGAAGAAGCGTAATGACCTGAGTCTTGCTCGTAACATTTCCGCAAGCATCAAAGGCTGTCCAAGTACGCGTGACCGTACCGGGACAAGTGCCTGTATTCACTTCCACAAATTGGACTGTCGCGGAGGAGCAATTGTCCACCGCCGTCACGGTCGGCGAAGATGGTAACGGTTGCCAGCAGTACTGTGTCACATTACTAGGTACGCCAACTAACGTGGGGGGGTGAGTGTCAACGAGCGTGACAAGCTGTGTGGCTGATATGCTGCTGCCGCAAGAATCGCTTGCAGTCCAAACTCGCGTTACGACTTTGGGACACGTTCCATTTGTCGTTTCGACAAGCGACACAGGCGCGCCGTTGCCGGCCCCCGAGTAGAGTAATTGTACTTCATTCGAGGAAAATGCGCGTCTATAGATACACAGCTCGTCCAATTGCCCGTCAAAGAAGCCCTTTAGTCCGGTGATGTTCGTACTCATTCCCCACGCCCCCAGATGAAGCGGCAAGAGAGTTACCGGTGCGATAGTCTCCATGTTCGTGTAGGCAAGTACGCCATTCTTATACAACCTAACCACCCCGTCCGTTGTGCGCACCACGGCCACATGCGTCCAACTGGTGAGCGGAAGGAGCGCGCCAGTTGCGTGCCACAGGCCATTCGTCGCCATGAAATAGTTCAGATTCCCCGCGTTGCTGGACAGCTCATTCAGCTGAGTACCCAGATTCGCACAATAGATCACATGCCCGTTTGCCGCATCGGCACCTCCGCTCTTGGACGAACGCTCCCACAGCCACATGCTGAGGGTCACCTCCGCGGCCTGTAGTGACCCCGGCACCAAGACGAGGCTATTGGTACCATCTAATGAAAGAGCCGCGCCACGGAAAGCATTCGTTACGATCTGCGCCCCGCCATACAGTGCTCCGTTATTTCCACTGCCGCTGCTGTCGAGAACATTGGAACCAATCGTGGAATCGAACGAATAATGCAGCGACAGCCCGTTTGTTGAAGGCGCTGCCGGATCGCATCCACCAATTGCGATCACATTTGCCGCGGGAATCGCCTGCCCACAAATTATATTCGTGTCTGCCGGGATTCCGACGAGCTGAAGCGGCAGATTCGAAAAGATGGCCGTGTATGTAATGTCTGTTGATGGAACAATGATTGATCGAACCAAGTTTGTGTCGCCGTCATTCCAAGAGGAGAAATAGCAGCCGGAGTAAGCCGAGGCTGAGATGACGGCGTTTGACCCGATTGGATAGATGCCTCCGCCGGCCACCGCCCCGGCGGATGCCGGACTGGACTGAACAGTCACGAACACCAGATTGGAGTCCCAGATGAAATTCGCGGTAAAGGTGACATTCGATCCGGGAACGATGACGGTGCGCGTTGCGTTCGTATCTCCGTCGTTCCATGCGGTGAAGAGCCAGCCATAATTCGTGGCCATGGCCGAGATGACGGCATTCGAGCCGATGTAATAGGTCCCGAATCCTGTCGTCGTGCCGGCAGATGATGGAGACGCGACCACGTTCAGCGTGACCGTGTTGCTTGTCCCCTCATATGCACCCATGTCAACCCGTCCGCCCTGGATCCTCGTCTTGCCATCAAGATCGACGGAGCCCCGGGCATAGCCATTGCTTCCGGCATTGATGCAGGGAGAACTGACCGCAAGATGATAGTCACCGCTGGCGGAGTTCGCAAAGCGAGGATCATTGGTGATGTTACCATTCCCGCCGGCCGCCGGCATGGTACAGCAATATGAAAGAATGCTGTTGCTCGTGTTGTTCAAGCCGTTGACAGGAAGATAGGCGTAGTTCGTGTATATGATGCAATTGTACAGGGTGGATGAATAGCAACCGGCCCCGGTCCAGCCCTTGTTGCCGACGATGGTACAGTTATACATGGTGCAAAAGGCCGCACCGCCGCCCAAGGAGGCTGTATTGCCGACGATCAGGCAGTTGGCCAGCGTACCATGGTTGACCGCGCCGCCGTTATTGGTCGCCATGCTGCCGGTCAAGATGCAGTTGCTCACGATGCCGGACGTCTCGCACCAGACCGCGCCGCCGCTCATATCCCGGTCTGCGTTGCCGGTATACCGCGTGCAGCCATTGGTCACGGTGAAGCCCGTCAAGGACGCGTTGCTGCCGACATAGACACCTCGTGTGGCCTCGACGCCGATCCACTTCATTCCCTCGATGACTGTCACCGCGGGCCCGTTGACGCTTCGCACGGCGATGGCATTGGTGATGGCGACGCGGTTGGAGCAAAGACCGCCGGGCGTCACATAGGTGCCGGTTGAATAGACGCCGTTGCTCACCAGCACCGTGTCGCCGGCGGCGGCAACGTTGATCGCACCCTGGATCGACCACTTGGCGTTTGCCCAGTCGTCGCCGCTGGCGCCGTCGTCGCCGTTGGTCGCGACATAGTAAGTTGCAGCTTGGGCAACCTGGAGGATTCCGAAGGTCAAACCGATCAGTAACACGAAGCCGCGAGCTTTCATTTCATGTTCTCCTTCTTTGATGGCTGCCTTCTTTATCAGATTGTCAGTCGGCACGCAAATGCCCTTCTCATGAAAATTGCAAATGCAATGGAGGGCGCGCCGCGCGCCTGTGAAGGCGTTCCGGAAAGAAACGCCTCACGGCGTCGCCGCAAACACCACCGGGCCGGTATCCCGCCAGCGGCTCGGGTGTCACCGCGTCCTCCAATGATTGGAAGAATCCGGGGCACAAACCTCCAATGATTGGAAGTCGGGGCAGAGAGAAGTTCCAATGATTGGAAATGCGCGGGCCGGGCGCTATCCGCCGTTCAGCAGCGCGAGTTCGTGGCGCTTGGCCTGGATGGTGCGCTCGACTTCATCGAGCATGGATTTTAATTCCGTGATCTTCAGGTTGGCCATCTTGTCCGGCGGGGGGAGGGCGAACGGCAGGCGTTGCACGACCGAGGGAGAATTCAGCTCGCGCGGGATCATCGCGATGCCGATGGACTGCGGCGCGGGCGGGATTGAAATCGGCGCGTACAGGGGCGGCGGCAACATCTGCTGCGTGACGGGCACCGGCAGCGGCGCGACAACAGACGCTGGGACCGTCGCCGTAACGACGATCACCGTCGGCGCGGCGGGCGGCGCGGATGTCGCGGCGGCGGCGAGAAGCGCGCGCTGCTTTTCGAGTTCGGCCTGCAGCTGCACGGACTGCGCGGAGAGCGTAGCCATGCTGTCTTCGAGCGATTTGGCCATCATCTCCTGTTGCGCACGCTGGGCCTTCATCTGCTCTTCGCCGGCCTTCATGTACATGCGGGCGACATAGATTGGGGCGATGAGCAGGACGCAGAGCGCGACGACAAAGGCCGTCACGATCGCGCGGAGGCGCCGGCGGTTCCGTTCCTGTTCCTGCGCCATGTGCTCGCGGAAGGTCGCCATCACCGGCGCCAGTTCGTTCATGTCGATCACGTCGCCCACGGGCTGGCGTAGCGACGCGAGCGCGGCCTGCCGGTCCACCTTCTGCAGACTGCCACCCTGGTTTGCCGCGTTGTTGTTTGTCGATCCCGTCGTGCTCATGGAAATTCTTTCTCCTGCCCGTTCAAGGTTTCTTATAGAGCCGTGCCTGCAAGGCTTCAATTCTCGCGATCAGCTGTTGCTCGCGCTTGTCCGATTCCTCGCGCGCAGTCTTCAACTGGTCGCGACGAAGATCGGCCTGCTTGCGCGATTCGTCCGCTTGCCGCCGCACCTGGTCCAGATCCGACTTCAACCTGTCCACCGCCAGCTTCATCTCGTCTTCGCGCCGTCCCGCGCCGGATTCGGCCCGCTCGACCCGCTCGTGCTGCGATGACATTTCATCACGCAACTTTTCGAGTTGCTGGAGCATTTCCCGGTTGCGCGTTTCCTGTTCGCGCAACTGCGCTTCGAGCCGTTTCTCGCGCTCGCCCTGGTCGCGGCGCATCTGCTCGCCGGTCGTGATCTGTGCGCGGAAGGCTTCGTCCTTGTCCGTCAGCGTCGTCTTCAGGACCTCCAGTTCCGACTTCATTTTCGCAAGCTGGTCCTTCAATTCGGCTTCGCGTCCGGCGCGACCATTGTCGGTCGTCGAACGCTGAATGCGCAGCGCCTCCAGCGCCGCGCGCGTCGCGTCGAGATCGGTGGATAGCTGCTGCACCTGCCGCTTCATTTCCTGCTCGCGTTCTTCGCTCTGCTTGCGCGCAACGTCGCTTTGCTCGCGCTGCATCCGCAGGCGTTTTTCGAAATCGCCGCCCATCGCGACGCCGGCCCCGCCGCCCCGCGTCTTCAGCTCGGCGATCTGCTTGTTCAACTGCTGCTCGCGCTGCTGAGTCCGCTGCTGCAAGGCCCGGTTCTCCTCCTCGCGCATCTGCAGCTTGCGCTGCAGCTCCGCCGAGATGCGCGTCGCCTCGCGATTCTCGGACTTCATCTTCTCGATCTGCCGCGTCAGATTTTGTTCGACGCGCGTCTTCTCCGTCTTGCTGGCGCGGATTTCTTCGTCCAGTTTTTCCATCTTGCGGCGAGTTTCCTGAGTGAGCCGGTTCGCGGCCTCGCCCGCTTTTTCCAGTTGCTCGATCCGCGTACGGTTTGCGCGCTCCAGACGTTCGAGCTGGTCCTCCAGCTCCTCGCGACGGCGGCGCTCTTCGAGAAGTTGCACGGCCGTTTCCTCGCGCTCACGATTCGCTTCTTCGATCTGCGCGCGGGCGTGCTCTTGCTCCGACGCAAGTTCCTGCTGGAGGCGCTGCGCATCGGCATCGAGATCCTTTGCGCGGTCGCGCTCGGCGCCCAGTTCGTACCGCAGCGATTCAAGTTCGCCCGACAGCGATTCGACGCGTTCGTGGTGTTCGTCCAGTTGCGCGCTCAGCGTCGTCTCGCGCTCCGCGCCGTCGGCCCGTTTTTGCTCCAGTTCCGCCCGGACTTCATCGAGCGATATTTTCGTGGCACCGAGTTCTTCGCGGTCGTGCTCCAGCTCGCTCTGGATTTCGGCAATACGGTCCTGCAATTCGCGCTCGCGCGTTTCGGACTGCTGCCGGAGCGTCCGCAGTTGCTCGCGGTCGTCATCGGATTTCTGCCGCAGTTCGGCGGTCGTGGCGGTCAATTTCTCGTTGTCACGCGTCGCGCGTTCCAACCGTTGGTTGAGCTGCGCCTCGCGCCGCACGGCGTCTTCCTGCGCCGCTTTCGCCTGCCGTTTCAGGTCCTCGTTCTCACGCCGCGCACTTTCGCGGCCTTCCTCGGCGCGGCGCTTCTCCACTTCCGTCTTCGCGATTTGATCTCTAAGGCCGCGTTCCGTGGCGCTTCGCTCGGTCTGTTCCTGCTGTCGTTGCGCGTTGAGCGTCTCCAATTCGTGCGTGAGTCCGGCGAGCTCTTCCGCCCGGGCGCGTGCTTCGTCTTCCAGCGCGCTGATGCGTCCGGCCTGTTCGTCCGAGCGTTGCTGAAGCGCCGATTCACGCTGCGCGGACGCATCGCGAATTGTATTCAATTCGGCCTGCATTTTGCCGGTGTCTTCCATTCGCGCGGTAATTTCGCGCGACAATTCCTGAACGCGCTGGTTCAACATTTCCTCGCGCCGTTTCGCGCTTTCTTCAACGCGTGCGAGCGAAGCTGTCTTTTCATCGAGTTGCAGGCGCAGATCGGCCATGCGGCCGGATTGCTCTTCGTGGCGGGCGCGCGCCTGCTCCAGTTCGGCCCGCATCTGTGTCTCGCGTTGCGTACCGATCTGAACGTGCAATTCGCGCTGTCGCCGCTCCGATTCCAAATCCGCCGCGGCGCGTTGCGCCCGCGCCGTCATCTCGACAAGCTGACCTTCCTGCGAACGAATCTTATCGGACAATTCATTTTCGCGTTGGCTGGCGGCCATCCCGGCTTCGTCGGAAACGCGACGAATCTCGGCCAGCTCAATCTCCATTCGCGAAACTTCATCGCGCCCCGCGGACAGATCGTCGCGCAATTTTTCGACGTCGAGCGTCAGCGCGTTCTCGCGTTCCCGCCACTGCGTTTCTTGTGAAACGTGTGCGGCGCGAAGCTCATCGAGTTCGGTGCGGAGTCCGCCGACCTCATCGCGGCGCGATGTAACTTCAGCATCGAGGCTGCGAATCTTCGACTGCGCATCCTCGTCGCGAACGGCGGCGTCGGATTCCGATTGTTTGCGGGCCGCGATTTCCGCGGCGATCTGGCGGCGGAGATTTTCAGACTCTTCGGTCGCGCGGCGGAATTGTTCCTGTAGCGCCTGGATGCGTCGGCTCGACTCTTCTTCACGCGCCGTGCGGTCAGTCTGAAACTGGCGCATCTCGGTTTCGCGCAGAGCAAGCAGACGGCGTTGTTCATCGGCCTCCGTCCGTGCCGACGCAAGCAGCCGCTCGTTTGTTTCGATCTGTCGGCGCAGCGCGCCCTCGTTGTGCGAGGCTGCCTCCAGTTTTTGTCCCAGTTCGTCAATCCGCTTCAACTGTTCGTTATCGCGTTGCGCGGCGGCGGCAGTATCTGCGGCCAGCTTGGCGGTGACGCGCTTCGATTCCTCTTCGAGCCGCGATTTTGCGGCGCGTTCGTCGGCAAGCTGCTGTTGCAGACTTTGAGCCTCGACGCTGGTCTTCTGTAATTCTTCGGTCTGTCGCGCAACGGTCGAGCGGGCTTCGGCAAGGTCGTGTTCTGTGGTTTCGAGCTTTTCCGCATGGGCGACGAGCGATTCTTCCGCGGCTTGGAGTGCTTCGGCTTGCGAGGCCAGTTCTTTTCGGGCGGTTTCGAGGGCTTCGAGGCGATTCGCGGCTTCCTGGACACGTACTTCAAGCGAGACGAATTCGGCATCGCGTTCGCGCAGACGCGCCTCGGTTTTCTGATGGGCTTCCGTCCTGACGGCAAGCATCGCCTGCGATTCGCCGAGCTGCCTGGCAGAATCGGTGAGCGCGCGCTGAAGAGCTTCGGCTGTTGAGCGGGCCTGATTCTTCGCGGCCTCGGACAGGCGCTGCAAATCTTCCAGCCGGTGTGCCTGTTCGCGTTCGCGTGCGAGCGAATTTTCGAGGTCGTGGCGGGCTGCCTCCAGTTCGCGGCGCGGGGCTTCGATCGCGGATTGCGAGGCGGCAAGTTGCTGGCGGGCTTCGTCGAGTTCGCGCGCCGTTGCGGCGAACTTCGAGTGCAAGTCCTGCATCGCTGTTGCGGCGGCGGCCTGCTCCTGTTCGCGTTCACGGATGGCGTTCTGAAGTTGTTGTTCCCAGTCGGTCTGGCGGCGGCCCATATCGCCGACGGTTTCTTCGCGCTGTTCCAATTCGGCTTGTAGATCCTTCTCGCGTTGGCGCAGGCGTTCGACTTCGGCATAGCCGGCGGCATCGCGAGCAGCCAGTCGCTGCTCGGCGGCGATGCGAAGTGCATGTTCTTCGAGAAGTTCGCCACGCAGCGTCTCGGCTTGTTTTGCCATGTCGCCGATCTGCTGCATGGCCTGCTGATATTGTTCGTCGGTGACGCCCGGCGGCACGCCGGCCGCGATGGCCCGCAATTTTTCATCAAGCGCTTCCACATGTTTGACGCGATCCGCGAGTGTCGCGCCGAGCGATGCGTTCTGAGCGGCGGCATCCGCGAGCTTTTGGTTGAGTTCGCGTAGCTGGAATTCGAGGGAGGTCTTTTCCGCCGTCCAGCTTTCTTCACGCGAGAGATCGGATGCGGCAATTTCGTCGAGACGGGCTTTGTTTTCTAGTGCGAGCTTGTTCTCGCGGTCTTGGGCTTCCGCGATCAAGCGTCTCTGTTCGGCGGCCAAACGCGCATGTTCTTCTTGTTCGCGATTGCGGATGACGACGATTTCCCGAAGCCCGTTCAATTCGTTACGGGCGGTTTCGGATTCTTTCGATGCGAGATCGCGTTGGGCTTCGGCGCCGGCAATGCGCTCCTCAGCATTCATGGCGCGGCGGGTCGCCTCTTCGACGAGGGCGATCTGCGTCTTCTGCGCTTCCTCGACGCTCTGCCGGAAGGAAGCTTCCTTCGATTTTTCGTCTTCGATCGAATCTTCAATTGTCGAGATTTGTTGCAGAAGTGCGGCGATTTCCTCGTCACGCGTACGAAGTGCGGCGGTCAATTCTTCCTGGCGTTTTCTGGAATGTTCGAACGTATCGCGGGCGGAAGCCTCCGCCTCGCTGAACAGCGAGCGCAGCGAATTCATTTCGACGACGCGGGCATCGAGTTCGGATTTCGTGGCGGCAAACTGATCGGCCAGTTCGCGGCCGGCCCGCTCGGCGTCGGCGCGGATTGCGTCCGCCTCGCGGCGCGAATCGGCGGCGCGGGCGTTCAATTCGGTTTCGAGGCGGCCCGTACGGTCGCGCAACTCCGTTTCGACAGCGGCCTTCTCTTCGATCTGTCCGACGAGGCGCTGCTGCTCGCGACGGAGCCAGTCGAGTTCGCGGCCGAGTTCCTCCTCGCGGGTCGCGAGACGTTTTTCGATTTCGGTGCGACGCGCTTCCTCTTGCTGTGCGTGAAGGAGGGCCTCCTGAAGCAACTTCATGCGCTCGTCGCCGCCGGCGGTTTCGCGCTGCCGCATGGCCTGCATTTCCGATTGCAGCCACTCGACTTCTTTCTTCGCGTCGGCGAGCTCGTCTTCCTGCGCCCGCATGAGCGCGGCGAGGTGATCGTTGTGCCGCTTATGTTCGTCGCGAACCCCGGCCATTTCGTGTTCGATCTGCCCGATGCGGTCCGCTGATTCCTTCAGACTCGTTTCCTTTTCGGCAACGGCCCGGGCGGATTGCGCCACCTCGGACTGGAGGCTGGAAATCTGCGACTTGAAATTCGAGAGCTGGGATTCAAGGTTCTCGATGCGCGAAACGTACACGGCATTTTCGGCGTTGAGCTTTTCGATTTCGGCCTGCTGCGCCCGTTCGTGTTCGATGCGAAGCGCCGGTTCGGCGCCGGTCTCGGCCGGCCGGTTGCGACTCTGTTCGAGTTCGCGGCGCGCAGCTTCGAGTTCCCGTATGGCGTTGTCGCGGACCTCCGCGACGGACTTGATTTCAACTTCGCGGCGGCGGGCGAGCGCTTCGGATTCTTCGACCGCGCCGCCCAGCTCCGCGGCGCGGCGTTTGAGATCATCGTTCGCGGCGGTCAGCGCCTTGAATTGATTTTCGGCGTCGGCGCGCGCGGCGGCAACCTGCGCGGCAATTTCTGATTCCGTTTTCGCGGCGGCCTGCGGCGCGGCCAACTTAATCTGAGCCAGCTCGTCGCCGGTTTTACGCGCGGCGGCTTCGGCCTGTTCGCGGCGATGGTGCTCATCGGTGATGCGGGCGCGCAGTTCGTCGAGGCTGCGGCTGCGCTCGTCCGCCTTGCGGCGCTCGTCGTCCAGCGTTTGCTGGAGCGCGGCGGCCTCGGCCTGACGGGCGTGTTTCTCGTCGTCGAGTTCCTTCCACGACTGGTCGAGAAGCTGGGCTGCCTCTTCAAGTTTGGCCTGCTGCGCCTGGGTCTTGCGCGAAAGCGCAAGCACCAGATTCGCGAGGATTCCGCGATCCATGGCAGCGTAATTTGTGGGAACGGCGGCGGGCTGGCCAGGTCCGCCTTGAGTGTTTTCAGTCCGCGAGTTCACAGGCCCGACATGCTACAGGGGCGCGCCGGGAAAGGAATTATTTTTTGCGTTGATTTCCAATCATTGGAACTTTGCGCGTTCGTGTTTTCCAATCATTGCAAGTTTTCCGGTCCGCATTTTGCCAATGATTGGAAGTTTGCGCTTCCGTATTTTCCAATCATTGGAGCTTTCCGATTCCCCGTTTGCGATGCGGCCGGGCCGGCAAATTACGCGTCGGGCCGCCGGAGGCGAGGCGACACAATCGCGTTGCGCCGTCTTCGCGTGCCGCTACACTGCGCGGCCAATATGAGCATTCGATTTCACAACACGCTGACGCGGCAGACGGAAGATTTCGTACCGATGGAGCCGGGCCGCGTGAGGCTCTATACGTGCGGGCCGACGGTTTACAACTTCGCGCACATCGGAAATTTTCGCGCGTATTTGTTCGAGGATTTGCTGCACCGCTATCTCGAATTTCGCGGGCTCAACGTCACGCAGATCATGAACCTCACGGACGTGGACGACAAAACGATCAAGGGCGCGATTGCGCAGAAAATTCCGTTGAAGGAATTCACGAAGCCGTTCATCGAGGCGTTTTTTGCCGATCTCAAAACGCTCAACATCACGCCGGCCGACAAATATCCCGCCGCGACCGATCACATTCCCGAAATGATCTCGATCATCGAGAAGCTCATCGCGAAGGGACACGCGTACCAGAGCGACGACAAGTCGGTGTACTACCGCATTGATTCATTTCCGCATTACGGCTGCCTCGCGCACATTGACCGGGAAGGCATGCGATCCGGTGCGCGCGTGTCGCAGGACGAATACGAAAAAGACAACGTCGCCGATTTCGCGCTGTGGAAGGCGTGGGACGAAAAAGATGGCGACATCGTCTGGGATTCGCCGTGGGGCCGCGGCCGGCCCGGCTGGCACATCGAATGTTCCGCCATGGCGATGAAATATCTCGGCGAGAGTTTCGACATGCACACCGGCGGCGTGGACAACGTCTTCCCGCACCACGACGACGAAATCGCGCAGAGCGAAGCCGCGACCGGCAAAAAATTCGTCAACGTCTGGCTCCACTGCGCGCACCTCGTCGTGGACGGCAAGAAAATGTCCAAGAGCGCCGGAAACTTTTTCACGCTGCGCGACATCCTCGGCAAAGGTTGGACCGGTCGTGAACTCCGGTACGTTCTTCTCGCGACGCACTATCGCCAGTCGCTGAACTTCACCTTCGAAGGTCTCGCCGCCGCCCGTACCGCGCTGCAACGCCTCGATGAATTCCGCACACGACTGGCTGAAATATCAGAATTGGCTTGGGGAACTCCGTCAACTCCGGGGCCGACAGCAAATGAAGCCCCGCAATGGGCGTTAAACGGGCGGGATCAATTCATCGCATCGCTGGACGACGATCTCAATATTTCAGGTGGTCTTGCGGCAATCTTTGACATGGTTCGCGATGGTAATCGCGCGCTTGATGAGACGGGGATTACTCAACCTGAGGCAAGGCGCGCACTCGACTTGTGGCTACAATTAGATCGCGTCCTAGGCTTGATACCGAAAAAGTCGCTGATCGAAATTCCCGATGAGATCAATCGCCTTGTAGAGCAGCGCCAAGAGGCCCGAAAGAACAAAGACTGGAAAGAATCCGACCGCCTCCGCGACGCGATTGCGGCGCTCAGCTGGGAAATCAAAGACACGCCGCAGGGACCGAAGGTAAAAATGAAATAGTGCCGCGATTGCCGAATGCGGCACGAGCGGGCATAGTTGCGCCATGAACAAATCGTTCGTCTGGGATGACGCGAAGAACGCACGGTTGATCAGAGATCGCGGAATCTCGTTCGACGACATCGTCGTCCATATTCAGAACGGCGATCTGGTGGACGTGGTTGCGAATGCAAATCAGGACAAATATTCAGGGCAGAGGGTTTTCGTCGTGAACGTGGACGGCTACATCCACCTTGTTCCTTTCGACGAAACCGGGGACCATTATTTCCTGCGAACGATTTTTCCGAGCCGGAAAGCCACGAAGAAATATTTGCGAGGTGCCGACCATGAAACTCGATAAAGAAGAAAAAGAACTGCTCGCCGCATTCGAACGGGGCGATCTGAAATCCGCCCCCAACGTGAAACGCGAAATCGCTCGCTACCAGCGCGACGCCGCCGCGCACGTCGAAAAAAGGAAACAACTGAACCTCCGCATCACCCAGAGCGATTTCATCATGCTCCAGCGCCGCGCCGCCCGCGAGGGACTCGCCTATCAGGATCTTGCCACAAGCGTGCTTCACAAGTTCGTTGCCGGAAATCGAACCGCCAAAGTTGCATGAGCGAGACTGAATCCACGATGAAATCGCGGCGCGCGGCTGGGAAATCAAAGACACTCCGCAGGGACCGAAGGTGAAGAAGAAATGAAGCGCGGAAAATTCATCACGTTTGAGGGGCCGGAGGGCGGCGGCAAGACGACTCAGGCGAAGCGGCTGATTCAGCGGTTGCGCGATGCGGGTTTCGAAGTCGTGTACACGCGCGAGCCGGGCGGAACCGAATTGGGCGAGGCGATCCGCGGAATCCTCCAGCACGATGCGATCAAGGAGGCTCTGACGGATGAGTCGGAGGTTTTTCTTTTTCTCGCGAGCCGCGCTCAACTCGTCCGCAATGTGATTTTGCCCGCGCTGGCCGAGGGTAAAATCGTCATCAGTGACCGCTTCGCGGATTCGACGACGGCCTACCAGGGCTACGGCCGCGGCTTCCCGGTCGAAACGATGATTGCGATGAATGCGTTCGCGATCGGTGAGGCGATTCCTGATGTGACGCTGCTGCTCGACGTGGAAATCAGCGCCGGTTTCGAGCGGCTCGCGGTGCGGCAGAAGGAACTTTTCGAGAAGGCCGACCGGATCGAACGCGAGCAGCGCGAATTCCACGAGCGCGTCCGCAACGGTTACCTCGAACTTGCGAAGCGATTTCCCGACCGCTACCGCCGCATTGATGCCGGGCGCGAGCCGCATCTGGTCGAAGCGGATGTCTGGAAGACGGTGAACGATGTCCTCCGCGGATAAATCAAACGAAATGCTTGAAATGTTCCGCCGCAATTTCGCGGCCGGGCGGCTGGCGCACGCGTACGTGGTCCAGGGGTCGCCATCGGGCGAGGCGTGGGCTTTTGCCGTTTCGGCGCTTCAACTTTTATTCTGCGAGGGCCTGACGAAACCGTGCGGGGAGTGTCGCGAGTGCCGCAAGGTTGTGGATCGAAATCATCCGGACATCCGGTGGCTGGAGCCGGAGAAAAAAAGCAGGACGTTCGATGTCGATAAACAAATCCGGCCGATGCTCCGCGATTTGGAAATGACTTCTTTTCAGGGCGGCTGGAAGGCGGTCGTGATCATCGAAGCGGACCGGCTGAATGATTCGCACGCAAACGCGATCTTGAAATCGCTGGAGGAACCGGGCCAGCGGCGGCTGTGGCTGCTGCTGACGGCGCATCCCGACCAACTGCTCACGACGATTCATTCGCGCTGCCAGCGGATCGTGCTGACGCACTCGCAAAATTATTTTGAGGGAACGTGGGTCGCGCCGCTGCGCGAGTGGCTGCTGGCGCCGCCGCAGCCGGCGGGGATTCCGGCGCTCGCGGGAGCTGCCTATTTGAAGCAGATTCTGGAAACGGAAAAGGCGGCGATTGCGAAGAAGATTCGCGAGGAAACGGCGGACGAGGAAATCGAAAAGGAAGTTTTCGAGGCGCGCGTGCGGTCGGGGGAAATCAAAATCCGCGCGGAGATTCTGCGCTACATCACGCTTTGGCGCCGCGACGTTCTAGCGTGCGCGAGCGGTGCCGGAACCGATGTTTTGCATTTCGCCGGCGACGAACAGACGCTAAGATCGCTTGCGAAGCAACTGGGCATTCCCGGTGCGCTGGCGTCGCTGCGGGCCGTTCAGGGGCTGTCGCGGCGCGTTGACCGGAACGTGCCGGATCTGCTTTCGTTCGAGGCGGCGTTGCTGGCGGGATGAAACCACAGAGGTCAGAAGTCAGAGATCAGAGATCAGAGGTCAGCAAGATGAAAACATTCGTCACGAGGGAATTTTCCAATGATTGGAAAATGGCGGCGCGGAGACTTCCAATGATTGGAATTCTCGGCGCGCTGATTTGCGGCGCGGCGATGGCGGCGGAGGAGCCGGCGAAAAAATTTTCGAACGGGGCGGACGTGCAGGCGGCGCTGGATGCGCTGCCGGAGGGCGGCGGCGAGGTCGTGCTTCCGCCGGGCGTGATCACGGTGATGAATCCGATTGTGATGAATCGCGACGGCGAGGTGCTGCGCGGTTCGGGCGTCGCGACCATTTTGCGACTGGCGAACCGGATGAATGCGCCGGTGGTGATTCTCGGTACGATCAAGAACAAGCCGACGCAGACGGTCGCGAATTTGCGGCTGGCGGATTTGTCCATTGACGGCAACCGCGAAAATCAGAAGGCGGAGAAGTGGCAGATCGCGGGCGAGGGTTCGGAGATCCGCAACAACGGCGTGACGGTGCGCGGCGTGCGCGATTGCGTCGTCGAGCGGGTGACGGCGTACAGCTGCCGGTCGGGCGGGCTCGTCGCGGAGAAGGGCGTGCAGCGGCTGACGGTGGACAAATTCACATCGTACGGAAACGAGTTCGACGGGCTGGCGTCCTACAAGACGACGGACAGTTCGTTCTCGCACATTCACTGTTACGACAATCCGAA
Source organism: uncultured bacterium (assembly GCA_903906425.1). Taxonomy (GTDB): domain Bacteria; phylum Verrucomicrobiota; class Kiritimatiellia; order CAIVKH01; family CAIVKH01; genus CAIVKH01. The sequence continues at coordinate 23,218 of CAIVKH010000068.1, forward strand.
GGGCGCGGGCATTTCACTCGACCTGGCGTTCAACGGAAACGCCATCAGCGACGCAGTGCTCACGGAAAATGACATCGGCATTTTCATGCGCGAGTCGTGCAGAAACGTGATGCAGGGCATCGTCATTCGCGGCAGCCTTCACGACGGAATTTTCATGGCGCAGGCGACCGGGCCGAGCGCGAAAGGCTGGGGACTTATTCCGGGCACCGAGTGCATTGACAATCTATTCAGCGGGCTTGTCTCAATGGACAACGGCGGCGCGGCGTTTCATGTCGCCGATCTGGCCTGCACGAACAACATCGTCAGCGGTGCGAAGTTTCTGAACAACAAGAAGGGCGGATTTGCGGAGGCTGCGCCGGGCCTGGTGCGGCGGTTCGGAATGATCGAGCAGTGAGACGCCGCGGCGAGCGCGTCACTTCGCGACAATTTCAAACGGGATCGCAGGCAGTGTCGTGATCTGAAACCGCCCGCCGCCGATCTTGGGTTTGTCCGGCGATGCTGATTTCTTGGCGTAGACGTCAATAATCAGATTTCCTTTAGTGCCGGCCTTCGATTTGGAGGCGTCGCAGGCGAGCGTGATTTCTCCGCCGCTCTCCATGACCGTGAATTTCTTGATAGTGACGCCGGCGGGCGGGTCGTTGAGTTCAAGCTCGGCTTTTTCGGCCATCTGATAGCCGGGTACATTCAGCTTCACGATCGCGGTGCCGCCGGCGGGAATTTTTGCGGGCAGGCTGCTGACGACCTTGATGGAGCCGCCGGCATTTTTGAAACGCTCGGCCGCCTTTCCGCCGCCGCCGCCGAATTTCGAGAAGGCTTTTCCGCCGCCGCTGGCGGCGAGCAATTCCTGCTCCGGAACCAGATGGCGATAGGCGAAGGCCTGCATCATGTCCTCGGCAGGCACTGCGGTGTGGACGATTTCCTTGCCGCAGACTGTGGCGCGGCCTTCAACCTGTAACTCGACCGGCTTCGCGAGGGACACGCCCGGCATCGAGATGGTGACCTTCGCCGTCTCCTGCGTGGCCAGAACGCCGCCGCCATTGATGCGGATGCCCGAGGGCGCATTTTTCAGATTGAGGCTGATGGCATTGGTGAAGCCGTCGCGGCGGAGCGCATAAATCGTGACCGGCACCGAGCCGCCGAAGCGCGAATTGATGCTCGATGGAACGACGCGCAGCGCGAAGTCCGGCCGCGGTTCGCTGATGCGGAGGCGGTAGGCAAATTCCGGGCCGCCGTTGCGCTGTGTGTCTTCGATTTCGACGAAGTAAGTTCCGTCCTTCGGGAGCTTGGCGCAGAAATATGAATCGGCGTGGTGCGTTTCGAGGCCGTAGCCGCGGTCTTCGGTGTCGTCGTTGAATGCGATCTGTTTGCCGTCGGCGTCGGTCAGTTTCAGGCGCGAATCGAGCGGCGAATTGAGGCGGCGAGCGTCAACCTCCGCGACGATTTCCTGGCCAGCCTTGCCGTCGAATTTGAAGAGCTGACGGGCGGCGGGCTCTTCAATGCGGCCGTTGATGATGACCGGAAGTTTGATGCTCTGTGCGTCCCGCGGCTCGCTGATTTTTTCCTTCGCCATGATTTCCGGCAGCGTGTCCACGGAGAACGGCATCACGTTGGAAACCCAGTCGTCCTTGCGGAGGGTAACCGGATAGACGCCCGCTTCCCTTTTCGCGTTGTCAATGGTCAGGGTTTTCTTCGGCAGGTTCCAACCCTTGAGTTCGACTTTCGTTTCGGTGCCTGCGGGGCCGCCGAGCGGGAACATGCTGGTGATGAACGGCACTTCGCCGACGGTGATGCGATAGACGAAGTCCTCGCGGCCGCGGTAGATCGAGTCGCGGATTTCCATCGTGTATTGGCCGTCGGCGGGAATTTCGTAGAACAGCACCGGGTCGGGGTTGAAACGAAAGTCGTCGTCATAGGCGACTTCCTTGCCGGCGGAATCGTACAGCGCGATCGTGGCCTGGAACCAGCCGGGCACCGCATCGGCGAGATACGGAATCAACTCGCGAGCGCTGGCGGCGATGACCAGCTTCGCGCCTTTCTTGGCGTCAAAGCGGAATCGATCAATATCGCCCGGCAGAATCTGGCCGTTCACGACGGCGGGCAGCTTGACCACAGTCCCGGGTTCGGTGGAGATGGACGTCTTCTCGGTTTCGGAAAACTCCTGCAGCGACCCGACGCGGAAGACCATCGGGTTCGACAAACCAAGCGACGTGTCCAGGCGCAGTTCGCGGTCGCCGGGTTCGGCATCCGGAGCGATGGTGAATTTCAGATCAACCGACTCCGAGATCGCGGGATTGATCGCGCTCTTCTTCGAGATGTCGTTCTTGCGCGCGTAATCGCGGATGGCCCGCAGGCTGACCTCCTCGATTCCGGCGCCTTTGAGCGTCGTCGTGAGTTGGTCGCGCAATTTTTCCGCTTCTCCCTTCCTCGCCGCGTTGGTCTTCGCGATGTCATCGAGCGCCATCAACTTCTCGATGTTGTTCCGGATTCCGTTGAGCTGCTGCACCGTCAGCGTCTTGGTGTGTTTGGTGACGACGGCCGAGACGCCGTTGCCGCTGACACACACGTTCGAGACGCCGTTGAGATATTGCCCGCCGATGACGACTTCGAACGTGGAACCATGCTGGCCGCCCGCGGGAAAAATGTAGCCGATGTGCGGCGTGTTTTGCTGCGCGCGCGCGGCCGGCGCAAACCAAGCCGCCGCGATCGCGATGGCCAGCGCGGCGAACGCAAAGTTTCCAATGATTGGAAATTTGCGCGGCGGTCTTTTCCAATGATTGGAAATTTTCTTCATCGGTCCCTCTTCAGTTCGGCGGTTGGAATCTGGCGTCGCATTCGCTCACATGATTTCGGTCAGCTTGCCGCCGGATTTTACGCCATCGGCGTTCGCGACCATGACGGGCATTTCTTTGCCCTGCGGGTGCGGGAGTTTCTCGTCGGTGCTGACGCCGAGCAGGTCGTACATGCTGCCGATGAGGTCGCAGGGCGAGACGGGCCGGTCCTTGACTTCCTCGCCTTTCGCGTCGGACGAGCCGACGACGTGGCCGCATTTGAATCCGCCGCCGGCGACGACGGAGGTGAAGACTTTGCCGAAGTGGTTGCGTCCGCCGTTCCACGGGGCTTCCCACTGGACTTTCGGCGTGCGGCCGAATTCGCCGCCCCACCAGATGATCGTGCTGTCGAGCAGTCCGCGGTCAGTCAAATCCTGCAGGAGCGTCGAGAAGCCTTTGTCCATGTCTGGGAGGTTGCGCTTCATGGCCTGGAAGTTTTGTTTGTGCGTGTCCCAGCCTTTGTAGTTGATGGTGACGTAGGGGACGCCGCGCTCGACGAGGCGGCGGGCCATGAGGCAGGACTGGCCGAAGGTGCTTTTGCCATAGCGGTCGCGCAGATCCTGCTTTTCCTGCGAGAGGTCGAAGACTTTTCCGGCGTCGCCGAGGATCATGTCGTAGGCCTCTTTCTCGCAGCTGGCCAGCGCCTGGATTCGCGGGTCGCCATTCATCGAGTGTTCGAGCGTGTTCAGGTTGTGCATCAATTCGCGGCGATCCTTCTGATGTTTTTCAGTGATGCTCGGAGCGACGACGCCCTCGACGACGAACGGTTCCTTCGACGGGTCACCGCCGGTCGCGAACGGCTTGCACTTCGAACCGAGAAAGCCGCATTCGGAAAAGCGGCCCTGAAGTTCGGTCAACACGATGTAGGGCGGGAGCAGTCCCTTGTAGCCGCCACCGTAGCCCTTGAACAGCGAGCAGACCGCGCCGACGGAAGGCCACACCTGACCGTCGCCGGATTTGTGGCCGGTTTGCACCATGTAGGACGCGGTTTCGTGGCCGTTGTTGCTGTGAGTCATGCTGCGGATGATCGAATATTTGTCGGCCTGTTTCGCCAGCAGCGGCAGCAGTTCGCCGATACGGATGCCGGACACGTTCGTCGCGATTGGATCCTTCAGCTGGCCGCAATAATCATTGCCGGCCTCCGGCTTTGGATCGAACATGTCCAGATGCGACGGGCCGCCCCACATCCAGATTTGGATGACCGATTTTGCCTTGGCCGGCTTGATCGGCGCAGCGTTCGCCGTCATGCCGAGTTTGTTGGCGAGCAACAAACCTGCGCTGCCGAGCAACGCCTGCCGCACGGCGTCGCGCCGCGACATCGGCACACCGCGCAGGCCTGAGAAAAGATTGGCCGCACTTGAATGCGGAATTCCGAAATCAGAACCGTATCTTGAGTTCATGGTCTGTCCTTTCCGTTGCGTTCTTGTCACCGATCGTCGGCTTCAATGCCGATAAAGAAATTCCGCGCTGTTGAGCAGCGCCCATGCGATGTCATTCGCCGCCTCCCGTCCTTTCAGGCCGGAGGTTTCGTGATATTGCGTGATCGCCTTCAATTCCTGGGCGGTGGGATAGCGGGAAAGAATCGTCAGATAGAGATTCGCGATCACCTCACCCGGCTGCTTCGTCTCGCGAAGCAACGCCATCATCTTCGGCCCCTGCTCGATCTTCTTGCGTATGTGGCTCGAATTGAGCAGGTGCATGATCTGGTCTGCCGACGGCTTGTTGCTACGCTCCGCTTCCATGCCCGTGTCGCGCGATGGCCGGCCAAACAGTTCGAGGAAGGAGCTGCTGATGCTTCCGTCATCAAGTTCGATCGAGCGTTCTTCTTCCGGGATGAACGTGAACGGCTCCGGGATCGCGCTGGAATATTTTTCCGTCGTGCCGGTGATGGCGTTGAGCGCGTCAATCAGCACCTCGGCGTCTAGCCGGCGCAACGGATATTGTGCGAAATTCGCCTCGGCCTCCGGCTTGTCGCTCTTCGGGATTGAGGAAAGCTGGTATGTTTCGGAATTGAGAATCAGTTTTAAGATATACCGGAGGTCCCATTTTGATTTGACCAGTTCCTTTTCGAGGAACGTCAGCAGTTCTGGATTGGCCGGCGGATTGTCAGTCCGGAAATCGTCCGGTTCATGGACAATTCCGCGGCCCATGAGCCACGACCACTGCCGGTTCACAATGGCGCGCGCGAACGACGGATTCTTCTCGGAGACCAGCCAGTCCGCAAAAAGTTCGCGCGGATCGCGGTCCGGCGGAAACTTCACGGAGGTTCCATCTGGAAGGACCGCCGAGGTCGCGACGATGCCGAGCGAGTTGGTCCGCATCGGATCGAAATATACGATTTCCTCTTTCCACTCCTGCGTGCATTTGTAGCCGATTTGCGCGAAAAATCCCGACATGCCGGCAAGTTTTTCTTTCGGCCATTTGTCCGCCCGCTCGCCCATGAACGTGAGCGCGACGGCCTGCGCTATGCCGTCCGGCGTCTTGCTCTGGATCGCGCGATAAAAATTCACCGGCCCGACGCGGAAGTTGCTGCCGTTGGCCGTGAGCAATTCGCGGGCGAATTTGTCGTAGGGCATGTTGGCGCGAACCGCCGTGAATATCCAGCGGTGATAGGCCTGAACCGCATTCGGCCAGAGATTGATCGGGAATTCCGCCTTCACGCGAAGAAGGTCGCACCACTTCATCGTCCAATATTCGGTGAACTCGTCGCGCTTCATCAGCGCGTCAATCAGCGCGGCGCGCTTGTCGGGGCTTTTATCTTCGAGGAAGTCCTTCGTTTCCTTGGCTGTCGGCAGCGTACCGATCACGTCGAGGAACGCGCGCCGTACGAACACCGCATCGGAACAGATGTCCGCTGGCTGGATGCCCAGCGAATTGAGTTTTGCCAGCACCAAGCGGTCGATTCCATTTCTCGGCTTCGGCGACACGCCGCTATCGTATGGGTTGCTGCCCGTCCCCGTCGTCGCCGCAGGCTGTGCAAATGCCGCCACTGACGACAAGACCAATATTCCCGCCACCAACGATGTCTTCATTGCGATCAAGAACGAAACGCCCCGCTCGAAATTGTAGATGCATGAATTATACCCACACCCAGAATTCTCCGCTCGCCCCCAGACTTCCCGCCAGTGTTAATGCAAACTTCCAATGATTGGAAACCAGCGACGACAAATGGAGAAGAGTGCAACCGGCGATGAGAGGTTGATCAGGGTCGAATCGTCAGAAGTGGGTGCCGAAGCGGTGAGTCGCGGATTTTGAACGCAGCACATCTCTGGTATCGACTTGGCGGGGAAATACAGGCATGAAAGCGCGATGATGAAGTTGTCGATTGTCATTCCGGTCTACAATGAGGAACACACGATTGGGCGGATACTGGATGCGGTGCATGCGGTGCGTTTGGGTTTGGAAATGGAAGTGATTGTAGTGAATGACTGCTCGCACGATGCCACCGGAGCGGTATTGGAGCGACTGAAGACAGAATTTCCGGCGATGCGCGTGCTTCATCATGAAGTCAACCAAGGCAAGGGCGCGGCGCTTCGGACGGGCTTTGCCGCGGCGACGGGTGATATCGTGCTGATTCAGGATGCCGATCTGGAGTACGATCCGCGTGATTTTCCGCTGTTGCTTGGCCCGATCCTTGATGGACGCGCTGACGTGGTGTATGGGTCGCGATTTGTCGGCGGCGGCGCGCATCGCGTGATGTACTTTTGGCACATGATCGGCAACAAATTGTTGACCACGTTTTCGAACATGATGACGAACCTGAACCTCACCGACATGGAAGTGTGTTACAAGGTCTTCAAACGCGAAATCCTTCAGGATATTGCGATCAAGGAGAACCGGTTCGGGTTTGAGGTCGAAATTACTGCAAAGATTGCCAGGAAACAATGCCGCCTTTACGAAGTGCCCGTTTCCTACTATGGCCGCGACTACAACGAGGGCAAGAAGGTCACGTGGCGGGACGGCTTCAGCGCGTTTCGCTGCATCATCAAATATCGCTTCACCAATTAACGCCGCCTCCCCGCCACATGAGCTACACCCGACTATCTATTCTGCTGCCGGTCCGCAACAACCGCTACGACATCAAGACGGTGCTTCAGGCCATCCGCGCCGCACCGCTGCCCGCGGGAATGACCCGCGAGATCATCGTCGTGGATGATGGTTCAACGGATGGTTCCGCGGAACTGTTGCAGGACATCGCGGGAGGCGGGGAGGAACTCATCCTGTTGCGGCATGACTGCACGCTGGGCATGGGCGCCTGCCTGCGCACAGCGCTCACCAGAGTCACCGGCGACATCTGCGTCATTCAGGACGCTCAACTGACCTACGACCCGGCCGAGTATGGCCACCTGATGGCCCCAATTCTCGATGGAGTGGCAGACGCCGTCCTCGGCTCGCGTTTCCTGCCGCATCACTACCGCCGCGTCCTGCCGTTCCGGCAGAGCCGGCGGCACAAGTTCGTGAGCCGCGTCGCATCATTTCTCACCAATCGCGATTTCACCGACGTGCTTTGTTCCTTCAAGATGTTCCGCATGCTGCTGCTCAAGACGGTTCCCTTGCGCTGCAACGGCGCGGGAGCGGCCATTGAGCTTCTGGCCAAACTGGTCAAACGCGGGTTCCGGCTCTGCGAGGTTCCTGTTACCTATCGCGGCTGGTCATACGGTGCAGAACGTCCGTTGCGCACTGGCGAGGTCTGGACGGCCGTCGCAACAGCCCTTGTTTTCTGGATCGTGGACGACATCTACGAACAGCAATACGGTCACGACATCCTGCATCGCCTTTCCTCCACCCACCGGTGCAACCGATGGATGGCCGATACGATCCGGCCGTGGGTCGGAGAGGATGTCCTCGAAATCGGGGCGGGCATGGGCAACCTTTCAATGAAACTGCTGCCGCGCGCGCACTACGTCGCTTCCGACATTGACCCCCTGCATCTGGATTTTCTCGAACGCGTGCTGGCTTCAGGAACGCGCGTCGAAGTCGCCCACGCCGATCTGGAGTCGCGCGAGGATTTCGACAGGCTGGCAGGGAAGTTTGACACGGTCATATGCCTGAACGTCGTGGAGCACGTGCGGCAGGACGAGGTGGCCCTCTCCAACATCCACCGCGCCCTGCGGCCCGGCGGTCGGGCCTGCATCCTTGTGCCGCAGATTCCCGGTCTGTTTGGATCTTTGGACAAGGTGCTCGGTCATTTCCGGCGCTACACCCGCGGTGAATTGACCGGAAAGATGGAACGCGCAGGATTCGTCATCGAAAAGGTCTTCTCCTTCAACCGGCTCGCCGTTCCGGCCTGGTGGCTGAACGGCCAGATCATGCACCGCACCACCTTTGGCCGCGTTCAACTCAAGATTTATGACAGCCTTGTCTGGCTCTTCCGCCGCATCGACAATTTGCTGCCCTGGCCGGGCATATCGGTCATCGCCATCGGTCGCAAGCCGGAGTGACGCCGCCGGTCAATCGCACCGTTTTCGCCGCTCCGAAAACACCGGGTTTTCCAATCATTGGAAGTTGTGCGGCCCGAAGTTTCCAATGATTGGAAATCTCTCAACGCGCGGCGGGCTGACGGATCAGATCAAAGCGTCCGCCCTGCCAGTCGGGCGAAGGTTCGAAGCGGTAGATCGTTCGCTTGGGAAAGGCCGCGGCGAGCCGTGCGGGGGCACCGGGCAGACCACGAGCATAAATCACAGGAGCGGCCAGGCGTGGATCGTTCCACATGAAGCCGGATGAGTAACGGAAATCTCCGCCGTCACGGCTTGGCACGAGTACCAGCGCCCGCTTGAGGCCGGCATCTTCAGCCAGCCGATGCAACACGGGAGATGCCTGCTCATAGTCATGGCTGTATTTTGGCCAGAGATAAACCGGCAGGTAGTAGGCCGCGCAATACAACCAAGCGGCGGCGCACAGCGTCACCCAGATGGCTCGCGCCGTTGCGCCGGCTTCAAGATGGCGGATGCGACGCACAACGAGGGCCAGTATTGAGGTGATGCGATCAAAGCCGCGGACGGCGAGATACAGAAGAAGCGGCACGGCGGGGTGATAGAATCTCGCCTCATACTCAGCACCATAATAAAAATAGAAAAAGTAAAAGCCGATCAGCAGTCCGGTTGCCAGCAAGGCGGCCACGTTGCGGCGTCGGATCCGTCCCGGCCAGAATACCCAAGGCAGGAGAAGAAATGCGGAGGGCCAGCCCAATAGACATTTGTTCAGCCGCAACAAACTCCAGCCGGTGATGGCCGCCGCATCACGCGGTCCGAAAGTTGGCGAGAATCCAAAGTAGGGCCTCAGTAATGGAGTCACGGAACTCACTCCGCGGGCATAGCCCAAAGCAAGTGCCGACCCGTACTGGTGGTGATTCCACAGCAATTGATAGACCGCAGGCAACACAACGCCCGGCAGCAGCCAAACGGCTTTACCCAGCAGACTCGGTATGCAAGTGGGCCGCACAATGAGCACGGTCAGACCTGCCATGGCCGATACGATTATAAAATCCTGCGGGCGGATCAGACCGGCAAACGCCATGCAAAAACCAGCGATGATGTCGGACACGTGGCCCTTCAAAGTACTACCAAATCGAACAATTTGGGCGGTAAAAAACGCAAGTCCTACTGAAAAAGTGGCGAGAAAAGTGAGATGTGACATGTACGAAGCGCCCAGCAGCCAATTGAGTGGGCACGCAATGAAGAGCAACGTCAATCGGCGCGCCGTCCAAGGGCGAAAAAAGATGTGAGCCATCCATCCCAATGAGGCTGAGGCAAGCGCAAAACAGGCTGGTTCTACGAATGAAGCCAGTCCGAATCGCAATGCAAGGGCTAGCACGGTTGCTTGTCCGGGTGGATAGATGCTGAACCATTTGCCATCCATGGTGATGTAAATGTGATGTTGAAAGAAATACTCGGGGCAGGGCGGAGCGGCGGCATGAAACATTCCGGCAGCAAGAATCTTCGCTTGAAAAAGATGACTGATCTCATCGGTTACATGTGGAATTCCCCCGAAGAGCGAATAGTGAAGAAATGAAGTCCATATAAATGCAATGCAAGACACAAGGCAAAGGAACCTTGGCACGCTCAGTTTTAGCACGCTGCGACGCATCAAGAAGTAGAGGCGCAACAGTGCCGGCGCCGCCGCTCCTGCGACAGTCAATGCCCACGCCAGCGTTGTCTGGGATTGCTCCAGCAAACGCACAAACTCTGGAGTAATACTACCCCCTTGGCCGACAACAAATTCGCCAGCTGTACCATCGGAAAACAGCCAGCCGCCGTCCCTGCCATGAGAATCAGTCCCATGAAAATGCCGGCCAACCTAGCCACTCCACCGGGTGTTCTGGAATTGATGATGCCAGCCATGAATTCGCTTTCAACCGCTCGCAGATGGTGGCTTCGTCCCCCCCGGAATGCCTAATACGCATAACGTTGCAGCCAGCACCACCGAAGATTTCATTGCGTTTCCTTCTTGCCCAAAATCGTAGCCACACTCCATGTCCGATGTCAACGAGGCTATGACGACCCGTGGCACTTGAAAAGAGTTTTTCACATTACACGTTTTAGTTCGGCGAGATTCAGCTGTTTCTTCCTGCGTTGCATTCCACTTGGATTTTGCCTCCGAGATAAAAAGTGGCGACCACCATGCCCATCAATCAAGCCAGTGATGCTCTGTCAGCCTCTTAACAGTTGACAGGAATCGTGTATTCTTGAGATCGTTTAGAAAGTTCTAAACGGCGTTTTGATTATGCACGCAGCCAAATTTGAAATGGTGGAAGCGGGAGGACGTACGTCACAGTCGTTCGGTCTGAGCCGTCTTTTCGGCCAGATATACACGTATCTTTACTTCAGCGCCGAGCCGCAATCGCTCGACGAGCTTGCCGAGGGCCTTGGCGTCAGCAAGGCGAGCGTGAGCATTGCGGCGCGCCAGCTCGAATCTTGGGGTGCGGTGCGGTGTGTGTGGCGCAAGGGTGACCGACGAGATTACTACGAAGCCGAGACGGATGTCCGGCATCTTATCCATGGCGGTTTGCTCACATCACTGAACAAAAAACTGAATTCAGCGCGAATTCAGATTCAGCGTAGTTTGAAGATGCTCGAAGAGACTGTTTCGGATGGAAACGAACGCACTTTTTTGAAAGAACGTCTGGAAGAAGCGGAAGAGCGGAGAGCTCGGCTGGAAAAATTGTTGAACAATCCGTTCGTACGACAGCTTCTTTGAAAGCGGCGGAGACGGCTTTGTGGGTCGCCTTCAGGACAGTATAAAATGGTGTGTCGGCCCGAGCAAAACTTTGCGGGAACCGACGGGGACGAAGTCTGTTCGATGATGCCCTGTTTTTCAACACAGCTTCCATTCGTTGGAGGAAACTGTACAGGACTTCCCCGTCTGGCACACAATTCAGTGATCTTCCACCAACCTAAATTCTGTAAATGACAGCGTCACGATGGTCATTTGTTTTTCTGATGTGGTACATTTGCGTGTTGTGCACGCAGCCTCAGAATCGCTTTACATTCTTGTATCCGCTGCATATTGCGGAGATTTGCATTATCACCACGTTCGTACTTCACGCAATCTCGGTTGGGCGCGAAAATCGTCCCTTCCTGAGATTCGGACCTGCAACAATACTCGCGATCTTCTTGATGTTCTTCAGCTATATTTCGCTTCATGTCGGTTTATTCCAGACGAATCACGCGTGGAATCCCGATATTGATCTCATTTTCAAGAACAGTTTCGTGCTGATCTTGGTTGAGGCGATGGCCTTCAATGTCGGTCGGGTGTGGGGCGTTCAGGCGACATTGTTGCTCGCCACGTTATGGTGGGTCAAAGCCGGTTTGCGACTTTCGGCATCCGGGTCCACATTCTCCGGCGATCGCATTCAAGGCGCGGCCGTTTCAATTATAGAGAATCCCAATGGGTTTGCCTACTTGATGGCCGTAATGCTGCCGATGTATCTGTTCTTCTTCCAGCAAGAGACCAGAAAAATGTGGCGCTATTTTTTTCTCGGACTGACGGGTTCCGGTATATTCATCATTATGCAAACGGGCAGCAGAACGGGCACGGTTGCATTACTCGCCCTCTCAGTATTTCTGATTCCCAAGTATCTTCTCAACAACAAACGACTCCTCATAGGCGGAGGGGCGGTGATTTTCTTTATCGTCTCGATTATCAGTCCTGGAAATATTGAAAGATTCAGGTCGATTCCCGCGGCTGCAAGCGATTTCTTCTTTGGCGCACGCAATATTCTGAATCAAGAAAAGAGTCCTGATGAAATGACCCAGGATGAGCAAAGTGCGTGGGAACGCCGTATGAAGAATGCACACACATGGATGCTTATAAAGCAGCATCCACTTTTCGGCGTCGGCGTTGAAGCGGACGACGCGTTGATACCCGGTGACATGCGCTTTGCGCGCGGACAAGTGCACAACGAACTGCTTTACGCTGGCAAACAGATGGGCATCATTGGAATGGGCTTATATCTCGGTTTCATCATCACATTGATTTCGCGCGCATGGCTTGTTCTCAGATATTGTAAAAGTTGGTGGCCTTCCGCCGCAAATCTCGGGTGGACGCTTCTCCTGCAGGGCGTTGTTTTCATTGCCGCCGGATTCTTTTCGCCGATTGCATGGAATCCGGTGTTTCTTATTCTAACAGGCAGCGCCTCCGCGCTGCTGACCAATCTTCGACAGGGTCTTTATGATGTTGCCCGGCCAGCAATTCAGTCTGCGAGTATTCCTGCATGAGAAATGCTGATCTAAATTGCCCCCCTGCTCATGTGACGCAAATCGAAGCGCCGCGCGGCCTCATTCCCTTGAACTTGCATGAGCTTTGGCAATACCGGGAGTTGATCTACTTCATGTTGTGGCGCGACGTGAAGGGACGCTATCGCCAGATGGCCTTCGGCCCTCTGTGGATGGTTTTCAATCCCCTGCTTAATACAGTACTCTTTGTCGTCATGTTCGGAATGGTGGCAAAACTCCCCACGGACAATATCCCCGCTCCTCTGTTCATGTATTCGGCCATGTTGGTCTGGACATTTTTCAGTGGCGGCCTGTTTGCGGCCGCAAACAGCCTCGTTTCCTATCGCGATCTCATTTCCAAGGTGTATTTTCCCCGCCTGATTGTCCCCGTCGTTGGTATTGGATCTGCATTCGTGGATTTTCTGATATCCTTCGTCCTGCTGTTCGGCATGATGATGTGGTATGGGTTTTGGCCTCACCTTCAGGTCGTTTGGGTTATCCCCTATCTTGTGCTGGCCGCCTGTACCGGACTGGCCGTTGGCCTGTGGTTCGCCACATGGATTGTTCACTTCCGCGACATCGGAAGTATACTCAGCTACATCGTGCGGTTTTGGATGTACGCCTGCCCCGTGGTTTACGCCTCAAGCATGGTGCCCAAGAAATGGCTCTTTCTCTACCAATGGAATCCCATGACCACCGTCATTGAGGGCTTCCGCTGGTCCATGCTCGGTTCCGGCCAAAATCCCGTCGCTCGCATGCTCATTTCTTTCGCCATCATTCTGCTGATTATGATTGCCGGGGCCTATTACTTCCGCCGCACCGAACGCAGCATTGTGGACATAGCATGAGCTTCCCATTCATTGGAAACCACAAAACCGCCAACTTCCAATCATTGGAAGAACCAAGATCGTAGATCTGCTTTTGGTCTTATCTCTCATCTGCGTTTGTCCGTGTCAATCTGCGGCCCCAATCCAAAACTTCAGACGTATAACTCGAAACATAGTACTTAATCCCTCATCTCTCTTATCCTGACACCTGAAACCATCCCCATGAAAGTTCCCCTTCTTGATCTCAAAGCACAGTATGCCGCGATCCGCGACGAAGTCAGCGCGGCCATGACCGCCGTGGTCGAGTCGCAATACTTCATTATGGGCCCCGTAGTGGCCGGATTCGAAAAAGCCTGTGCCGCCTACTGCCGCACGCCTTACGCCATCGGCGTATCCTCCGGCACCGACGCCCTGCTCCTCGCGCTCATGGCCGAAAATATCGGCCCCGGCGATGAAGTCATCACATCGCCCTACACCTTCTTTGCCACCGCCGGTTCCATCGCGCGCTTGGGTGCAAAGCCGGTCTTTGTGGACATTGCCCCCAATACTTACAATCTGAACATGTCAAATCTTGAATCTCAAATTTCAAATCGCACCAAGGCCATCATCCCCGTCCACCTCTACGGTCAGTGTGCCGACATGGACGGAATCATGAACGTCGCCCGCCGCCACAAACTCGTCGTCATTGAAGACGCCTGCCAGGCCATTGGCTCCGAATGGAACGGACGCCGCGCCGGATCCATCGGCGATTTCGGCTGTTTCTCTTTTTTTCCTTCCAAGAACCTCGGCGGCTTTGGCGACGGCGGACTGGTCACAACCAACGACCCCGCACGCGCAGAAAAGCTCGCCATCCTTCGCGTCCACGGAATGCAGCCGAAGTACTATCACAAGTTCATTGGCGGCAACTTCCGGCTCGACGCGCTGCAGGCCGCCGTATTGAACGTCAAACTCAAGCATCTCGACTCCTGGACCGAAGCCCGCCAGCGCAACGCCGCCCGCTACGACCGCCATTTCACAGAAGCCGGCCTAGCCGGAAATCCCGTTGGTCTTCCTCAGGTTTTTGCTCGGGAGGTGCTCGTAACAGCCGATTCAGGCCTCAGGTTTCAGGTTTCAGATCGGACTCCGTCCTCTCTTGATCGTACCGCCCGCCACATCTTCAACCAATACGTCATCCGCGTCCCCCGCCGCGACGAGTTGCAAAAGTTTCTGGCGACACAGGAAATTGGCACTGAAGTTTATTACCCTGTTCCATTGCACCTGCAGGAATGCTTTGCCTATCTCGGCCACAAGCCCGGCGACTTTCCCGAAAGCGAGCGCGCCGCCAAAGAGACATTGGCCCTGCCGGTCTATCCCGAAGTCACCGACGAACAAGCCGCCCATGTCGTGGATAGTATCGCAAGATTCTTCCGCATCTGAAGCACCAGTTGAACCACAGATTACACAGATTTCACAGATGAAAACAAACGGAAAATTATAAAAGAATCATCCGCAGCCCCGACATCGTTTCTCTCTTATCTGTGCCATCCGTAATCTGTGGTTTATCTTTCTTCGCCTGTTTTTCCTTTTCGTGACGTATTCATCCGGTCTGTGAACAGTGAACATCAACTGCATATTTGAAACTGTCTCAAAGAAGATTTCGGCAGCCGGGATTGACGTTCTGCTGATCGGTGGATTTGCCGTCAACCACTACGGATATACGAGAAACACACTGGATGTGGACTTCATGATTGCCGCGGAGGACATCGGGAAAGTCCGCGAGGTCATGCTCGGGGCGGGATTTTTGAATATCGAAGTCATGGAAAATGTTGTTTTCTTTCAGCAGCCGGCGGGGGGGCTTCGGGTGGATTTCTTGAAGGTGGACCGTGAGACGGTGCGGCGGCTGATGAAGGGCGCAGAGCGCGCCACCATCGGCGAGTCCGTTCTTCAAGTTCCCTGTCTGCCGGACCTGATTGCCATGAAACTGTTCGCCGTCGCGCAAGGAAGCAAAGTTCGGGCCGACAAGGACATTCCTGACATTGTCTATCTCTGCCTTTTCAACAACCTGAATCTCGAAAAGGACGTGAAACCGTTGTGCGAGAAATTTGCCGGTCTGCAGGTCTATGAGGACATCTGCTCCCGGGTTCGGGAATTGGGGACGCCATGAACGGGTGCGGAAGAATCGTTCGGAACGGTCTTCCACCCCGGCTGACCATGGACGAATATGTGAAATTTCTGACCGAACTTCAGAAAACGCTGGATCCTCAAAAGGCAAGGCGGCAGAAGCAAATGCAGGAACGCATCGTCCACCCGTTTTCCTTCTGTCCGCAAGACAACCCCAATCACGAAAAGAACGCCATCCATGTCTGATCCCGACCCGATTCCATGTGCTTCTTGTGCCTTTTCGCGGCCGGCGCATTCCGTGTTTTCCGTGTGTTCCGTGGTTGATTCTTCTCCGCCTGTGTTTTCCTTTTCGCTCTCTGTGCGCCCTGTGACCTCTGTGGCAAATGATCTTTCGGAAATCTGATGTCAGATGAAATTGCCATATCGGTCGAAGGCCTCGGCAAATGCTATCGCATTCACCATCGGGCCAATCGCCCAAAGACCCTTGCGGAAGCAGTCCATGCCGTGGCTGCCTCGCCGTTTAAATATCTCGCCGACCGCATCCGCAAGCCCGACGAAACCGAGCTGTTCTGGGCTTTGAAAGATGTTTCCTTTGAGGTCAAACGCGGTGAAGTAATCGGCATCATCGGCCGCAATGGTGCAGGAAAGTCCACGTTGTTGAAAATCCTGTCGAAAATAACTGATCCGACCGAAGGCCGCGCCACGATTCGCGGTCGCGTCAATTCGCTGCTCGAAGTCGGGACCGGCTTTCATCCCGAGTTATCCGGACGCGAGAACATCTACATGAACGCAGCCATGCATGGCATGAAGCGCGCCGAAATCAATGCCAAGCTCGATGAAATCGTCGGCTTTGCCGAAGTGGAACAATTCATTGATACTCCGGTGAAGCGCTATTCCAGCGGCATGTACACCCGCCTGGCGTTTGCCGTCGCCGCCCATCTTGAACCTGAAATCATGATCGTGGACGAAGTGCTCGCCGTTGGCGATGCTGCCTTCCAGAAGAAATGTCTTGGCAAGATGTCTGATGTATCCAAGGCGGGACAGACGGTCTTGTTTGTCAGCCACAACATGGCAGCCATTCAAACACTTTGCGGCTCGGCAATCTGGCTTGAAAAGGGTCACGTTGTTGAACGCGGCGACTGCATGCATGTCGTCGGCCAGTATTTGCAGCGAGGCAACATTGGCAGCATGGAGAGGACATGGGAAGATGCGAACCAAGCTCCCGGCGACAGCGTTGTTCGTCTGCGCCACGTTTCGATTGCGCCTGCTAATGACGATGATCCGAAACACATGACTGTTCGTACTCCTGTCGCACTTGAATTCCTGTTCGAGAATTACGTCTCAGATACCGAACTGAATCTCAGTATTGTCCTGTACAACATTGAGGGGGTTTGCATCTTCAACACCGGCTCTGGGGCGCGGCGGGCGCCGAAAGGAATGTTGAAGGGGCGCTTCGTTATCCCCGCTGACTTTCTCAATGATGCCGTCTATTCCGTGCGCGTTCTTATCGTCAAGGATTCCTCGGTCATCCTGCTCGACATTCATGATGTCGTGACGTTTGAAATCCATGATATTGAGCGCGGGGGGGCGTGGTATGGGAAATGGATCGGTGCCATCCGGCCGACGTTCGAATGGAAATTCGGGCCCGAGAGAGAGCTTGAGGCGATCGGCAGTTGTGTCTGAGGATGTTGTGACTTGAATTTACTCAGGCGAATTCAAACGGGTCTTGAGTGGCGGTTGACCTTGCTTCGGGAGAAAATCCCGCTGCCGGGTGGGCGCTACTGTCCTGTTTGCGAACATCAAGTTCCACATTTCAACGCACTGCCTGCTATGTATGAGGAAATGCACCGGAAACACGGTGGTGCCTACACCATCGGTGGGGCGGAATTCTGCAGCTATGCAGAATATTCATGTCCATTTTGCGGTGCTTCCGACCGGGACCGCCTCATTGCCGTTTACGTCGAGAATTTGATTAGAACTTCTAGCGTTCGGCAGTCGTGGAATGTTGTCGAGTTCGCGCCATCCGGACCGATGAGACGCTTAGTTGAAAGACTCAGTGCAGAACACAAAGGGTTTTTGCGGTGGCGTACTGCGGACATGATGATGAAGGGCGTTGACGATCCGGGTGTGGATATCTGCAACATGAAGATATATCAGGACGGACAATTCGATCTTTTTATTTGCTCACACGTCCTGGAACACGTCGCAGATGATCGGGCGGCCATGCGTGAATTGTGGAAAATCTTGAAGCCGGGCGGTCGGGGCGTCTTGCTGGTTCCGATTCAGCTATCCGTGCAAAAGACCGATGAAGATCCAAATGTCACGGACATAGGAGAACGGTGGAGAAGGTTCGGCCAGGATGACCACGTTCGCATGTATGCAAAGCAGGATTTCCTTCAGCGATTGACTGACGCCGGGTTTACAGTTGAACAACTCGGCGTCAAGGACTTTGGCCGTTTATTCTCATGGCGACTTCGTCTCGCGCCGAACAGTAATTTGTATGTCGTTCATAAATCAGGCTTATAGACAGCATATTCGGACAAGCTATGCCGGTAACACGAACTGTTAATTGCCATTCGAAAATCATCGGCGGCATGTTTGGATTGGCGCTTCCGCCCCAGCAAGCCGGGCAGGCATCGTCAATCCTGCCGTTGTGGGCCACGCAGACGGGCAGATTCTTTGCCATTGCACGACGCGCCTTTGTCGCCATATTTGCAGCAACAAATCCTCGCAAAATCTGGTTTCAGATGGTGGAAGACTGCCGAACTTCCCGTCTCGCCCGATAACTGGCTTGATGCTGGAGTTTGCCGCAAAGGAACACAATCGAAGGATTGTTTGTGACACGAACTCTATTAGTTGATACCAACCGCGCCGCCGTTCCGATATATCGTGCATTGTGCGCTATGGGGCACGAGGTATGGGTAGTGGGCGGCAAGCCGACAGAGACCCTTGCCAAACTGGTACCAAATTATGAGCCGCTTGATTACTCCGAGGCCGATCGCCTTGCCGCCTTTGTAGATGAAAAGGGGTTCGATTATCTGGTGCCCGGATGCACGGATATCTCCTATCAAGTTTGCTCCGAGATTAACAATGGTCGTTTCCCGGGTATTGACACACCGGCAAATACGTGTGCAATCAACTCGAAATGTGAATTTCGGAAGGTTGCCAGTAGCCTTGCGCTATCTATCCCGCGCGTATTGTCATTGGCGCAGGCTTCCGAGGTTGACTCTGTCATTGTAAAACCTGTGGATTCATTCAGCGGCCGAGGAATGACTGTCCTGCTTGACCCAGCCCCCGACAAACTGAACGAAGCATTCGAAATCGCATGTAAAGTTTCCAAGACCGGGAGCGCGATTATTGAGGAGTTTGTCAAGGGGCAGTTGTTCAGCCATTCAGCGTTCGTGTGGAACGGGGCAGTGGTGGCGGATTTTATTGTTCAGGAAGACTGCACTACCAATCCCTTCACGGTTGACACCAGTCGGGTAGCGGTGAATTTCGCTGGGAAAATACTCAAATCTTTGCGGGAAGATGTATGCCGTCTCTCATCGTCATTACATCTGGTGAATGGCTTGGTGCATACTCAGTTCATTGTGCGCGGAAATCGCTACTGGATCATCGAAATTACCCGTCGTTGTCCCGGAGACTTGTATTCTTTGCTGATCGAATATACAACCGGTTATCCCTATGCCGCGAGCTATGCCGCCCCGTTCGTCGGGAAAGTGACAAGTCTCAGAGATGTGGGCGATGTTCAGGAGAGAATCACACGGCATACGGTGACATCAAAGGCTGACGCGGCCCTCTGGGGATTCCAATTTACCGTCCCGTTAGACATCCGATTGTTTGTACCCTTGGCAACATCGGGAGATTTCATCGCAGCCAGTCCCTACGGTCGCGCCGGAATTTTCTTCTTCCGCTCGTCGTCGGAAACTGAGCAAGAGAGGCTTTATCGAAAACTTCTCGGCGGTGAGTTGTATTCCTTAAGTTGAGAGTAACACGAAAGAAAACGATGCCTTCTTCACCTCTTAATCTTGGATTCATTGGCGGCGCGCTTGATTCCGCCGTCGGATATGCCCATTTCTCTGCCTGCATGATGGACAACGAATGGTCACTTGTATCGGGCGCTTTCAGCCTTGATCCGACCATCAATTTGGAGACATCCCAAGCATATGGTATTTCCTCTGCTCGTCTGTATGATGGATGGCAGAGGATGCTTCAAAAAGAGGCGGGTTGTCTTGACGCCGTGGTCATCCTAACCCCAACCCCATCCCATGCCGACATCGTCACCACCTGCCTGGAACAAAGTATTCCGGTCATCTGCGAGAAAGCTCTGGCGGTCACCAGCGCCGAAGCTCAACGCATTCTCGATGTTCGCAACTCCCAGAAAGGGTTCCTGGCCGTCAGCTACAATTATTCCGGCTACCCCATGGTTCGCGAGTTGCGAAATCTGATTCGGACTGGTGTGCTCGGGAAGATTGTCCATTTTCAAGTTGAAATGCCCCAGGAGGGTTTCCGCAGGGTGGATGCACAGGGCAACAAGCCTGTTCCTCAATCGTGGAGACTTTCAGATGGGAAAATCCCGACAATTCATCTGGACCTTGCGGTTCATCTTCACCACTTGGTTCATTACCTGACAGGACTTGCGCCGCTCGAAGTTGTTTCCGACCAGAATACTTACGGCTGGTTTGATGTCATCGACAACGTGACGTGCCTGTGCCGGTACACCGAGAATGTTCAAGGTCAGATCTGGTTCAGCAAATCGGCGCTCGGTCATCGGAATGGCCTGCGGCTGCGGATATATGGTTCGGATGCATCGGCGGAGTGGTTCCAAGCCAATCCGGAGGAACTGATCCTGTCCTTTTCAAATGGACGGCGGCAGATCATGGACCGCGCCTCTGCCGTCGAGATCGCGGGGATGCGGCGCTACACGCGGTTCAAGGCAGGACACCCGGCTGGCTTCATCGAGGCTCTTGCAAATCTCTACACCGATATTGCAGGTTGTCTGCGTCAGTATAAGGCAACCGGTCAGTGGACTTCCGAAGAGGTGTTCAGCGCCGAGCTAGCTGCCGAAGGTTTGCAGATGTTTGAAGCGATGGTCGCGTCCACCCAATCGAAGAAATGGGAACC
Organism: uncultured bacterium; assembly: GCA_903906425.1. GTDB lineage: Bacteria > Verrucomicrobiota > Kiritimatiellia > CAIVKH01 > CAIVKH01 > CAIVKH01. The sequence continues at coordinate 43,810 of CAIVKH010000068.1, forward strand.
CGTGAATTAGGCTGCTTCATCGAAACCAAAACATCTTTCAAGAAGTGAGCCATGTTCGATTTGCAAACAGTACTTCAGTCATATAACGAAGTTTCTCCACAAGTGAGAGAACTGGTTGATGCCTTTGCATCTCCCCAGGGAGTTGGACGGCGCTATGTTCTTGGACGCAATGAGCACTCCGAGGCATTGGCAAGGGTCTTCCCGGTGGATGCGTTTGTGGATGATTTTGCCGAATCGGGCACCGTGTGGAATGGAAAGCCCGTGGTAAAAGGAATAGATGTTCCAGCGCGTGGCATTGTTATCAACTGCTCTATGTCCATAAGCCCTGTGTCGGCTTCTCGACGGTTGGCAGATTTGAAAATCACCGGCGTACTCGCCCTTTCCGATCTGTGCAGAGCCCTTCCTGATAGCATTCCTTTGCCAGAGTTTGTCCTGCAAACACGGCAGGATCTGGAGCAAAATGCGCTCAAGTGGAAACATCTCGCCGAATCCTTCGAGGATGCGCAATCAAAACAGGTGCTGGATGACCTGCTCACGTTTCGAACGACCGGAGACTATAGTGTCATGAGGGCGTACTCGGTCCGATTCAGGGATCAATACTTCGAAGATTTCCTCAGTTTGGCGACTGGCGAGGTCTTCGTGGATGGTGGTGGATTCGATGGCGATACTACCGAGGAGTTTTGCAGGCGATGCCCTGACCATGGGAAGGTATTTCTCTTCGAGCCATCTGCCGGCGCAATTCAGAAAGCACGTGACAGATTGCGGGAACAACGATCAATCGAGTTCATTGAAAAAGGTCTTGCCAGTACTGCCGGCACGCTGCGATTCAACTCCGATCAAGGTCCCGCCAGCGCCATCAGCGAATCCGGTTCTTCCCACATTCATGTGACGACTCTGGATTTGGAAGTTAGAGAAAGAGTGTCTTTCATCAAGATGGATTTGGAAGGATGGGAACTGAAGGCCCTGGCGGGCTCGCGGCGGCATATTCTTGATGACCACCCCAAGCTCGCCATTGCAGTTTATCACCACCCGTCACATTTCTGGCAGGTGTTTGACTTTGTTATGGGACTGAGGCCTGATTACAAGGTCTGCTTGAGACACTACACAGAGGGCTGGTCGGAGACAGTGATGTTCTTTGTGCCAAATACAAATGATGGCATGGTCAGCCCTGAGGCCAAGAGATCTGCCACGTTGAATGCTGTCGCTTGTCCTGCTCAACCGTGAGCCGGATGTTGCATCAGTCCTTCATGTCGGTCGCCTCGTCAGGTTTGAAATGAAACTCGAATCACCGATCACAAAAAATCCAATGATTGGAAGTCAACCGGGACGCAGGTTCCAATGATTGGAAAGATGGAAGATGTTTCTGGAGCGTATGGCATGACTGGCAGATTCGGGGCGTCGTTTGATCGGGTGCGGTCGTCGACTGTCGTCGGAAAGGGGCTTTCGCGTGGTGGTTCAAGCTGCTCAAAAAATATGCGCCATTCCTCTCGGAAAGGGGTGGCACTCCTTCGCGCAAGGGGTGGCACCCGTTTGAAAAAAGGGTTGAACCCCTTTTTTCAAGAAGTTCAACCCCTTCTGCACGGGTATGGGCGTGCGGCCGTTATTCCCGGATTTTCAGCCCGGTGCGCTCACGGTCAGGATGTGGCCGAGCCGGCCGGTGCGCAGGGGACCGCCGGAGAATTTGCGGCGGACTTCCAGCCAGTAGTTGCCGGCGGGCAGTTGTGCAAGCGCCGGGAAGCGGACCAGGACCTTGCCGTCGGTGATGCGGCCCATCGCCTGGGCTTTGATGCCGTCGCCGCCGGCCTCGGGAACGCAATAGACGCCCATGTCGGCGTCGGAGGCGTCGAACTTCAACTGGTCGCCGCTGATCTCGCCGATGCCGCCGGCGGTGATCGTGGCGTTGATGGCGCTGGTCTCATGGTTCGTGAAGCTGACCACGACGGGCGCAAGGGCCGGCTTGAGAATTTTCTCGACGGTCGCGCCGGCGATTTTGTTCGCGAGCATGGGGCCGCCGTAGATATTTGCACGGATCACGTGGCGCGAGGCGTCGAAACTGTCATTCGGGTCTGTGAAGACACCGTTGATGCCGGGCCGCAGAGTGAGCAGCGGGGTATTGATGGCAAAACCCGCCGCGATCTTTTCGGCAACAAGTCCCTCATAGGCATTGATGATGCCAAGAATCTGGTCGGGACTCGCGCCGTTGCCGCGGGCAACGAGTTCTTTCGACAGATCCTCCGGCGTGAGGTTGTCTATGGTTTCGACCCTCGCGTATTGATCGTTCGGGTCCGGTGTGGCTACGTTTGGCAACAAGTAATACTGAATAGACATTTTTATGTCTCCTTTCGGACTGTGATCTGTGCACAACCCGCAATGGTTTGTCAACAGAAAGATTAGCAATCCGCATAAATGCGCAACTCTACAAAGGCGCCGTTTTCGCGCTGGAGACCTGAAATTGCCGCATTTTCCACGCAAAAATGAACAAAACCTCAAATAAAAGACTGGCCATTTTGGGTGGCCAGCCGGCTTTTCCAAAGCAGCTTCATGTGGGCCGGCCGAATGTCGGGAACCGCGAGCGGTTGCTGGCGCGCATCAATGACATGCTGGATCGCGACTGGCTGACGAACAATGGGCCGTTCGTCGGCGAATTCGAACAGAAGGTCGCGGACTTGCTCGGCGTGAAGCATTGTGTCTGCATGTGCAATGGAACCGTGGCGCTCGAAATCGCCATCCGCGCGCTGGGGCTTCACGGCGAGGTCATCGTTCCCTCCTTCACGTTCATCGCCACGGCACATGCCCTGCAATGGCAGGAAATCACGCCGGTGTTCTGCGACATTGATCCGGCCACGCACTGCATGGACCCGCGCAAAGTGGAGGAACTCATCACGCCGCGTACGACGGGCATCATCGGCGTTCACATCTGGGGCCGGCCGTGCGAAGTCGGGGCGCTGGCGGAAATTGCGAAGCGGCGCGGCTTGAAGCTGATGTTTGACGCCGCCCACGCATTCGGCTGCTCGCATGACGGGAAGATGATCGGCGGTTTTGGCGAGTGCGAGGTCTTCAGCTTTCATGCCACGAAGTTCTTCAACACGTTCGAGGGCGGGGCCGTGACCACCAACAATGACGAACTGGCCGCAAAGATGCGCCTGATGAAAAACTTCGGTTTCGCCGGAATGGACAAGGTCATTTATATCGGCACCAACGGCAAGATGAGCGAAGTCAGCGCCGCCATGGGGTTGACCAGCCTGGAGAGCCTTGACGAATTCATCGCGGCGAACAAAGCCAATTACGATGCCTATCGCCGGGAGCTTGAATCGCTGCCGGGCCTGACCATGGTTCGTTATGACGAGGGCGAAAAGAACAACAACCAGTACATCATCGTCAAGGTGGATGAATCCGTTTTCGGATTGAGCCGCGACGAACTGGTTCACGTTCTCCACGCCGAGAATGTCCGCGCCCGCCGTTACTTCTATCCCGGTTGCCATCGTATGGAACCATACCGTTCCTATTTTCCTCATGCCGGTCTGTTGCTTCCTGAAACCGAGCGCCTCTGCCAGCGCGTCATGAGCCTGCCGACGGGAACCGCAGTCGGCGATCCCGAGATTGTCAAAATCGCCGGCATCATCCGAACAGCCCTCGCGAACGCTGCCGCTGTCAAAGAAAACATCACCTCTGTAAAATGAGCACGCAGCCCAAAGTCAGTGTTTGTATGCTGGCGTATAACCACGAGAAGTACGTCAGGCAGGCTGTGGAAAGCGTCCTGATGCAGAAAGTGGATTTTCCTTATGAGATCGTCATTGGGGAGGATTGTTCAACGGATCAGACGGCTGAAATACTTCGCGATCTGGCAAAGAAGAATCCGGATGTGATTCGTCTTCGATGCAACAAAAAGAATCTTGGTATGCAAAAAAATGGCCTCATGACACTGAATGAATGCTGCTGCGAATATATTGCATGTCTTGAGGCCGACGATTACTGGACCGATGATCTGAAATTGCAGAAGCAGATTGATTTTTTGGAAAGTCATCCAGAATATTCTGCATGCTTTCATAACGGGAAAATTGTGGCAATATCCGGGGAAGTAATAAGAGAGCAATATCGTCCGTCGCCGCACGCAAAGACGGTCTGTGGTTTCGGCGATTTGGCCAGGCGTAATTTCGTGCTGACTGCTTCTATTATCTATCGGCGTTCCATGGTGCTTCCCCTGCCGGAGTGGATTCGACTTCACCCGGTGGGAGACTGGCCAATGCATTTGATTGCATCGCTTCGTGGGCCGATACGATATCTGCCGGAAGTGATGTCCGCCTATCGAATGGGCGGGACCTTTTCGTCACAAAATTCTTTTGCGAGGGTCAAGATTGTGGATGAAGGATACTCCGTGATGATTAACAATTTCGATCTGGAACAAAGCAATATTCTCAAAAAGGCTCGTCGCTGGAACCGACGGAAAACTGGCTGTGATTTTTACCGCCGCGGATACCAGGCGATTTTGATGCACGATGGGCGGCTTGCTGCATCATATTTAAGAGAAGCTTTTCGATGGTATCCCGCCCTCTTGGGGCGTTTTCTGCGCGACAAGGATTTGTTTCACAACATGAAGACAATCTTCTTTTTTAGGTCAAATAATAGAGAGGTGAACCGATAATCGTTGTCAATTGCTAATCAGATCGTACTGCTGATGATTATCTGTGCTTCGAAAATTTAGTGGCGAACGCCGGAGGGGGAAGAATCAATGTACTGTCAGGTTGGATTCGCAATTCAATGTAATTGGTTGTATCCCAAGTCCACATCCCAAACACTGCTGGCATCGTTCCTTCTTGATGTGATACATCGGCTGATCGCACGCGCCGCGCCGGGGGTGACTCTCGAAGGTTGGGCACAAGATATAGGCCTGAGTCTTCCTGCATTCGACGTGTTTTTTCTCACTAGTCGCGACGACCCTTTCCCAATTGTGGCACTTGAAGCATTGGCCTGAGATCTCCCTGTATTCTGTTTTGACAGCTCGGGCACGGCGGAAGTTCTCCCCCTGGAATTCGTCAGTGGTGATTTACGGACTATGCAACTGCAACTGGCCGGGTTTGTGACGCGAAAAGATGCATATCCCCCCGGCTTCTTTCGTTCTATTGCAGAGCAGTTTGATCGGACAATTTTCCAGAAACGTTGTGTCGAATTGCTCAAAAGTGCGGCACATGAGAATTAAATATAGCATCCGCGCCATTTTGTTTTGCATCGCCCTGTCTTTTCTCACAGGTTGTTCGACGTTGCCGGGCCTTGACTATTCTCGAGTATGGGTATCGCAAGGTGCTCCGTTTGTCATCGCAAATTCACGAACCGAAAAAGGTTGGGGTTACCTTTCTCATCCCCGCGTCGTTGCCTTTCCCGATGGAATGCTGGTTGCTTTGTATTACCTCGGTGGAGATAGCGCGAAGCAGCAGGTGTCGGCTGATCTTGCCAAGCTCGGTCCTGCGGTTTCCCGCGACGGTGGCCGCACATGGGCGCTTGGAGAAGCAGAGATTCCTGAAAATCGACGCAAGTTCTTTTGCAATACATGGAGTGGGGTTCTCTCGGCATGGGGCGGTACTGTCTATATGGATGGCGACATGTTGCGGTATGTGGGCGGGCTTGGGCATCTGATGATTTGTCGGAAAGATGGCCGGATGGAGGGTCCGTTCATGTCTCCCGTTGACGGACCGGATGCCGACCCAGTTCCATGTGGAGTGTACATGGGGAGCAATACCGTCCTTATGGCGGGACGCTATGCGCCCAAGGGTGGAAAAAGTTCTTTCTTCCTGTATCGTTCCTCGGACGGCGGCCACAGTTTCAAGGAGGATCAGATTATCGCGGGGCCAAACGATGCCCCATGGGGAAACGAGGGGCCAAATGAAGGTTCAATGGTGCGGCTTGATTCATCAAATTTGGTGGCGGTCATGCGAACGGGGCAAATTCAGGAGAATCCGTGGGTGCGACCAACATCGGCGGCCTCCATGCTGTCGGCGCGCAGTATAGACGGCGGAAAAACATGGGAAAAGCGCCGTCTGCCCATTCCCGGTGTATTTCCCAAGCTACTGCTCATGAGCAACGGAGTTCTGGTCTGTGCATTCGGACGCCCCGGCAATAACCTCATGTTCAGCACCGATGGCGGCAAGACGTGGGGACACGAGGTGGCATTGACTGCTGCGGACGGCAAAACGACAGGATATGTTGATATTGTGGAAGTGGCCCCGAACCGGCTCTTGGCTGTTTACGATATGTACAACACCGATTTGGGAGGCATCTGGCTATGGGAACCGCATACCGTGAACGGTGTCCTGGGCCGGTTTGTTGATGTGAAGCGGCTGTGGTGAGTTGAACGTATCTGGAAAGCAATAATGACGTGATGAATGCTGTGAACAGGTTGCGAATATCTGGTTTCGGTCGCAGGTTGGAACGCGCCTTGCGATTTCGAGGAGTTCCGCTCTTGACAGTAGGAGATACCAATGACGGATTCTGGAAGCCCAGATGGGAGACGGTTGACCTTGTTCGCGCCGATCACATCTGTGATGTAAGAAAGGAACGGCGCCCCTTTGCGGATTGTTCCGTAGCTGTCGGGTCCTGTTCGCATATCGCGGAACACCTTCCCTTTCCGGATGCTTCAAGTCATTTTTACCGCGAAGTATTTCGCATCCCAGAGGCTTGTTTGGTTTCGCCGACATCTTCGCTCCGATCGCTGCTGCGGTGCCTCCTTTTTTTTGCACAAGGAATGTTGTAATTGCATTGCGGGCAGTTGACCGCAGCGGGGAATAATCAAGCGTAGATCATTGACCCCAAGGCCAACGATGAGCGTGCTTCGAAAATTAGCTGTTTGGGTGAAATACAATCTGCCCTGGCATGTGCGGCATATTTGGCGACTTTCACTACCCGATCAATCTTCTTCTCATCTCAGTAACATAAGGATATATGAGTTGAACCGCGCCATTCGCTTTTTTCCCGGGACGCCATGTTTGGTTCTGGAGATTGGAGGCGGTGCCGGATGGCAGGCCCGTGCCATAGAAGAGCATGGTTTTAGAGTGATATCCGTTGATTTGACGTCCTGCCCTTACACTGCAAGCAGGATTTTTCCTGTCATGAACTATGACGGGCATAACCTGCCATTCCCTCCGGCCTCATTCGATGCAATCTTCAGCAGCAATGTGCTCGAACACATTCCCCACGTGCGGGAGTTTCAGACCGAAATCAAGCGCGTCTTGAAGCCCGGCGGTATCGCCATACATGTTCTGCCCAGTGCCAGTTGGCGCATTTGGACGATGATGACGTTCTATCTGCGGCATGGTCACAATATTCGTTTGTTCACCGTGCGCATCAACCGGGAGCGTCGCCACGGCGAACGGGGTACGCTCCTCGGCGAAGTTGTGTTATTCAGCAGATTTGCATGGTCGAGGCTTTTTCGGGAAACTGGCTGGCAAATTTTGCACCGGGATGTCAACAGGCTCTTCTACACTGGTTACAGCGTATGCGATTCGCGTTTGGGATTCATCTTTCGCAAGGTCATCAGTTTTGTATTGGGCAGTTCTTGTCACATCTATTGCCTTCGATCTATCCGGTAAAATCACAGTCGCTGTGGTTGGAATATTATGTGTGGCTTTCTCATCGCTGTATCCTCAAAACATCCCGTATCGCGCGAGGTTTTTTCATTTGCCCGTGATTCCATGAGACACCGGGGGCCAGACGCAGCAGGATCGAATTTCCTGCGCAACGACAATGTGGCACTCGGGCATCGGCGGCTTTCGATCCTGGATTTATCGGAAACAGGAAGCCAGCCGATGCGCCTCGATGAGTTATGGGTGGTGTTTAACGGAGAGATTTACAACTTTCGGCAGTTGCGCTGCGAACTGGAGGCGAAGGGCTGCGTCTTCAAAAGCCAGTGCGACACGGAGGCGCTGCTGCACGGCTATAGAATCTGGGGCGGCGATTTATGTTCACATCTCGAAGGAATGTTCGCATTCGGAATCTGGGACGACGCAAGGGAGGAACTCTTTCTTGGTCGTGATCACTTTGGGCAAAAGCCATTATATTACGCTGTTACAGACGATCAGTTTGTCGCCGCGTCAGAGATTGTTGGAGTGCGCAGGTTATTGGGCCGGGCGACGGGGTATAGGCGCGCCGCATTCTCCGAACTGTTACGTTACGGATATATTCCCGAGCCGAACACTTTTTATCAGGATATTACATGTCTGTTACCAGGGCATTGGATGCAGATAAAGCGTGAGCAAAATCGCATCGCATGCTCGACGGGGTGTTACTGGACATTCGAGCCGGAAGCCAATCCGCCTTCTATCTGTGGGCGAAAAGCCCGGGCAAAACTGGATGAAATGCTTCGCGATGCAGTTCGTTCACATATGCTTGCCGATGTTGAAGTGGGGGCTTTTCTGAGCGGTGGGATAGACTCTTCGCTTGTAACATCACTGGCTGCCAACGTGATGGATCGTCCGCTAAAAACATTCTGCATTGGCATGGGGAGAGGCGAGTTGGATGAATCACCACGCGCAGCCCGTACGGCCGCTTTCCTCGGCACAGATCATTATGTCGAAAGTATCGCCGACGAGGCGTTCCTGTGTCCGCCGTCAAGGGTGCTGGACCTCTTTGGTCAGCCTTTCGGAGACTATTCTCTTGTTCCATCAGAGTCAGTAGCCCGCCTGGCCGCATCGAAGGTCAAGACAGTTGTGACAGGGGATGGCGGTGACGAAGTCTTTGGTGGTTATTATCATTATGGGCTGCCTTTCCACAGGGAACGGCTTTGTTGGGATGGCCCTCGCGCGTTTCTTTGGTCTGTCCGCGAGCGCTGGCGAACACGCCGCCGCAAATGGCGGATGGAGAACTTCGGTCACACCCCGTTTTCTGCAGAACGTGTGCGGTCAGTTCTGCATCCGAAGCTTCAAAAGGAACTGCAGGATTTTGACTTGGACCATTATTTCCGAAAATATGATAGACAGGCTTTGGACCCTTTTCGCAGGGCTCAGTGGGTGGACATCAAGACCTATCTTCCCAGCGATATACTGACGAAGGTGGATCGCTGTTCCATGCGGCAGTCATTGGAAACGCGACCGCCGTTACTGGACCACCGTCTGGTCGAATGGGTCATGAACGTGCCGAGAACCGTTACCAACCCGGGAGGAAGATCGAAGGCATTATTGCGGCAAGTTGCGCTGTCGCACATTCCGGCAGAGGTGGTTGAGGCGCCCAAACGAGGGTTCGGACTGCCAGCGGATCAGTTGCCCTTCGAAGATCCGTCGAAAAACCGCCCTGATGCGTTGAGGCACTGTGTGGAACACGAGTTGATTGATGAACGTGGTGTTCTCGCCCTCGCCCAATCACCTTTCACATTCTGGCTTGGATGCCAGTTCGACCTCGCGCTCGAGACACTGTTGTGAATGTCCGCCACGTTGCCGTTTTCTCTCATCATCGCCACGGTCCGGGAACACCACTGGAGACGTTGTGGTGCTCTTATGACGCTTGCTTGCGGCAAGGGATCGAAATGCATTATGGATGGCTGGGCGATCTGGCGGGATGTCTTGGCATTTTGGCAAGGTGCCAATGGATCATATTCGACGGGGTAAATTCCATTCCTTTCAAATGGGGGTGGTTGATTAGCGGTCTGGCCGGCGCACTGGGGCGAAACATGGCCATATATTGGCATGAGACGCAATGGTACACGGAACCAGCGATGCGGTTGAGATGTGTTCGGAGAGCGCTTCGGAACCGGCAACTCGCACATTTCCATGTATGCGAGGCCGGATGCACCTACTTGAGAGAAAGTTGCGGCATTACACCGCGGAATGTGCGTCTCTTAAGGAACATCTCTGCGTATGACCGGTATGCCTCAGTTTGTACTTCAGCACAGATACCTGGTTCTTTTATGGTGAGCGCAGTGGCGGATAAGCGGAAGGGCGTGGATTTCTTTCTGGAGATTGCCAAACGAGTCTTGATGGCCCGCCCGGAAGCGAATTTTATATGGATGGGATCGGCCCCATCAGCGAAGGAACTTGCTGTTTTGCAGGAAACTGCGATGAAGCCTGAGTTGCGCGGACAGGTTGTGTTCACCGGGAATGTTGAAGATCCACGCCCACTGATGGCTCGTGCAGAGGCCGTATTGTTGACAAGCCGGAGTGAGGGAGCGCCCAAGGTGCTTCTGGAGGCGAATGCCCTGGGCCGGCCAAGCGTGGCGTTCGGTGTGGACGGTGTCCCAGAAGTTACTGGTCCGGGAAGTATTGTTGTTCCTCCGGGCGATGTAGAGGCCTTTACACGGGTTTTGATCGAGCGGCAGTACGACGATAACGACGAGGCGCGTGCGCGGCGTGTAACATTTTTTGAAGCCACTTTCACCCCGGAAGCCTTTGCAGGGCGATTTGCCGAGGCTCTTGCATGGTGGGAATCGCTGGGGAAATAGTGAAAATATGAAAGCGATCGAACGGGGATATCGGCTCGGCGACAGTGTCGAAAGATGCTTACCATGAGTATCGGAAATAAAGCAGTTGCGTGGCACCATATGATCTTAGTCCGGCGTATTAAACAGAATCTGCCCGGGTGGCTGCCCGGATTGCTTTTTCCACCCTTGAGATTGCTTCTCTTGGTGGAGGCGTCATGTACTAGTGTTCCTTCTCTTGGCACCAAGGGCATCAGCCGTGTACGATCTGAACAACACCGATTTGGAGGCATCTGGTTGTGGGAGCCACATGCAGTGAACGGGGTTCTCGGCCGATTCATTGATGTGAAACGGTTGTGGTGAGTGAGCGATGCCAAAGCAATGCAATTTGTCGTCCGGTATTTTGCCTTTGCGGCATCTATGCATCTATGACCACTGAGGTCGATTTCTTCCAATCATTGGAAGTATGTCGAATTCTCTTTGACAATCATTGGGAACTTGCATGAATGCGAGAGCAATATGACCACCATTGCCATAATACCAGCCCGCGGCGGTTCCAAGGGAATTCCGCGCAAGAATCTTCTGATGGTTGCGGGGAAGCCCCTCGTGGCGTGGTCGGTGGAGACCGCGCGCGGCGCGCGGTCCATAACCCGCACAATCGTTTCGACGGACGACGGCGAGATTGCCGCCGTTGCGCGGAATCATGGCGCGGAGGTTGTGCTGCGGCCCGCGGAGATCAGCGGCGACACCGCCAGCTCGGAATCTGCGCTGCTGCATGTGCTCGATACGCTGCGCGCTGACGGAAGTCCCGATCCGGATGTCGTGGTGTTTCTTCAGGCCACGTCGCCATTCCGTGTTCCCGCCGACATCGATGGGGCCGTCGATCTGCTCGCGAAGGGAAATTACGACAGCGTCTTTGGCGGATGCCCGGAACATTTCACGGGGCGCTGGGCGCTCGCCGCCGACGGATGTGCGTTGCCGTTGAACTTTGATCCGGTCCGCCGTCCGCGGAGGCAGGAGCGGGCCGTCGAGTATCTCGAAAATGGAAGCGTGTATGCTTTCAGGCCGCGCCTGCTTCGCGAAACCGGCTCCCGCATGGGCGGCCGTATTGGCATTCATCCTATGCCCGCCGAACGTTCCCATCAGATCGACAGCATGGAAGATGTCCCGTTCTTTGAAACAGTGCTTGTTCAAACTCAATGTGCAGCTCCAGTGATCGCCGCGTTACCGCGACAGTCCTTGGCTTTGCTGATGGGTCGCGTCCGTCTTTTGGTCCTGGATTTTGATGGCGTTATGACGGATAATCGTGTCGTCGTTGACGAGCAGGGGAGGGAAGCTGTGAGTTGCAACCGGTCGGATGGCCTTGGTTTGGCCATGCTCAAGACCAGTGGAATTTCTGTCTGGGTGCTCTCGACAGAAACGAACCCGGTTGTGGCGGCACGCTGCAAGAAATTGGGCGTGCCGTGCCGGCAGGGTGTTTCAGATAAACTGTCGGAGTTGCAGAAGCTCGCGGACGATCTGCATGTTGAACGCGAAGCCATCGTATTTGTTGGGAACGACGTGAATGATCTCGGATGTCTCCAATGGGTTGGCATTCCCGTAGCCGTTTCGGATGCCTATCCTGAGGTGAAGCAAGTCGCCGCCTTCGTAACGCGCCGGGCGGGTGGCGAAGGCGCGGTGAGGGAAGTCGTCGAACACATTTTGGGAAACAAAAGCACTGATATTCTTTTTAGCTGGAGGTAACAATGGAGAGAAGAAACAGCCAATGGACCGGAGCTGAGCGAGAATACGACACCCGCCGTCGCGAATTGCTCTCAAACTTAGAGTTCAGTGCCTATGTGGACGATGCAACGCTTTTCATGAAAAGGCAGAGGGTCACGGATTTCCTGACGCGAACCGAATTGTTCAAACGCGTCCGAGATGTTCCCGGCGCTATTGTGGAATGTGGCGTCCACAAGGGGGGGAGCCTGATGTTATTCCATCATCTTTCTGCGATTTTGGAGCCCTACGCTGTCGCGCGCCGCATAATCGGATTTGACACCTTTGAAGGTTTTCAATCGCTTTCTTCCAATGATCCGGCGGGGCTTTCGTCAAAAATGTTTTCCGATACGAGTGACAATCTCATTCAAAGCGCGATTGAATTGGCAGACATGAACCGGGCAGCCGGCCACGTGCCTCGTTGCGAAATTGTCAAGGGAGATGCAACGAAAACGATTCCCCAATATTGCACACAACATCCCGAACTGATCATTGCGCTCTTATATCTCGACTTCGATATCTATGAACCCACGAGCGTCGCACTGATGAATTTGCTGCCTCTTGTTCCACGCGGAGGCATCGTTGTCTTTGATGAACTGAACACGGCAAAGTGGGCGGGAGAGACCCTGGCGTTCAAAGAGGCGATTTCTGTGAGCGCTGTGAAACTTGAACGATTCTATTGGGATCCATGGCCATGCTTTTTTGTCGTGTCTTGATCTGCGCGTGTGGAACGAATGTCTGAGAAAATCAAACTCGAGAAAACCGGGAGGGAATCGAAATGAAGAATGAAATACGTGTCAGGGGCAAAACGGTTGGCGAGGGATCGCCATGCTTCGTCATCGCAGAAATTGGAATCAACCACAACGGGGACGTCGAAGTCGCCAAGAAACTTATTTCGGCGGCCGTGCTCGCCGGCTGCGATGCCGTCAAGTTTCAGAAACGAACTGTGGATGTCGTCTACACGAAAGAGGAACTCGCCAAGCCGCGTGAGAATCAGTTCGGCACAACCAATGGCGATCTGAAGCGTGGACTCGAATTTGGCGAGGCCCAGTACCATGCCATCGACAAGTACTGCAAAGAGCACAGCATTCTTTGGTTCGCATCCTGCTGGGACGAGGGTTCCGTGGATTTCATTGCGAAATTCACCCCCCCCTGCTGGAAGATCGCATCGGCCAGCCTCACGGACGATCAACTCCTGCGCCATCATCGACAACATGGCGGTCCGGTCATCCTCTCGACCGGTATGAGCACGATCGCCGAGATAGACCACGCCGTCGAAGTGTTGGGCAAGGACAATCTCATGCTCATGCACACGACCAGCACTTATCCGTCAAAAGTCGAGGAGTTGAATCTCCATGTCATCCCGACATTACAACAGCGATATGGAGTGCCCGTTGGTTATTCAGGGCACGAAGTTGGCTTATCAACGACGCTAGCAGCGGTATGCTTGGGCGCATGCATGGTGGAACGGCATATTACTCTTGATCGTGCGATGTGGGGCAGCGATCAAGCTGCATCGGTAGAGCCGCATGGATTTAGCCGCATGGTTCGTGACATCCATGCCATTGAGGCCGCGATGGGCGACGGTATCAAGCGCGTGTACGATTCTGAAATTCCGATCCGCGCGAAACTGCGTCGCACTGGTTGAATCTGCATGTTGTGAAAATGGTACGTGTCTGGTGAAGTATTTAAATCCTGCATTCGTCATACGGAATCGGCATCTGGTCGCGCCTTATTTGCGCAGCTATGCGCGTGATGGAATACTGAATGGGATAAGGCTGGCGGATCGCATTCGTGAGCAAGCGGCTGATCGCGGATGGGGGCTAACCACCTCGGACCGACAGTTTGCGGCGCTAAAAGACTGTCACCGCAATCGTCGGGCGTTTATAATCGGTAATGGTCCAAGTCTTCGGTGTGACGATCTCGACCGTCTGAGTGGCGAAGTGACATTTGCCTGCAACCGGATATATCTCGCATTCGGTCAGACCTCCTGGCGTCCGACTTATTATGCGGCTGAAGACAGGCTCGCCTTCAAAAACGATTGGACTCAAATGGCAGCCATTGCATGTGAAAAACGCTTCTACCCCGCATGGGTGCGAAAGAGATACCCCCGCGTGCCGGAAACTGTGTATTTCAATCTGGAATACCACGACCGGTTCCCGGCACCGCCGGATTTCAGTGATAATGCCATGTTGCGTGTGTACGGCGGCAACACGATAACATTCGTGAACATACAACTCGCCTGTTACATGGGTATTCGGGAAATCTATTTGTTGGGGATTGATCATAACTATCAAGTACCAACGCAATATGAAATTGATCCAGCAACCGGCGAAAAAGTTTTCATCACCGGTGAAGAAGTGAACTATTTTCATCCAAATTATCTGCGCCCGGGCGAAATGACAAATGATCCGAACGTGGCCCGTCATGAACGCGCCTATCTGTCGGCGCTCGCAGGCGTGCAGCGGCTGGGCGGGCGAATTTTCAATGCCGCACGTGGTGGTCGGCTCGAAATCTTTCCGCGCGTCGATTTCGACAGGTTATTTGTGACTATTTCTTCAATGAAGAATGATCAATGAGTATCGGCGGAAGCATTTTCAAAGCGGTCCTGCATTTGTTGAGAACAAGTTCGCGCATGGCACATGCCATAGACCAAGATTGTCTTAGGCACATCGACTTGTATCCTGAACTCTACTCGGGCCGGGATTGGCGTGAGCTCGACAGGGTATATACGTATCTCAAACGAACGCTTAATGCCAATCAGTATTGGCGGTACGGGTATTCACGAATCCGGGTCGTATCCCAAGAGGTGTTTGAACGCCTGTCACAATGGACACGGATCGAGGGCAAAACCTATTGCGAGCTTGGCTGTGGAATTTATCACCCATATGGAATTTGTACAACAATGTACTTGAATGGTGCCAAGATGGCGCTTGCCTGGGATTTGAATGCTGCGCCTGAGCAGCGGGCGGCTGAAGCATTGCATGATCAATTGTCAAATTGTTCTGTTAGTCCGAAGGATTGGAATTGGGCAGATATATCAGATGCCGAATGGAACCGCCGGATTCAATCATTTAACATCACGGCCCTTGCGTCAGGAGAGTTGGCAGCGGGCGTGCATGGACTCCCGGTACGACATGTCATAGCCGACATTACTGAACCGCCAGAGGGCATCGTCGGAACAATCGACTTGCTCTCATCGAAGTTGGTATTAGAGCACTTTATGAACATGGAAGTCGCCGCAAGAGAGATGTTCAATCTTATGTCATCCGGCGGCATTGCATATCATCATATAGACCTTCGTGATCATCGGGCTTATCCCGGCCAAAATCCCGATTCATCACCATATACGTATTGGACGTTCTTAACTGAAAAGAGTTATTTCGAGAAAACAAGCAAGTTCGGGGGGAGATCAAACCGACTAAGGGCGCATGAATACAGACGGGCCTTTGAGAATGTCGGTTTTAGGGTTCTGGAGTGGGATGTTCAACGAGGCTCATTGCCGCAGGATTTGCGCCCCAATCTTCTTGAAACATTCTCGAGCATGGCAGATTCCGAACTGGCCATTACAGATATTTATTGCGTCTTATGCAAACCGTGAGTGTCTGTATTGCATCAATTGGTGGGAGCGCGGCGAGCCGTCGCGGTCTAAATCTATGTGATGTGAGAAAGATAAGATCTTCTGAATATTGTCGAAAGCAAAATGGCCGCCTTTTCTGAAAGACGCAACGGTTTAGTGGATGCAACAAAGCGCACGCCGCGTTCTGTGTTGGCGGTGATTTTGAATTACAACGGTCGTCAATGGCTGGAAAAAAGCCTGCCTTCCATCATGGCATCGGATTATCCAGCGGTCACCGTATGTGTGGTTGATAATGCCTCTTCGGACGGATCGGTTGCCTGGATTCACGCTCATTATCCCGACGTATTGGTGCTGGAGAATGCGATCAATCGCGGAAGTCCAGGCTTCAACACCGGAATGGAGTTCGGCCTGCGCCACGGCTTTGATTTCATTCTCAAGCTGGACAATGACGTGGAAGCGCCAACTGACTGCATTCAACAGATGGTGAATTTTATGCGGGAGCACCCTGACGTGGGCGTTCTGGCGCCATTGATTTACTATTGGGAGCCGCGTGATACCCTCTGGTTTTGCGGCGGTGTTGTGGATCGAGGTCGTTTCAAGTGCAACCATCCGCCCACGGTGGCGGAATTTCGTGCTGCGCCCATGCGTGAACGCTTCATCACCGGTTGCGCGAGTCTCGTTCGACGCCAAGTTTTCGAAACGATCGGCGGGTGTGATCCGTGTCTTTTCCTGTATTATGATGATACTGATTTTTCCATACGCGCCGCTGATGCCGGATTTGGATTGGAAGTCTGTGAGGCCGCCCATCTCTACCATATGGTAAGCGCATCCAGTGGCGGCGAAAACAAACTTAATGCGACGAAAGTATATTATGAAATTCGCAGCAGCCTGCTTTTCTGGCGAAAACATGCCGGCTGGTGGCGCTTCCACAGAGATTATTGCAGCAGGCACCTCGGCAAATGGGTGAATAACTTGCCACTTCAATGGAACGATCCGAAAGCACGCCCATGTGCAAAGGCGGGCATTGATGCTTTGTGGTACGTGATTTCATGCCGGAAAACGCCCTGTGATCATCCAGCAGCTCCCGAGTGGTTCGCGCGACTCATGATCCGCCGACCATGGCTGGTTGCGGAGCTCATGGCCTTGCGGTTGAGTACCATGACGAAGATGGCTGCTGGCTTGTGAGACGGCAGGAGACAGATGAACGAATATTGCAGATGCGTGTAATACAAGGCAACTGTGATACACCCTTTCCAATCTTGCGAAGCAAATCAATGAAACAAAGCGATCGCATTGTGAGTTTCATTTCGGGACATTTTATTGCCGGTGTGACCATAATCTGTCTCATTATTTATGCGCTGACGTATTCGGAGAACTGTTTCGGACCTCAAATCCGCGCTGACGGCGAGGGTTACTATGCTTATCTACCCGCCTATCTTATTTATCATGATCCCTCGATGGTAGCTGTAGCGCAACATCACTATGGTGGGCAGATTCCGCATTACGCGGCGTGGGAACATGTGCCGCAGACGGGGCGCTATCTCTGTCTTTGGAATATCGGGATGGCGACCATGACGACCCCTTTCTTTATGGCGGCACATATTCTTACAAAAGCGACCGTCGCGCAACAGAGCTTTCAAAAATTTCAATATCCCGCGGATGGATATAGTTTTTTTATCAACACGCGGCGGGCTTCGCGGGAATATTCTATTTCATCGTTGGGCTCACCTTGCTGAAAAAGGAGTTGCATCGTGAATTTGGCGAGCGCACAACGCTGGCCACTATGATAATTCTGGTATTTGGTACGAATATATTGCACTATGCCTCAGGCGAAACCGTTACGTCGCACCCTTGTTCTTTCGCATTGGTTGCCGCCCTTCTTCCGTTATCTCGATGGTGGTTTGGCGATCCGAAATCGCTGATGCGTTCTGCGGTTTTGGGTGCTGTTCTAGCACTCTCTTTCTTGACTCGGCCGACGAATGTTCTTGCACTATCAATATTTGTTTTTTACGGAGTTACCAGCCTCGCCGGAGTGCGTACCAGATTCTGCGAAGTTCTCAGGCAAAAGAAAAGCATTGCAGTGATTGTTCTTGCTGGATGTGCGGTGATGTTGCCGCAATTATGGGTCTGGCATTATGCAACCGGGCATTGGATAGTGAATCCCCGAGATATTGTTCCCGAATTCAACCACTGGCGACTGATAAATTGGAATCACCCCTTGTTTTGCGATGTGTTGCTAAGCATCAAAAAGGGAGTATTTGTCTTTTTCCCAGCACTTGTCTTGATGCTTCCGGGATTCTTTTTTCTGTTTCGTCGTCGGGCCGCGATGGCAATCGGCGGTTCCCTCTTCGTGTTTGCGCAACTCTATATTGTGGCAAGCTATGCCGATTGGTGGGGCGGCGGCGGTTTTGGCAATCGTTATTTCTTGGAGGCGCTTGTGGGCGGTGCGTTCTGTATTGCAGCGAGCGTTGCCGCCGCCAGGCGGAGATGGCAGCGAATTTCATTGGGTGTATTTATCAGCATAGGTATTGCGTACTCGCTGTTTCTAATGTCGCTATATTATATGCGAGAAATGTCGTATTACGGCATGGACCGGCAGGCCTTTTTTGATTTCTTTTGGTTTCGAAAACATATGTTTTCCCTGTGGTGGAATCGATAATTGGAGACAGTATTTGAATGGGCGGCAGACATCTCTTGCGAAGAATGGTGTCATCTGTTGCTTCATTGAGCTTTTTGATGCTTGATTTGTTGCGACAAGTACGCGCGGCGTGGTGGCTTGAATGGCCTCACGAGTCGCTTGCGGCATGGACACGCGGAACGCTGCTTTTGCGAAAAACTGGAAACGCGAATCGGCGGGAAAACGAATTCACCACGAAGGAACCTCCACGCGCCGCGCGATTGTTGATCATTCGTACCGGTCATCTTGGCGACATTCTGCACACGATTCCCTTTGCGCAGGCTGTCAAGCGGCAACGTCCGGACGTGCGCGTGGAACTGCTTGCGGGGCCATGGAGCGAGAAATTGGCGAAGCGATTTGATTGTTTTGATGAGGTGATTTCTTACGCTCCTGATTTCGCGCAGTTTCATCGCGGCGACCGCAGAGGCGTTCTGCCATTTCGTCAACAAGTTGCTTTTCTGCGCGCGTTGAGTGGCCGAGGATATTACGCAGCCGTTGCGACATCGCCAGTCCACTTGAGCGATCAGATTTTGCTGCGTGCGGCTTCGGCGGCTGTGACGGTCGGCACGTGCGGCGGCTTGGGAGAATTTCCGCTTTCTGGGTTTGATTGCCGCCGTGCATTCGACAGCCGGATGCGCGAGGCAGGCTGGGTTTCCAGCTTTCTTGCCGATCTGGGACTTGCCGTCGAACCTGCACCATTGACGTTTCCAATTACGGAGGCGGAGAGAAATCGCGCAGCCACGTTTCTCGGCCCGTTGCCGCCACCGCGCGTCGTCATCGCTCCCGGCGCGGGCTGGCCGGGCAAATGCTGGCCGGTTGACCGTTTTGCAATGCTTGCGGATTTGCTCGTTGAAAAAAAACGCGCGGCCGTGGTTGTCATCGGGGCGGGTGAAGAAAAAAAACTTGCTGCCGGCATGATCGCGCAGATGAAGAACAGCGCGCTGAATCTTGCGGGACAAACCTCGCTCGGCGAATCCGCCGCTGTCATCGCCGCGTCGCAATTGTTCATCGGCAACGACAGCGCGCCGCTGCATCTGGCCGCCGCGGTTGGAACGCCGACACTGGCGATGTTCGGCCCGACGCGCGTATCGAAATGGGCGCCTCCGGGCGCGCGCAATCGTGTACTGCAACACGAAGGGATGTGCGACGGCTGTATTTATTGGCATTGCAACGCCGCCTGCCGGCACGACAACCGTTGCATGAAGGCCATCGGCGTCGAAGCGGCGTTCGAAACAGCGTCCGCATTACTGGACTACAGTTCACCATGAAGATGGCGCTGGCATTTCCAATCATTGGAAATATGCGGCACGCAAATTTCCAATCGTTGGAAGTTGAGGCACGCGGAACTTCCAATGATTGGAAAGAATCGGCGGCGCGCGCGGAGCAGTGATGGTTTACGCGATTCTTCATCATCCGGAAATTTTCGCGCAGCGGTCGGGTTTGTTCCCTCTTGTGCAGGCGCTCGGGGCGAAGCCGGTTTTTTATGACATCACGTGGGAGCGTTTGCAGAAGCGGAGCTGGACGGCGGGGCAATGGTTGCGGGACTGGGGTGTGCGTCACTATGGCAGCACGTGGAACGCGCTGGTTCCGTGGCGCGACGAGCGGAGGCTGGCGAGGGCGGCGGATGCGAGGGCGGGGGATGTCGTTCATTTTTTGTGGGGTGAGTTTGCCGCACCGCGCGAGCCGCGACGGTTCAACGGTCACGGCTCGAAGATTGTGGGGACGTTTCATTGTTCGGCACGACGGCAGCCACAGGTTCTCGGGAATTTCCGCTGCCTGCAAAATTTCGACCGGATTTCAGTTATGTCGAAATCGCAGATTCCATTTTTTGTGTCGCGCGGATATCCAGCAGAGCGGATCAATGTGACATTGCACGGCGTGGACACGATTTTTTTCTGCCCCGCACCGGAGCCGCCCTTTGCAGAAGGACCGCTGCGAATGTTCATTGCCGGATCGACAGAGCGGGATCATGAATTTGCGGCGGAGGTGATGCGGGCGTTGCGCGGATCGCCCTTTCATCTGGATGTGCTGACGTCGAGAGCCAGCCATGCGGCATATACGGGACTGGAGAATGTGCGGATTCTGCCGCGGCTCTCGGATGAGGATCTTCGCGCCGCATACCGCAGAGCCGATTTGCTATTCATGCCGATGCTGGATTGCACAGCGAACAACGCCATCCTTGAGGCGATGGCGTGTGGCACGCCGGTCATGGCCAATCGCATCGGCGGGATTCCGGAGTACGTGAGCGAGCGGAGCGCGGCGATCATGCCGGACAAGGATGTTGCCGAATGGGTTGAGAAGCTACGCTGGCTGGCCGCGAACCGAAGGGCGTGGGCCGGCTGGGGACCCGCCGCACGCGCGTGGGCCGAAGATTACGGCTGGGCGAAGGTTGCCCGCAACTTTTTGGATCTATATGCGAAGACCACATAGGCCATGCAGTATGCCCGCAACTCGCTGGTTGAAGGCTTAAGAGCGCAGGGTGCCTTATGAGAGATGAAGATATTGAGGAAATGGTTTCAATTGAACGCACCTATTGGTGGCATCAGGGCAAGCGTCATATCGTCCGAGGCATCTTAAGTCGCTATCTTAGGAAAAGGGGACGGATTCTTGATTACGGATGCGGCGGAGGCGATAATCTTGGCGTCTTGTCGGCTTTCGGAACGGCCGAGGGTGTGGACACAAGCCAGACCGTGGTGGACTGGTGCCGCAAACGAGATCTCGGTAATGTGAGTCTTATCCAGCCGGGGGAGGTGCCGCCCGGACCTTATGATCTGATCACAGCGCTTGATGTGGTTGAACATATCCGGGATGACATCGGCACGCTTGAGTCATTCAACAAATCGCTGGTGCCCGGCGGTCTTCTTCTGGTCTCCGTTCCTGCCTACCGGTTTTTGTGGAGCGAGCACGACGAAGCCCTGTTGCATATCCGGCGTTACGTCGCATCGGAGATGCGGGCAAAGATGTCCATGACCGGGTTTGAAGTCATTTTTTCGTCCTATGCCGTGACGTTCGCCTTTCCGATCATACTGGCCTTCAGGCTCTTTCGCGGCATCTTCCCGAAGAGTTACGAGCGTCCCAAAGTGTCCTATGTCATACTTCCCCGCTGGTTGAATTTCTGCTTCTTTTTCTTTTCCAAGTTGGAGGCTGCCATAATGACCAGGCTCAACCTTCCCTTTGGGTGCTCGCTTTTCGTGGTGGCCCGCAAGCCCGGCGCATAGATAATCTTGGCGTATGTCTTCCCCGACCTTATCCGACCGGCAGATACCCCAGCCGGAGCGATGGCCCCGATGGATGGATGCCGTCTGGTGTTTCATCGCCACACGACCTCTTATCGCCATGCTGGCCTACTATGCTAATCTAAGGATCGACAAGTTTAAGTATTTCACCCGCCATGCCCACTGGCTTGATCCGCTGTTTCAATGGGACGGACCCTGGTATTGGAGCATCGTCAAGGACGGTTATTCGTATGATCCGGATACGGCCAGCAATGTCGCCTTTTTTCCGCTTTATCCATTGCTGGTGAAACTTGCTTCATTCGTTATTGGCGACACGATCCTGTCCGGCTTCATTGTATCTAATCTGTGTCTTCTTTTCGCCGGCGTCATGCTCTACAAGCTGTGCGAAGGCGAAGGGTGGGGACGCGACATCGCCCGCAAGTCGGTTCTATATATGTTCATCTTCCCCACCGGCTTCTTCGCGTCGGCCTATTACACCGAGGGACTCTTCCTTCTCCTGACGGTTTCAACATTCTACTTCGCGCGACGGCGTGCGTGGTTCCCCGCGTGTCTACTCGCGGCCTTGGCCGGTGCGACGAAAATCTACGGTGTGCTTCTGGCCATTCCCCTGGGCATTGAGTATTTCGGCATTCAATCTAAGCGTCCCTTTGTCACGAGGCGAAAGCCCGGTCGGGACATCTTTTGGTTCGCGCTGATCCCGATGGGTGTGACGGCCTTCATGGGCTTCATGTACCTAAGGTTTGGAAATGCGATGGCATTTGTGCAGACGCAAGTGCATTGGAACCGGGTCAGCCTGACACTTGGAGCCACGTATGAGAGTCTTCTGCGCGTCAATCGCTTTGATCAGTTGCTGATCCTTGGATCTCTCGTAATTTTGGCCGTCTGCATGGGCGAGTTGCTCATGCGCCGGATTCCACTGAGCTATGTGTCCTTCATCGTGGCGGTCATTCTTCTTGTAATGGTTTCGGGAACTCTCGTGTCCGTTCAACGGTATGTTTCAGGACTGTTTCCTGTTTTTGTCGGCGTGGCTTTCGTGGCGCAGCGCAACCAGATTATCGAACTTTTCATTACGGTACTGTTCTCCATGTTTATGGCGTTGTTTGTCATCCTGTTTTCAAGCGGATATAACATGTACTGACGCCCAGCCCCGCCAAGGTATTTTCAAGACCAGTCGCGAGATTCAGCATCGACCATAAAATCAAACCGCCCCGCACGATCATGGTGCGATGTACCGCGAATTTCCAATCTTTGAAAATGTTCGCGGCGATGATTTCCAAGGACTGGAACTCAAGACCTGTGTTTCGTCGGCCCGCTCTGGGGTTGCGCACACGTCTGGCGGACGAGGGATGTGAGTCATGACGGCGGAGCGCGAACTTCCGTTGGTGAGCGTCTGCATCGGTTCGTACAACCGCGAAAAGTACATCCGCGAAACGCTCGACAGTGTTTGCGGTCAAACGTATCCGAATATCGAAATTATCGTCGTGGACGATGCCTCGACGGACCGCACGGTTGAGATTGTTGAGAGTTACGGCCGTCGGGTGAGACTTGTCCGGGCAAAAAGAAATTCCGGACTTCCATCTGTTCCGCGCAACATGGCGCTGGCCGAAGCGACAGGTGAGTTCATCGCATTTCTGGATTCGGACGACTCGTGGCAGCCGGAGAAGATCGAAAAGCAAGTGCGGTTTCTCAATCAGAATTCCGAATGCGGTCTTGTCCACTGCTATGCATGTCTCATGGATGGCGAGAGCCGGCGTGATGGAATCCGGCACGATGGAAACATGCCGCAGACGGGCATGTGTTTTTCCGCGTTGCTTCGTCATTGCTTCATCACGATGAGCACGGTCATGGTTCGTCGTGACGTCCTGACGAAGGTTGGCGCGTTCAATCCCGACCCCCGCTACCGGGCACGAGAGGACTTGGAATGGCTGCTTCGCGTTGCACGACAGTGGCCTGTTGGACTCATCAGCGAACCGCTGGCGAATTATCGCCGCGCAGCGACGGGCATCAGCCAGCAATTAGGCGCGTGGCGATCGCTGCCGGAGGATACTGTCGCGCATCGGTTGATCGTGGATCGACCAGACATCTGGCAGGGTGTTGTTCCACGAAGCGAAGTGGTCGCTGCATATGTCAACGCAGCACTAGAGAACTGCCAATACTGGCGCGATCGAGGTTTTCCCGATCGCGCTCTGTGGTTCGCGTGGAACGCGCTGAAAGCCTCGCCCGGTCGCGGCGAGATCTGGGCGGGGCTTCTCAAGTCGCTGGGCAGAAAGTTTGTACCAGCCACGCGAACGTGTCCCGCATGACTTACAATGAATGAATATTCTCTGCGCGATGGCTTCCAATGATTGGAAGCTTCCGACACGAACGGCAGGCATGATTTGAAATGAACGAGACCGAATATCTGATTATTGGGGCCGGTCCGACGGGCCTGGGCGCGGCATCGCGGTTGAACGAGCGGAAGCAAGACTGGCACATGCTGGAGGCGGTTGACGGCTTCGGCGGGTTGGCGGCCACGTTCAAGGATGAGCGGGGATTTTTATGGGATCAGGGCGGGCACGTCCAGTTTTCACACTACGACACGTTCGACCGGTACATGAACCTCGCGCTGGGAGCGGATGGCTGGCTGCCGCATCAGCGCGAAAGCTGGTGCTGGGTGCGCAGGCGCTGGGTGCCGTATCCGTTTCAGAACAATCTTCATCGTCTCGAAAAAGAAGACCGGTGGAAGTGCGTGAAGGGATTACTAGACGCGGCAGAGAGTCAACGGGCCGGCACAATCGGCGTGCGCAAATCGCAGATCGAAAATTTCGCGGAGTGGATGCTCGCGACGTTTGGCGAAGGCGTGACGGAAATCTTCATGCGGCCCTACAATTTCAAGGTATGGGCGTTCCCCGCGGAACAGTTGGATCGCGGCTGGATCGGCGAGCGCGTCGCCGTTCCAGCGCTTAAAAATGTTTTGAAGTCGATTTGCACGGGCGAGGACTCTGTTTCATGGGGGCCGAACGCTGTTTTCCGCTTTCCCCAATCCGGCGGCACCGGTGCGGTTTGGAATGCAATCGGGAGGATGCTGCGGCAAGAGCGCATTTCGCTTTCGACACCGGTCGTTCACGTTGATGTGGCAGGACGGACCGTCGAAACGGCAGGCGGTGCGCGGTGGAAGTATCGCCAGCTCATCAGCACAATTCCCCTCGACAAGCTCATCGCGCTCGCACCCGGCGTCGTTGCTTCGGATGCCGCGAACGGTCTGCTTTTCTCGGCCACGAATGTCGTCGGCATCGGACTCGCCGGACAGCCGCCCGAACATCTGAGGACGAAATGCTGGATGTATTTTCCTGAATCCAACAGCCCGTACTATCGCGTCACGGTGTTCAGCAACTACAGTCCGAACAACGTTCCGCTGCCGGGCAGGCAGTGGTCGCTAATGACCGAGACTTCGGAGAGCAGCGAGAAACCGGTGCGCCATGAAACGCTTGTTGAGGATACGATCAATGCGCTGGTCGAGGACGGCCTGATACCTGACCGATCCGCAATTTGCTCGCGGACCCTCCGTCGTCTGCCGCAGGCGTATCCAACGCCGTTCCTCGGTCGCGATGCCGTGGTCCATCCGATTTTGCGTGCGTTCGAGTCGAGAGACATTTGGAGTCGAGGTCGTTTCGGCGCGTGGAAATATGAGGCTGCAAACCAGGACCACTCCTTCGCGCAAGGCTACGAATGCGTCGAACGGTTGCTCGCAAGCGGCGAAGCCGAAATGGAGCCCACTCTCTTTACCCCGACCCTTGTCAACGGCCGTCGCAACCCATAGTCTCCAATGAGTGGGAATTTATTTTTTTTTGAAGCGACGTTTCAGGGCGTCGGGAATTTGCGGAAGCGTCCGCGACATGCGTGCTGCGAAACGAGAGAGCTGGCCCATTTTTTCGCCAAGGTTCGACTCGCGAATGTCTTCAAGAAGCGACGTGCGGTCGAGCCAGTTTTGCTGCACAAAAAATGAGTAGTGGTGGACGAGTGCGCGCGTGACAAGGACGATGAATTTTTTGTGTTCGGGAATCCACCTGCCCCATCCGTTTTCGTCCTCCTCTGGTACGCCGCCGATTTCTTGCCAGTGCCGGTAGTCGTAACAAAGGCAATTGATGCTGAACGGATATGAAAACGTGATGAAGTCATCACCCGGAGCCGTGCGAAGTTTTACGTTGGCGTCGTCGAGATTTAGAAACTTCCGCATCATGAATTCCGCCTGCTGCGGATACAGCCAGACCGGCCCCATTCGGTCGGTGACAATCGGTTTGTTGAAGCGCCGCGTGTATTCCGCGCCGATTTCAGGAAACGTCGTGAGCAGGTGGAACGCGCCGCGCTGGTTGTTAGTGACCACCGGCGTGATGAGCGAGAGGTTCGTGTCGTGACGGAATTTTTCGTACGCCTCGGAAAGTTTCACGTCCCAGTCGCGCGAAACGAACGTGTCTTCATCGATTTTGAAATACAGCGATTCGGGATGCCGGCGCACGCATTCGTTCTGCAAATTCGAAATGAATTTCCCGCGCCCGCGCGGACCGGAAATCAAGTCCCATTTGACGGAAGGATTTTTTTCGACGAGGCTGTCGATCCACTCGCGATGTCGCCCTTCGACGCCGTTGCAGAGCAGGCAGACGTGATCGAATCGTGCGAGCGATTCCCGCTTCAAGAGATCCATGCAAAGCTTCAGGCAGTCGAGCCGGTGGCTGGTTAAAATCATGAGAATTTTTTGTTGCATTCTTTTCAGTGCCTTTTTTGAAAGCGCTGCGCAAATTATCCACACTGGCGCGCGATGTCGTGCCAATTATTTTCTGTGCGACATCGAAAGATCACTTGATATTTAGGGCGTAATGAATCGCTCTGAAAGAATTCTGATTATAGGCGCGGGACCCACCGGGCTTGGCGCGGCTTGGCGGCTGAACGAACTTGGCCAGACGAACTGGCGCTTGATCGAACGCAGTTCGCACGTCGGCGGACTCGCCGCGTCGGTTCGCGACGCGTTCGGATTCACATGGGATTTCGCGGTCCACGTCGCGCATTCGCACTACCATTATTTCGACCGTCTGATGGAAATCGTGCTGCCCGGTGGTTTCTACACCCACGAACGCCGCTCGTGGGTTCGCGAATACGGCGCGTGGATTCCGTATCCGTTTCAGTACAATTTCCGGCACCTGCCCGCCGTAGCGCGCGACGAATGTCTCGATGGTTTGCGCGCGATCGCCGGTACAAAGAATCCACCTCCACGGAATTTCGAGGAATGGATCATGAACAGCTCCGGCACCGGTATTGCGAAGCATTTCATGGTTCCATATAATTCGAAAATTTGGCGTACCGAGCCATGCGCAATGAACTGCCACTGGCTTGGCGACCGCGTTCCTGTTGTCGATCTCGTCCGTGTCGAGCGCAACCTGTGCGAGGGGCGTGACGACGTGACATGGGGACCGAACCAAACGTTCCAATTTCCGAAGACGGGTGGCACGGGCGCGATTTGGGAGGCGATGGCGGCGAGGCTTCCGCGTGAACGCATCTCGCTCTCGACGGCACTGCTCTCCATCAACCGCGATGCGCATCACGCGACATTCTCCGACGGGACTGTCGAACGCTATGACACGATCATCTCTTCAATTCCAGTGCCGCGCCTGACCGAAATGGTCGGCGACGGATTGCTGCACGACGCGGCAAGTCGATTGCGATACACGCATGTTCAGGTCGCGTGCGTCGCCTGCGATTTTCCAATTCCGCCCGAGCTTGCTGACAAGACGTGGGTCTATTGTCCCGAAGACACGATCTTCTATCGCGTCACGCCGTTTTCGATTTTCTCGGCGGCCCACGTTCCCGACCCAGCGAAACATTGCTCGTTCATGTGCGAAATCTCGACGCCCGGCGACGGAACGATCCTGCCCGAAGCCGAGATCGCGCAGCGCACACTTGAAGGTCTGCGCACGTCGGGGATGGTCAACGCCACGCCGCAAAATTCCCGCGTATTTCACATGAAGGCGGAGTTCGGCTATCCCGTGCCCACCACCGATCGCGATGATTTGCTGAACATCTTGATTCCCGGACTCGAACGATCTGGTATTTTCAGCCGCGGCCGTTTTGGCGGGTGGAAATACGAAGTCGCAAACATGGACCACTCGGTCATGCAGGGCGTCGAAGCCGCGAATCGGATCGTGAATGGCGAGAAAGAAATCACCTGGGCGCAGCCGAATATCGTCAATGTCGGCAAACAATAAAATGTCACGTGTCTGCTTCTGATGTCTGCGCGCAAGAAAATCACGGCCTCAGCGCGCCATTGGGTTGGCATGGCCTTGAGCCTCGCGCAGGGCCGGTGCGTCTGTTCTTGAGAAATTGTGAATCAACAAATCGCCAGGAGCACGCCCTTTTCCAATGATTGGAAATTTATGAAACCGAAATTGCCAATCATTGGAAAAATGCGCAGCCGTCGTCACGGCCGTTCGGCGCAAGCGGAAGTCCGGCCATGAAAGTCTCGTTTCTAGTTCCTGACATCAATTCTTCTGCGCTTGGTGCGGCCACCGGACTTGCGCGGCACTTGATGCCGGAATTCGAAACAGAAATCGTCGGTCCCGATCTCGGTCACGGCGTCTGCCCGATGTATCGCGGAGCGTTTCCGTACACCGTCGTGCCCGCGCTGAGAATTTATCGTTTTCCCGAATATTTCCGCGAATCGCGCGAACTCGCACGCGCCGTCACCGGTGATGTCATTATCGCGGTCAAGGCCGCCGCCAGCACCATTCCCGTCGCGCTGCGGCTCAAACGGGAACGCGGCGTAAAAGTCGTCGCGTATCTCGACGAATGGGATGGCGCGCTTTATCACCGGCTCTCCGCCAGCGAAAAAATTTCACGCTGGCTCCATCATGCGCATCATCCGCTCGACGACGTCTATTATCCGCTCGTAGAAAAACAAATTCCGCAATGCGACCTCGTCATCAGCACGACGACATTTCTGCAAAACAAATTCGGCGGCGAGATCGTCCACATGGGCGTGAACACCGACTGGTTCAAACCGCAGCCGCCGGAAGCGACGGCGGCGCTTCGCAAACAATTCGGACTCGATGGTAAAAAACTGATCGTGTTCGGTGGCGTCGTCCGTCCGCACAAAGGAATCGAACTGATCCTCGACGCGCTCGTCCAGCTTTCCCGCGATAACATCCGGTTCGTCATCGTCGGGCCGAAGAATGTACATGTTGAAGAACTGTTTCGAAATCCGGCACGGCTTCCGTTTCTCGTCGCAACCGGCCCGCAGCCGAAAAACAAGATGCCGCAGTTTCTCGACCTAGCCGATCTGTGCGTCCTGCCGCTCGACCAAAGCCTGCTCGCACAATCGCAGATGCCCTGCAAAATTTTCGAAGCGATGGCAATGGCCAAACCGGTGATCGCCACGGACATTTCCGATCTTCCGCTTGTCGTGAAAGGCTGCGGGCGGCTCGTACCGGCGAACCATGCGGGGGCGCTGGCTGATGCCATCGCCGACGTTCTCGATCACCCGGACGAATCGGCAAAAATGGGCATGGCCGCTCGCGAAAAATGCATTCGAGAATACAGTTGCGCAACAACGCGCGCGAAATTGCAGCAATTGATCGGCGGTTTGTGATGCGAGTCCTTTTCGTCAACCGGATGCTCTCGATCGAGCGCGGTGGTGGCGAAACATTCGATCTCGAAATTTCGCGACACCTCGAAAAACTCGGGTGCGAAATTTCGCATCTGTCAGGGATTCCCGTCTTCAGCGGCGCAAGAATTCAGCCTCAACATCCGCGTTCACACATGATCCGTTCGCCCTATTTCGGCTGGTTTCCGTGGGACAAAATCAAAGGCGGATGGCGGCTGCGAATGCTGGATTTCGCTTTGTTTGAGCGAGAAGCCGCGAAATGGGCCGCCGCCCACGTCGGCGAATTCGACGTGATTCAAGTCTGCGAATTGCCGACATTCGTGATGGAGTGGAAGAACCTTCGAATGCCACCGCCGGTCGTCATGCGTCTCACGGCACCGGATTACTACGATGCTTCGGGCGCTATCAAACTGGCGAACGCAGTAATCGCAAGCGGGGCGACAATGGCCGCTGTTGCAAAGGAAAGTCGTCCCGATTGTGCGGACATTCCAAACGGCGTGGACACGGAAATGTTTTATCCGCATCACTCAACGTTTCGCGCTGCGCACGGAATTGCTACGGTTGATTTTGTGATCTTGTTTGTCGCGCGTTTTCAATCCGTCAAGAACCATGCGATGTTGGTGCGCGCCTTTTCAAAATTCCTGCCATCGCGGCCTGACGCAAAACTGGTGTTCGCCGGAAGCGGGCCACTGGAATCCGAAATCCGAAAGAATTGTGACGCGCTTGGCGTGACGAAATCCGTGATGTTCCTTGGCGAAGTCGCGTTCAAGGATTTGCCCGACATCTATGCCGCCGCCGACCTGAAAGTGATTGCAAGTGATTATGAATCGTTTTGTTTCGCGGCTCTCGAAGCGATGGCAACTGCACTGCCGCTGGTCGTGACCGACACGGACTGGGTCCCGAAATTAATCGGCGGCGGTGAAGGCGGACGAATCGTTCCCAAACGCAATGCCGATGCAATGTGCTCGGCGATGTCAGAACTCGCCGCCCGTCCCGACCTGCGCGCGAAAATGGGACGATGGAATCGCGAACATGTCATCGCAGATTACGGCTGGGAATCAAGCGCTCGCAAACTTCACAGCTTGTACAATCGTCTTTGCAATTCTTCGCTTTGCCCATGAATCCAGTGCTTTCAGCATTGCTGTCGCGTCACCTCATCGATCGCCAGGGCCAGCATCGCCGCAAAGTTCTGGCAGCCTTTCAACAATCCTGTGACGTTGATTTTCTTGATGCTTCAGTGCGTCGCGCAAAGCGCAATGAATTGCTGAGCCGACTCCTGAATCAAGCCCGGCAACATGTGCCATATTTCTCGAGAATTATGAGCCGTTCTCCAGAAATCGCGGCACATAATGCACAATCAATCCTGTCAACATTACCAATATTGAAGCGATCTCAAATCCAGCAGGACATGAAACAATTCGTGGCCGAAAATGCAGCCGAAATGTTTGATGATGCGACAGGCGGTTCCAGCGGCACGCCGATGGTATTCAAGGTTGACCGCGACACGCAGATTGCACGCGAGGCATCCTTGATGTGGGCCAACAGCCTTGCGGGATGGCGTCCCGGCGACCGCATCGCGATGCTTTGGGGATCGGATCGCGATGTCAGTACATCACTGAAAAACCTCCGGCTCACCCTGCGATGGCAGATTGAAAATTACCGATGGTTCAATGCCTTCGACATGGGCGCGGAAAAGATGGCCCGGTTTCACGACACGATGCGGCGTTTCCGCCCGCACTTGATCGTCGCC
Organism: uncultured bacterium; assembly: GCA_903906425.1. Taxonomy (GTDB): domain Bacteria; phylum Verrucomicrobiota; class Kiritimatiellia; order CAIVKH01; family CAIVKH01; genus CAIVKH01. Next base: position 74,837 of record CAIVKH010000068.1, read on the forward strand.
TATGCCGGTTCGGTCTTCACGTTCGCGCGCTATCTGCGCGATTCCGGAATCAAGCCCGGTTATCCGTCGTCCGCCATCGTCAGCTCCGCAGAGGTCCTCGCACCGGAGATGCGCGAACTTGTTGAAGACGTGTTTGGCATCCGTGTCTTTGACCGCTACGGAAACCGCGAGGCGGGTGCCATCGCCGCAGAATGTTCCACTCATAGTGGCCTGCACGTTAATGAATCCGATTTTATCGTCGAAATCGACAGTAGCGATCCATTTCGGGTGCCGGGCAACGTCCTGATCACGTATCTACGGAACTTCGCCATGCCGCTGATCCGATACGACACTGGCGACAGCGCCCGTTTCGGGTCATGCGAACCGTGTTCCTGTTCACGCGCGACGCCGAGGCTCGCGCCGGTGACGGGCCGGGAATCTGACAACATCCGCACCGCTTCCGGCGCGATCATCCACGGAGAATTTTTCACGCACCTGCTGTATGGCACCGGCTGCGTGCGCGAGTTCCAGTTCGTGCAGGAGAGCCTGATGTCATATCGGCTGCTGCTGGCGGGGTCCCGCCGCATGCCCGGCGAAATGAAAGAAGACCTGCGCCGGCGCATTCTCGATGCCGTGGGCCGCGATTGCGCACTGGCCATCGAGATGGTGGAAAAAATTCCAGCCTTGCCGTCCGGCAAGCGCAAATTCACATTGAGTAGATTACGATGAATGGGTTCTGGGTTCATATGGCATCAAGATCATCAGCACGTGGCGAGGGAGAAAATGCATGAGCGACTTTGAGCAGCGCCTGAACGACTTAGACCGGACGTTGTTCGATGCCATTCCCGCACAACTCGATAATGCGGACAAGGTGTCCTTGCTGGCCATTCAGGCGGCGGTTCGAAGCCTGCGGGATTGTTACGTGTATCTCGAGATCGGATCCCACCTTGGCGGGAGCCTTCAGCCACACCTCCTTGACCGTTCCTGCAAGTACATCTATTCAATCGACAAGCGGCCGCTCCGGCAGGCCGATGCCCGCGGGCGTGCGGCTCATTATCCGGAAAACAGTACGTCTAGGATGATGGACAACCTCAGTCGCGTCGATGCAGTGCAGTCCTCAAAAATCACCTGTTTCGATTCGGACGCATCCAGCGTGGAGCCGGCCCAGTTGTCCGGGGGGTCGCCATCGGTCTGTTTTGTTGACGGCGAGCACACCGATCACGCCGTCCAGTCAGACTTCGATTTTTGTTTTCGCGTCATGGCCCAGTCGGGCATGGTCTGTTTTCACGATGCTCTCATCGTCTTTCGCGGGCTGAATGAGATTGTCAGCCGCCTGAGACGCGATGGTGTGGTATTCAAGGCCTATGTCTTACCTCTTTGCATTTTCGTCATAGAGATTGGCGATTTTCCAATTCATCGCGATCCTCGCATCCTTCGGATGCTGACCAATAATCATACATCCTATCTCCCGTCATTGATGGCATTTTCAGCCTACCGCGACTTCTACAGTTGGCCGCCATTCGAGTGGGCTCGCAAGGCCGTCAGGACCGTCATGGGGCGCAGATTGTCATGAATGACCAACTGCAAAACGGAACGCCACACGACACGAACGATTCTTTCCGTCCGATGGGTTGACGACATGAATTACGATCCGGCATTTTATTTAGCTCAGCAGGAAGGCTCGTTGCAATCGGCCCGCGAGGTTGTGCCCCTCATCGTTGCGGCGTGCAGTCCGCGAAGTGTCGCCGACGTCGGTTGCGGCGTCGGCACCTGGGCGGCCACGTTCATCGAAAACGGCGTGGCGGATGTCACCGGTTTTGACGGCAACTATGTCCAGCGCGACATGTTGAAAATTCCCGCGGACCATTTCGAGGTGGCCGACCTGACGCAGCCCCTTGTCGCAAGACGTCCATTCGACGTTGCGCTGTGCGTCGAGGTTGCCGAGCACCTGCCGGCAATATCAGCCGGAACACTGGTTGAGTCGCTGACACGACTTGCTCCAGTGGTCGTCTTTTCCGCAGCCATTCCATTTCAGGGCGGTACCGAACATGTGAACGAGCAATGGCCTTCGTACTGGGCGGCGCTTTTCAAAAGCCGCGGCTACATGGTCGTAGATGCGTTGCGTCCTTTGGTCTGGCGAAACGAGAAAATCGAGCCGTTCTACCGGCAGAACCTGATCGTGTTTGTAAAAGCAGAGCGTCTCTACGATTACCCTCAACTGATGGAAGCCAGACAACAGACGCGCGAGGAAATGCTCGACTTAGTGCATCCTCGATCATACGTGGGCCGCAACAGTTATCCGATGGGGCCGATTTCTACTCTGTTAACATGGATCCTGAAACGGGGTTGTGGCTGCCTTAAACGTAGTGTGCGTGTTCTCTAATTGGCAACTTTGCGCTATTCAGCAATAGAACTTGGGACGGCTTTCAAAGTTTCAAAATAAATTGCAGATTAATGCCATCAGTCCTAAAGGCGAGTCGAAAAGAGTCGTCAGCGTGGCAGATATGGTGTACTCGTAACCAAGGGCGTTTGATCGTACAAAACTTGTAGAAACGGAGAAGACACGAATGCACGACGGTAAGTTTATCGATGGAAGCGACTGGCAGGAAGAAAGCATTCGCAGCCTTTTTACCGAGTGTCACAAGAAGTACAAGGACGGAAGAATCCAACAAACACGGTGGCCAATGGGTGATAAGGAGGTGAATTCAATTTGGATAAATCACAAGTCACTGATGATGCTCATGATCCCCGCTACACATCGCTCCCCCGGCACCCGCGTACTGGATGTCGGTGGCGGTGATGGCATGTTATCTGTCATGCTGGCAGCCTATGGATTGGACTGCACCACCATGGATCAGATGTACGCAAATCAGGAAGGGTTGGTTAATCGCAATGGGGAAGCATACGTTCCAAGACTGCTGGACTTTCTGGCGTCACGGGGTGTGCGAACCGTGGCACATGATATCTATCCGCGAGGTTTTCCGTTTCAAGATAAATGCTTTGATATAGTTGTATGCTCGGAGGTGATTGAACATCTTCCGAATAGTCCTAAGCCAATCCTGTCTGAGATATTCAGAGTCCTTGCGCCTGGCGGAATTATGATACTAACGACCCCCAATGCAGTCAGCATTGGCAAGAGATTGAGATTGTTGCGAGGCCTGTCGAATGAGGAGGATATTGAGTTCTTTTACAATATGAAAGCCTATCCTGCCACTACTGTCTATCGAGGGCATAACCGCGAATACACGAGCGATGAAATTAAATACATGCTGGCGACGGAGAACTTTCTTGTCACAAAGCATATGACAACAGACTACTTTCGACCTGCTGCCGGGTGCTTCTCGGCGAAAATGCTGACCATGACTGCCGTCAAAGCGTGTGCCCGCATGTTTTCAAAAAACACCGGAGAATTTAATGTTGTGCTTGCAACAAAACCGCTTATCGCCAGTTCGTAATGAGAAGATGACTTATGAAAAAGGGGGCAATGGTGCGTAGAACGGCGGGAGAATACAGTTGGTTTCCTTTGTCAAGCCGTGTTGCACGATGCGTTATGGGTAATCTCAAATGTTCGCTGCGCGTACACTAGATGCACGCACATGCCGCCTGTCTTCGTTTACCAACGCGCGGAATCGCTTCCAGTCGGGACGGTTCATCGGGCGTCGGCGGGCAAAAGAAAAATGAAAGAGAGCGGAAAAACAGCCGAGAAAGAAATCAGCCGTCTGTCGTTGTTCCCAACTGTCACGGAAGAGCCGAATAGCCAGTTTCAGCGCGCCCCAGAAACTTTGAAATCCGGGAAAAAGTTCCATGCAGGTCCAGAGCATGTTGCGCACGTGCATCTGAAACTGGAGCGGTGTGCGGCCATTGGGCGTGAAAGCATGGACCACTACCACGACCGGGAAGTAGAACACCTTCCACCCATGACCGATAATATTGAAGGCGTAATGTTGGTCTTCGGCACCGTATGGGGAAAAATGCGAGGCAAACCCGCCTACTTTTTTGAAAACCTCACGCCGAGTCGCGAATGCGCAACCGTCCACACGGATGGTTTCAAATTCCTTGTGCCGCCATTCAGCCGCAGGCCGCGAGAAAGGCCACATCAAATGCCCGTCGGACCGCTTAACCTCGAAAGAAATCGCGCCAATCGCCGAGTCGGCCTCCAACCGTGCTGCGACATTGGCCAGCGCATCACCGGATTCGAAAACGGCGTCGCTGTCCAACGAGAGCAGGATCTCGCCGGCGGCCATCGCGAACGCGCGGTTGCGCCCGCCCGCAACGCCGTAATTCGAATCAGCCACATGGATTCTCACCTTTGGGCATTGTGCGAAGCGTTCCCGCAGCACCTCGCCGGACCGATCCGTGGAAGCGTTGTCCCACACGATGATTTCGAAATCGTCGTACTTCTGCATCAGACACGATTCGATTGCGGCGACCGTGTCTTGCGGCCGGTTCCAGTTGAGAATCAAAATGCTGATTTTCATGCCTCAATAATCTAATCGGACAAATGGGAACGATGCAACACCTGCCTCTTGGTTTGTGGATCGAATCGCGAAGTTCCTGGCTGTGTTGACGCTGAAACAGAGCGCGCTGTCGCTGGCCGGAGACGTCGGCGTTTTCACGTTCTGCCGTTGGTTGACCGCAAATCAAGTGCGGGTTCTCGCCTATCACGGCGTCGATGAACGTCACGAGCCGCTGCTGAATTTCGATGGCTTCCACGTTCATCCGGAACTTTTCGAGCGGCATCTCCGCACGTTGCGCGGCCACTACCGGGTGGTTGCATTGCGCGACCTCGTCGAATGTTTCCGTGGTGGCCGGAAGCCTCCGCGGCGTTCCGTCGCCATCACATTTGATGATGGCTATCGGAACAATCTCGCATACGCGGCGAAACTTCTTGGCGAATTCTGCATGCCGGCGACGTTTTTTGTGACGACGGGATTTATCGACGAAACGCATCGCACATGGTGGTTCGAACTGCGCGACGCGGTCAAGCGCACGCTGTCTGCCGAATTACCAATGGACAGGTCGCTCGGAAAAGATAACATCCCGCTTCATTATATCGGGCAGCGTAAACTGGCCATTGTTGGGTTGGAGCGTGAATTGAAATCGCTCCGCTCGGAAGATCGAGAGGCGCGATTGCGCGCGATTTATTCTGCACTGAATATAGAGCCATCAAAAGAGCTGCCCTATCCGATGATGACCTGGGACGACATCAATGAGTTGCAATCTCGCGGGCACGAAATCGGCGCGCACACCGTTTCGCATATTTCGCTCGCGCACGAATCGGATGCGACGGTTGGCGATGAGGTGAGACTTTCGATTGCGCGCATCGCGGAGAAAACAGGTCGCACGCCCGTGCTGTATTCTTATCCGTACGGCGAAGCCCATCACTCTTCCAGCGCGATCGCGAAGATTGTCCAGGAGGCCGGCTGCATCGGTGGCGTGACCACAATCGAAGGGTTCAACCGGGATGACACCCATCCGTTTCTCCTGAAGCGCGTGAACGTGACCGGAAATCACGATCGCAATGCGTTTCGCGCGCTCGTTTCTGGCCTGACGCTGGCGCTACGAAAATGAATTTCCAATCATTGGAAATTGCGATGACGAAACTTTCCAATCATTGGAACTGATCGCGATGCTGTTCAACAGCTACGAGTTTTTGTTTTTTCTGCTGCCGGTTGCGCTGCTTGGTTATTATGTGTTTTTTCCAAAGAGCTGGCGCATGGGATGGCTGACGCTCGTCGGTTATTTTTTTTATGGCTGGTGGGATCCGCGCTTCGTGCTGCTGCTCGCGACTTCGACGTGCTTCGATTATTGGGCCGGGAAAAATCTTGCTGCAGCGCAGGACCGGCGCGCGAAGAAAAGATGGCTGATTTTTTCCATCACGATGAACCTCACGTTTCTGGGGTTTTTCAAATATTTCGACCTCGGCGCGGCGACGGTCAACTGGGTCGCGACGAAGCTCGGCGCGCACTCGCCGTTCGTCACATTGCTGCATGTCACGCTGCCGGTCGGCATTTCGTTCTACACGTTTCAATCGATGAGCTATTGCATCGATTTGTATTATGGCGTCGTGCGGCCGGCGCGGACGTTCTGGACCTACGCCGGCTACGTCGCACTTTTTCCGCAACTTGTCGCCGGGCCGATTGTCCGTTTTCACGAGCTTGAACATCAACTCGTCAATCGTACGCACACTTGGGCAAAGGCTTCGGCCGGGCTGACGTTTTTCACTCTGGGTTTCGCGAAAAAAGTGATCATCGCTGATGGCGTCGCGCCGATTGTCGGCGAGGCATTCGGAAAAAATGGTGTCGGGATGTTCGCGGCGTGGAGCGGACTCATCGCCTACGCGATGCAGATTTATTTTGATTTCAGCGCGTATTCGGACATGGCCGTCGGCCTCGCGATGCTCCTCGGCTTCACGCTGCCGCAGAATTTCAACTCACCGTACAAATCTAAATCAATCACGGAATTCTGGCGGCGCTGGCACATGTCGCTTTCGGCGTGGCTGCGCGATTACCTTTACATTCCGCTCGGCGGAAACCGCCTCGGTCATGCACGAACCTATGTGAATCTTTTCATCACGATGCTGCTTGGCGGCCTGTGGCATGGCGCGAGTTGGACTTTCGTGATGTGGGGCGGTTATCACGGCGTTTTGCTCGCAATCGAGCGCGCACGCGGCAAACGTGAGTTGCTTTCATTCGTGCCGCCGGCGTTACAGGTAGTGGCAACTTTCATCCTTGTGCTTTTCGGCTGGCTGCTTTTCCGATGTTCGTCATTGCAGCATGTCGGCTGGATGCTTCGTGGCCTGTGTGGTACAAACGGATTCGGTGCGGATTTCCGGCATTACTTCACGGAGAATCCGCAGAACGGGCTCGTCTTTCTTTTCGCGCTCGGCCTCACATGGAGCGCGCCGAACACTTGGCAGATCCGCTGGCGTCCATCGTGGCCGCTGTTCTTTGCTCTCGGCGCACTTCTTGTCATGTGTGTCGCGATCATGTTGCTGAACCAAAGTTCACCATTCTTATACTTCCAATTCTGATGGCATCGCACATTAAAACCGAGATTTCGCCGCCTCCGCCGCTGCTGGGCGCGTTTGAAAATCATGTGTCGCCGCGCCGGTGCCTAGTTGTGTCGGCTCTGATCGGCCTAGTCTGGCTCGGCTTGGGTGTAGGCGACTGGTTTATGCGTTTCCACTGGTTCGGCTGGCATCGCGATTTCATTGTGCGCACCGTCACCGCGCCTGCCGATGGCGTGGCGCGTACCGTGACGAATTCACCATTGAGCGGCGGCGATTTGTCGAGCCTTGCCGCGTTTCCATCGGCTGTGTTGAAATATCAGCAGGAGCGGCCCGCGGCCACGAATCATTTCGATTCCTTTGGCTTCCGCAACGTGTCGCCGCTGCTCAAACATTATCCCGTCGTCGTGGTTGGAGACAGCTATTCGACCTGCGGTCCTTGCGACGAGGATACACTCCCATCACAACTGGCCTCCATCCTCGGCGTACCGGTGTACGACCATGCCATGGCGGGGCGCGGAACTTTCTGGGCGATTGTCCGTTTTTTTGCCTCCGAGAGATTTCGTGACAACGAGCCTCGCGTTCTCATCTGGCCGGTGATCGAGCGCGAAATCGCCGGCGGATACTTCGAGGGCGGATTGTATCAGGTACTGTCTGCGAAAAGCGGGACCGGTACGGCAGGAGGATCGGGCATTGACTGGGGCCAATTGAATCCGAAGACACTTCATCAAAACCTGCCCAACACCTCGGCTTTCGGCCTGCTGTCTTCCCGCATCTGGAATCGGGCGCGCTACGCCATGTTCGGACAGCTCAATCCGGTGGTCACGCCTTCTGCGTGCGACGCCGCGGGCGGGCCGATGTTGTTTTACACCGAGGCACTCATGACGGAACGGTGGTCAGATGATCAGCGCAGCGTGAGTCAGCTCGTCCACGCGTCTTCGAATCTGACTGCCGCCGCACAACAGCGCGGCATGTCACTGTTGTTCGTTCTTGTGCCGGACAAGGAGCGAATCTATTCCGATGCGTTGCCAGAATATGCTCGGCAGAACGTGCGGCCGACCGTCCTGCCCGATGTTGAGCAACGATTCCGCGCAGCCGGCCTGAAGGTCGTGAACCTGCTGCCCGCGTTTCAGTCGGCGGCGCAACATGGGGAACTGCTCTACTGGCGCGACGATACCCACTGGGATCCCGCCGGTGTTCGCCTAGCCGCGCAGATAGCTGCACCGGAAGTACGGCGACTCTTGAATTCGCCATGAATACCAATCGTATGACGGAGGAGCGACGATCATGGATTCTCTGCGCTGCATTCGCAGTGACCGTCAACGCGTTGTTGATCCATTTTCCAAGAATATTCGCGAGTCTGTATTGTCCACCCAACGATCTCTATCTTCACTACTATAGTGCGCAAGAATTTGCCCGCGCGCTTTCCGAGGGTGTCAGCCAGCCGCGCTGGGCACCCGACATGTTTGGCGGTCTGGGTGCGCCGCTTTTCGTTTATTACCCGCCGCTTTATTACTACGCCGTTTCCTTCTTTCATTGGCTTACCGGGGACATGTGGAATGCGATCCGCGCCGTCGATTTCATATCGAACTCGCTCTGCGGTTTTCTCGTCATGCTCTTCTTCCGCAAGTGGGGGATGGCATTCCACCGCGGCTGGATCGCCGCGATGCTTGTACAGTGCGCGCCATTTTTCCTGCTCAATCTCGGATATGTGAATGGCCTTCCGTGGCAGGCGGCGAACGTCTGGATGTGCCTGCTTCTGTTCGCGGCGGCAGACGATCCGGGAAACCGTGCCCGACTTGATCTTCGCATCACGATTGCTATGGCCGGTCTCTCGCTCACACACCTTCTTTCGACGTTCATGGCGCTGGCTTGTTTACCCATTGCCATTCTCTTCGCATCGTGGGCCGGCGGCTTCGGGTGGAAGAAAGTTCTCTTGCGGTGCGTTTCATGGGGCGCATCGGCGCTGCTCGGCCTGTTCCTTGCCGCTTTCTTTCTTCTTCCCGCCCTGACGACATCGTCGCTGATCAACACGCAAAAATGGAGAGATGAACTCGACTGGCGCGCCGGCTTCCTGTGCCCGCTTTTCACGAAGCCGACGTGGGTGATTTTCCAATACGGTGTCGGCCTGTGCCTCGTCGCCGGCGTGATCATCTGCGCCATCGCCATCCGAAAAATGGATAGGACAAATCCATTGCGCCGTGCCGCAGTCCTCTTGATATCAACCGCCATTGCCGCGCTCTTCTGGTCGTCCGAAATCAGTTATCCACTCTGGTCGGCCTTAGTCCCGTTGCAAATCCTCCAATATCCATATTGCTTCTTCCAGATTGCCTCGATCGCCACGGCCTGTGTTCTGGTTCTCACGCTCATGGCATCTTCACGCGACATGCCGCCCTGGTTGCGAATGACGCATCGTCTGGCCATCGTTCTCTGGTTTCTGCTGGCGGGCGGCATCTGGCTGAAGATCCTTCTTCGCGATGGCCGCCCCGTCCGCCCGGACATCCCCGCCTTCGCGCAACTCATGTTGAACCAGAGAGAATATCTGCCAGCGCGCCCGCAGAAAGGGTGGCAGGATTACCTTGCGAGCGGCGCACTCACCGGCGAATGCCAGCGCGCCGGTGCCCGCCTCGCAGAGCAGAATGTGACTGTGCATCGCCGTTCATGGAACATCGTCGCGACAAGATCCTGCGCCATCCGGCTGCCGCTGTTTGCCTATCCCTGCTGGTGCGGCACGCAAGACGGCGCGCCCGTCGAATGGCAGAAGGACACGGCATCCGGCCTGGTTATCTGCGCGCTGACGGCAGGCGCGCACGTCATCGAAATGACCTGGTCCGGCTGGCCCATGCAAAAGCCCGGTCGCATCGTCTCGCTGGCCGCCATCGCCGCTCTGGCCGTGATCACGACGATTCGCCGCGGCCGTCTTTTGACTTCGCGCGCAGGAGCTGGCAAAGCATAAATATCCGCGCGTGTTTCGCATTATTCGATTTGGAGGCGGAAATACGCTGAGTTCCAATCACTGGAAAAAAGAGATGTCGCAACTTCCAACCATTGGAAATGATCGTCCACCGGCACCGCCCGCCGGGGACGTGCCGCACGTTCTGCACATCGTCTGGAACCTGATCCGCGGCGGCACCGAGGGCCAGTGCGCGCGCGTCGCGATGGCGCTCCGGCAGCCGGTCGCCGTTTCGCGCCGCGAGGGTTTCTTTCTCGATGAGGTCGAGCGCGCTTGCGGCCCGGTTTATGAAATGAAGATCCGGCGTCTGGTCGGCATCGACACCGTCTTGGAAACGCGCCGGCTGGCAAGATACATCCGCGACGAAGGCTTCGAACTTGTCCATGCCTGGGACGCCGACGCGGCCATCTTCGGATCGTGGGCCGCCCGCCTTGCCGGCGTGCCCTATATCACCAGCCGCCGCGACCTGGGTGAGATCTATTCGGCACAAGACCGTGCTCATGCGCCAAGCCGACCGCGGGGCGTGCGCCATCGTCGTCAACGCCGAGACCATCAAGCGGCATATCTTCAAACACAAACGCCGTTCAAAGAAGGTACGGGTGATTCCCAACCTCCTCGATATCGACGCATTCGATCGCAGCGCCGTGCAGAAGTTTTCACGCGTGGACGAGTTGCGGCCAGGCAGGCGCGTCATCATCCTTTCGCGACTCGATCCCGAAAAGGATGTCGCTTCATTCATCCGCGCGGCTGCGCAAATCAAAGTTCCCGACGTTTCGTTCCTCGTTGCTGGCGACGGTCTTCAGAGGCTGGAACTTGAGGAACTTGCCCTTGACCTGAAACTGGGTGCCCGCATTCAATTTCTGGGTGAAGTCAACGAAGTACCCGCGTTACTGCGCGAATGCAATGTCGGCTGTCTGGTCCCAAGGGCAAACGAGGGATTGTCCAACAGCATCCTTGAATATATGGCCGCCGGCCTGCCTGTCGTCGCGACCGATTGCGGTGGCAATCGTGAACTCGTCGAGCACAGCAAAACCGGCTACGTCGTGCCGACTGGCGATGTTCTCGCGCTTGCGAAAGCCATCGAGCACTCTCTTCAAAACGGAGGAGCCGCGATGGGTCAGAAGAGGCGGTCTCGCGTCGAGGAGAAGTACCGGCTTCCCGTCATTGTAACACAATTCGCAGAGCTCTATTGCGAAATCGCTGGCACGTGACTACTGAATTGAAGAAACTCCGCCGTGTCAGGTGGGCTGCCTTACTGGCTATTCTCCCCGCCTGTCTTGCTGCCATGCATTTCTGTGCATCGACGGCGAACGACTATCTCCGGCCCGCTTTGCAGGGGAACCGCGGATTCATTGAGGACTATCAGTATTACGACGAAGCCCTCGTGCGCTTTGCGCAGGATCCCGCCAGATTGTATGAGCCCATTTCACCACAACAGGCGTCGCCATTTATCTATCCGCCACCCTCGCTGTTGTTGTTTGCGCCATTGCATAGGCTTTTTTCGGTACCGGTCGGATATGTCATACTCGCACTGACCGAAGTCTGCGTATGCGGCATCGCAATCTTTCTCGCCCTGCGGTGGTCCGGATTTTCACGTTTGGAAACAATCGCGGCCTGGATTGTCGCGATGGCGACCTCTCCCGTCTTTTTCGATGCCGCCTGCGGCCAGGTAAACAGCCTCGTTACGTTGCTATGCGTCTCGGCTGCCTTGTTGGCAATGAAGGGCAAGACCTTTCCTGCGGCGCTACTAGTGTAATGTAACAGTCATATCTTTACAATCTCTGGATTCCTGTCATGCTGCCGAACATGTGGAATCCAGCTTGTGCATTGTCCATGACGGCCGAGGAGCAGCAAACCCTGGAGGCGTGGGTGCGCGCCCCTGGGACCCCGCAGTAT
>CAIVKH010000069.1 GCA_903906425.1 uncultured bacterium
AGCCCCTTCGGCTCAAGCCTTGCAGCCGAGCCGGTCTGACGCGTCTCTTCCCGGCAGAGAACCCGATCCGCGACACGGTTCGCCCTTTTGGGGACAGGATCGAAGGCGGCCCGTGCGGACAGGGTTGACGGGACGCCGCAATTGCCATCGGATTCGGAAATCCGCCCCCGGCGGGCTTGCCCCGCCGGAGCGAAAGTTCTAGCAAAAGAATGCACTGCGCACGTCCTTTCGAGCATGGTAAAGCGCGAGAGAAATCCGGCACGGTTCCCACTCGCTCGACACCATGCGCCAGGGGAAAATGTGCTTTGCTTTCGTGCGTTCGAATGAACTCTCCGCTCCGGCGGGGCAAGCCCGCCGGGGGCGGCAAACCAGCAGTATGTTCCAAAATGGAACCAACTGGATCCGCCACGCCGCGCGTGGACATTCTCGCCGTAGCGCGTCCGATTTTCCGCCATTCGCACCCGGCTGCGCGCAAACAAATGCAACAGCGGCACGGCGATCAGCACGGCCAGCGGAAGCAGCGCACGGTTGGACGTCAGCCGCCACCATATGGAGTTCTTGTTCATCGCGCAATCATTCAACCAGCAATAAAGTCGTTCACCTCTGCACGCGGCGGGTCCGGTGGCTCTTGGTTCGATACTTTTCTTTCTTTTCGAAAACAAAAAGCGGCTGGCGGTCTTCGAATCCGGCCGCTGTCACCAAAAATCGTTTGGCTTCTGCCGTTCGATTCACAAGTTCCGCGACCCGTTTTAGATCGATCCGATTCAAGACATCAATCGTAATGGGACGCTTCGAGTCGAAGAAGATCAACGCCCGGAGAAATCGCTGGCAAACGTCGGAATTCAGGAGGTCACGAACAAAATGGGCTTCCTCTTTCGAGACGCACGGCACAAAGTAACAAGTATCGTCCAGCAACGTGGGCTTCCCTTGATGCTTGCCAACGACCTCGAACCGGCAATTTTTATACAAGCCGGACACGGCGACCTTCCAAGGTGCAAAGGTGTAATCGCCGACCCCGAAGATTGAGAACCGCGCGCGCTTGGCGTAGATGATGCTCTTCCTTTGGTCCAGCGCTTCGGCGTGTTCATTTAAATACGCCCACGTTTTCGGAGCCGCTTTCTTGATCTGCTCGGTGTTGTCGGATGGTTTCTGTTGCGTGACCAGAACCAGTCGATCGGGTGTCAGCCGGCTATTGGCAATGTCCGATGATTTCAGGAGCGGGTAGAGATAAGTCGGCTCCAGCCGACATTCCTCATTACGGCCATTGGTCAAATGTTCTTCTTCTCGCTTGAACTCCATGACTCCCGCGGCATCGTGTTTCACGCCCGAACGCCAAGTGTAGTACGGGATGCCATCGATATCCCGCAGCCGCAGGTATTCGTCGATATCTGCGACCAATTCCTTGCCCGCAAGACCAAGCGTTGACAGCTTGTTGTTGAACGAGAGATCCCGATAGACGCACGCCGTAGCCGCAGACTCCAGCAAACCTGTGTGAAGGATGAGCAAACAGGCGTCGACGGACGCGGCAAAGTGCGCCTGTGCGTCGATCAGG
>CAIVKH010000070.1 GCA_903906425.1 uncultured bacterium
CCGTCGCCAGCGGCACCGGCATTGGCGTGGAAAAGGATTTGAATTTCGCGCCGGTCAAGGCGCGATTGTTTCGGCTCACTGTTACCGTGAAGAAGCCCGCCGGCAGCCCCGACGGCGAACCCGTAATCGCGGAGTTCCAATTGTTCGCCCCGTGAATTTCCAAGGAGGCTCTTTCCAATCATTGGAAAACCGCCGCGCGATGACTTCCAATGACTGGAACTGGCGAATAAATTGAAAACGAAAGGAACAACCATGAAACCATCGAGATCACTCCATGCCATCCTGCTGCTCTTCACCGCCGTGCTGGCGATGCATCCGCTCGCCGCCGCCGCGCAGCCGAAGAAACTCAAAGTCTTTATCCTCGCCGGGCAGTCGAACATGGAAGGCCACGCGAAAGTCGAGACCTTCGACTACATCGGCGACGACCCGGCCACCGCTCCGTTACTCAGGCAAATTCGCGGCGACGACGGGAAACCGCGCGTCTGCGACCATGTGTGGATTTCATATCTGACGGGCGGCGGCGACAACAACGGTGAGGGAACCGGCAAGCTTACCGCCGGATTCGGTTCGCGGCGAAATCCCACGGAGGACGGCGGCAATATAGGTCCTGAGTTCACCTTCGGCCTTACAATGGACGCGGCACTGAAGGAACCGGTGTTGCTCATTAAGACCGCGTGGGGCGGCAAATCGCTCTACTACGATTTCCGTCCGCCGAGCGCCGGCGTGTATCCGCGTTCGCCCGACGACATGGCCAAGAATCGCAACCCCGAGTCCGGCTCCGGCCATTACTACCGGCTCATGGTCGAACACGTGAAAAAGGTGCTCGCCGACCCGAAGCGCGTCTGCCCAGCCTACGACGCGGCGGCGGGCTACGAGGTTGCCGGCTTCGTCTGGTTGCAAGGCTGGAACGACGCGGTGGACCGCAACGTTTATCCCGTGCTGCCGAAGGACAGCAAAGAGAACCGCTTCGCCAAATACAGTGAGTGGCTCGCCGACTTCATCCGCGACGCGCGGAAGGATTTCGGCGCGCCGAAGATGCCATTCGTCATCGGCGTGATGGGCGTAGGTGGTGAGAATGTGAAAGCTGATGCCGTCGCCTTCCGCGAAGCCATGACCGCGCCGGCGTTGCTGCCGGAATTCAAAGGCACTGTCGTCGCTGTGCCGACCGCACCGTTCTGGTCCGAGGAACTCGGAGCAATCGCTGACAAACACGAGAAAGTCAGGGGCATGGCCTTCACCTTGAAAAACAAAAACAAGAACGGCCCGAACAAGGACGGCACCATGACCGACCAGCAGCAGAAAGAGTATCTGAAAAAGTTCGAAACCGACCTCATCACTACCGCCGAAGCCGCCATGTGGCAACGCGGCGCCTCGAATGCGGGCTATCACTACCTCGGCTGCGCGAAGACCTTCGCCCTCATGGGCCAAGCCTTCGCCGAGGCCAACCTCAAGATGCTGGAGTTCCAGCGGCGTTGATGGCTCAACACAAAGGTGCATTTATGAAAATTAGAACTTCCATCCATTCAATCGTGATTGTTCTGCTGGCCTCACCGTCTCTGTTTTGCTCCGCCGCAATTCAGGAAGGCGAAATGGCCGGCTACCTCTTTGGCCCGGCGGAGAAGGTGCCGGAAGAATTCAACGGCGGATTCTCGCTCTATGCGGCGGCGTGGCCCCTCGTCGCCACTTACCCCGGTCACAGATTCCAAACCGGGCTGTGCGGCACCTGGATGGGTCCGCAGCAGGACGCGGATAAAAAAATCGAGGGCAAGTGTTACACGGACATCGAAGGCGGCCTCGGTTGGTGGCGCGACACACACTTTCCGACCATAACGCCGAAATTCATCATGGGCGGCGTCGCACCGAACTTTAGGTGGATCGCCAACGGCCCCGGCTACGGCGCTGGCACCTGGGAGAAACCGCGCGGTCAGTATGGCGTCGCGCAACTCAGCCCGTGGCTTTTGTTCCCGCTCGACGGCCTGAACTTGAAACAGGGCACGAGCGGCGAGCTCTTCGGCTACGGTTATCTCCCGTTGCCGCTCACCAATCCGAAAACCACCACGGCAGGCAAGAGCGTGCCAACCGGCAACCACTGCTGGACGCTGTTCCTCAGTACAGCCAACTTCAAAGGCCCGGTGGCCTTCTTCACGCCCTTCTTCTGGTCGCAGGCAACCATCGAGAATCCGGAATGGGCCGGGCTGATGTTGGATTCGCGTCCCGCCGGACCGAACAAGGCAATCCAGATGGAAACGCAGCACGTCCCGGCCATTTTGAGCACGAGCACGACCGGCAAGGTATATGCCCGCGTCGCGCCGACCTCGTTTCCCATCGGCCCCGAGGGCTATTCGACCGTGCTCCACCGTCTCACTGCCTACAAGAAAGCGGCGCTTTGGGACAACGTGAAACGGTGGTTCGACGGCGGCGATCCGGCCACGGGCCTGATCAAGGCCGACGCGTCCGCCGTGCACACGTTCCGGCAGGGTGGCGGGTCCAGTTGGAGCGTCTATCCACCCGGAACTCCGCGCGAAGAGAAGGTGCCCCTTGCCTGGAAATCCTTCGCCACTTCCTTCACGCCGAATCCCATCACGTTCGGCTATCATTGGAATGAACAACTGACCCGCAAGAACGGTTCGCTCGTCACCCTGCCCGAATACTACCGGCTCGACTCGAACGGCAAGAAGCCCCAGTGGTCTGTCGTGTCGTCCAAGGATGTGCCGCCGGAACTCGGCCTCACGCAATACCGATTTGAAACCCCGAAGGAAAAACCGCAAGATCCCCGCACCACGCCGGACGAAGCCGCAAGCTGCTGGAAAAAACCCGGCCCAGCCGCCGGTCCGTTCCAAGCGCACCTCGGCGACGGTAGCGTGGTGACCTATTACTGGTATCGATTCGCCGATCAGCCCGCGCTCCTCAATGCCGACCTCACACCAGAGGAACGCGAAGTGATGCAGAAGCGCGTGGAACTGCTCCATCGCGGCTGGACCAAGGACCGCAACTACATCACTCCGCCCGATGCCGGCACGCTCGCGCATCTGGACCCAGCCTTGATTCTGACGCCACCGCGCGGCCTGGACGCCGGCTACGTGCCCATCGCGACCCGTCAGGAATTGGGTGGCTCGCGCAACAAATGAAACTCACCATCACACTCCTCGCCATCATGCTGGCACCGCTGGCCGCGCATTCCGCAGATCACACCCGCTCTGAGGTACTCGACCGCCAGTGGGTCGCCTTGGATAAGACAGGAAAGTTGGAATACAAGACGACGCCCAAGGGTGATCGCATTGTCGATTTTTCACACGCGGGTTACATGGGCGGAGGGGTCGCGATCCCCACGCTGCCGGTGAGGAAAGAAGTTTCTCCGTCGGGTGGTGATGACACGGCGGCGATTCAGGCCGCTCTTGGCGAGGTATCGGCGCCGCCGCTGGTGCAGGGCTTTCGCGGGGCGGTGCTGATGAAGCCGGGGACCTATCATTGCTCGAAGCCGATCACGATTACAAAGGAAGGCGTCGTGCTGCGCGGTTCGGGTTCGGGCAAGGACGGGACGTCGATCGAGATGTCGGGCGAGCCGCATACCGCTTTGATGATCGAGGGGCTGGATCTGTCGTTCCCAAAGGAGACTCCTGCGAACACGTTTCCGATCGCGGATACGTACGTGCCGGCGGGCACGCTGAGTTTTTCGGTGAAGGACGCGAAGGGGTTGGCGGCGGGCGATACCATTCGCATCCGTTGGCCGCGGACGGCGAAGTGGATTCACTTCATGGGCATGGACGCACTCGTGCGAGACGGCAAGCGACAGACATGGATGAAGGACGATTCTGAGATCACGACTCATCGGAGCATCCGTTCCATCGAAGGCAATCGCCTCACGCTGGATGTTCCGCTCACTGACTCCATTGATGCTCAATTTCTCGACCAGCAACCGGCGGTAGTGGTGAAAACGCCACCGGTCAAACGCCTGAGGCAATGCGGCATCGAATCGTTACAGATCGTCTCCCCTCCGCACAAAGGCACGCTCGCGGCGGGCAAATACACCTCTGTGGCGCTCAAAGGCGATTGCGAGGATTGCTGGGTTAAGGACATCGTCATGCGTGAGACGCTCAATAACGTGCAGGTATGGGGCGGGTGCCGGCGCATCACCATCACCGAAGCGCACTCGTTTCACAACTCGACCGTGGAAAAGGGAGCGGGCTATCCGGCGGATATTTCGATCCGGGGATCCCAGATTCTTGTGGACCGTTGCACCTCACATGGTCTTGGCGGGTTCTATGTGGCCACACTGAACTCCGCCGCCATGTTGAACGTGGTGCTCAACTGCACATTCGAAGGCGAAGGCAGCATCCAGCCTCACATGCACTGGTCCACGGGCCTGCTGATTGACTCGTGTCATATCCCCGACGGCCGCATCGACCTCATCAACCGTCACACTTCCGGTTCCGGACACGGCTGGGCGATCGGTTGGGGTATCGCGTGGAATTGCAACGTGAAATATCTTCAGGTGCAAACACCGCCGGGAGCTTTGAACCTGGCGATCGGCTGCAAGGGCGAGCCACACAAGACATTCAACCAGGAAGCAATTTTGGTCCCCAACAAACCCGTGACTCCCGCCAGCCTGTATCTCGCGCAGTTGCGTGAGCGACTGGGTGACGCGGCGGGGAAGAACATCGGCTATTAAAACCCGTTTGCGGAACTCCAGACCATGAAACACACTCCGACCCTCCTCGGCACCCAGCTGCTGGCACCGCTGGAAGTGCTGCGCCGCACTTACGAACCCGGCATTCGTCAGGGAATGCGGTCGGTCCAGTCGGCGATGTGATAGCGGGCCGGGCCGTGATAGCCGCCGGTTTGGGTGACGCTGCCTTTGCCATCGCGCCAGGACAGTTCAATCCGGTTCTGCCGGCCGCTGACGTAGTCGAGCGTGACGCCGTCGTCTTCGAAGAGGGTGAAAAGTGCGGGGTGGTCGCCGTACACGTGGACGGTGATCTCGAAGCATGCGTCGTTGCCGACATACTCCACGGGTTTGGCGAGCGGGACTAGGCTGTCAGCCTTGACGAAGATGGGAGTCTGGTCGGGGGCGGCGGTGATGTCGATCTTGCGTCCGCCCGCCAGCTTCTCATGGGTCCGGAAGTCATACCAGTAACCGGCGGGCAGATAGACGCTGCGCGCGTCTGCCCGGCATACCGCGGGGCGAGATTTCATGAATCAAATTGTCCAAGCCCAGGCATTGGGCGTGATTGACCCCAACACCGGCCAGCCGCTGGTGGGCGGTTCCACCGGCGATCCAGGTCTGGCGGACATCATGGCGCGTATGAATGCGAATTGGTCTGTCCTAAAGGGCCGCTTGAACTTCAACAATCCTTCGACGGAGACGGGTCGCTTCTCGCTGCGAACGGAATTGTTCCGCATTCTTGCGACAACCAACAGCGACAAACAGTGGCGCGATGTGATGGGCGCGCATGTCGTCAACAACCTGCTGACCGTTCCTGAGTTCCAGCAATATTGCATCCCGTTTGACCCGACGTTGACGAACAATCCGGCCATCGTGATACCGTTCAGCACAACGATCCAGTTCGGCAAGAACCACTTTGGTCTCGACCTTGCCGGCCGCGACAACGCGTATGATTCGACGCATTTCGCCACAAAAATACGCAGCGTCGGGGTCTGGTTCAGCAATTACACGAACATCTTCAACACCGGGACAATAGGGGGAGGTCTTGCGAACCAGCCGCGCGTCTATCTCATCCCCGCCGGTATTGACAGCATGAGAGTCCCTGACGGCACGAGCGAGACGATCCGGCAATGGAATGTGGTTGATCAAGCCATGCCTGTTCCGTATCCAATCAACAATACCGACTGGCAGGATCCCGACTGGAGTGCGTTGATGGATGAGATGGGCGGCTCGATGTTTGGCATTCGCAAGTACGCCTCGCTTCTGGCCTTCAATGACAGCGGAACATGGACGTCGGCACAGTTAACCAGCGACTGCCGGTTGATCGGGAGATCCGTTTGGAACAGCCGGTGGCTGCTGATCATCCCGGGCGGAACGCTTTTGAGCGATCCGAATCTCGGCATCCAGAGGTTCATCCACGGCAGCATGCTTTCGGGCGGGACGAATCCCGTTTGGGATGAGAACGGCGTGAAGGATATCAATCTGATATTCCAGACTTATTCGTACGCCGGTAACTGAAGCAGAATCAGACTTTTCGGAGTGAACAAGACCATGAAAACAGGCTGCAAATACTTGGCAACCGTTGCGTTGGGGGTGGCTTTTCTGGCAATCGCGCACGCCGTTGACATTCCGCGACTGGGAGCGGTCTATTATGGGCAGATCTTGAGCCCCTACGGCAACCCGTGTTCGGCGGGGGATGGCGTGAGGTTGTCGACAGTCAAGACCAACGGGACCGTAGCGGCGTATGTGGACATCGGTTCAACGCTGGGGCCGGGCATCAATTATCGTCTCCAAGTCGATTATGTCGCTTCCGGATCTAGCATTGATGGCACGTCGGTTTCGGAAGGCGGGACCATTCACTTGCAGGCGACGTTGGGCAGTCAGCCCATCAATATTATCGGCCAGACAAATATCGTTGTCAGCAGCGGCGTGGTGAGCAACAAGTTCCTTGTTCTTGGCACGGATGTCAATGGGGATGGACTTCCCGACGAATGGCAACAGATGGTCATTGATGCGATGAATGCCCTGGGAATGACCAACGCGCCGGCGAGCCTGGCGCAATTCAACGCCAATTCCGACTATGACAGTGATGGCGTGAACAACCGGAACGAGTTCCTTGCCGGAACACTGCCCTTTCTGGCAAGTGACTATCCGAGGATTCAAAAACTTAGCCTTGATCCACGCGGAAAGTATGTCATAACCTTATTTGGGAACGATGGTTTCAACTATCAGATTCATACAAGTTCGGACCCGATGACCGGTAGCTGGGATGTCACGCAGTTTGCAACCAACGGCGCGGCTACGCAAGCGCAGAGCCTTTTGCACGGCGCGAACGCAATGCAAGATTTGTATTTTCCGACGAACGGACTTCGCGAGTTCATCCGGCTGATCGTCAAGTGAGTTGTTATTGATATGAGCCTGCCAAGGATACTGGATGAGGGATGCTGGATGCTTGATTCAGGTTTTCCTACGGCCCGAAGAAACAAGTATCTGTTTGCAGGTTTCAGGTGTTACCTCGTTATCTGTCGTCCGTCGTCTGTCGTCCGTCATCTCTTCCTGCTATCAGTCGGCACAGCAGCATTGGATATGATCGTTTACGCCTCCCCCGTTTGCGCGGAAATGTGGACCAACGCCGCCGGACACGCAATTGAAGCGAAGGTTGTTGGTGGAGACGGGCAAAATGCAATTTTGGAGCGTCCGAATGGGATGCGCGTGACTATTCCGATTCTGTCGCTTGCACCCGCCGCGCGCTCGAAGGTTGCGGCACAGTTGGAAGGTATCTCGCCGGGCATATCGAAGAAGGCCCTTCCGAAATCCTCTGATTACGCGGCCAACCATGCCCGGACACTTTATAATGCCGGCCAGATCAGCGCGGAAGAACTGAATGCGACACTTGGAAGCATTCATCCAGCGAGAGGCAGTGGCAGCGGAACCAGCAAGACAACCTCTTTGCCACGTCCGCAATGAGATTCACGCCAGCCATGAAGAGACTTGGCAACTCCAATCCTTGGAAAAAGGCCTGCCACAATTTCCAAAGATTGGAAGTTACGGGAGTAAGTTATGAACCTGAAATGCGCCCTTTCACGATTTCTTCTTGGCTTCGCGCTCGCGCAAGGAGCGCGGGCGATGACCTTTTATGTTGCGCCGGGCGGCAATGACGCAAATCTGGGCATTAACTGGGCGCAGCCGAAATTCACGATTCAGTCGGCCATTGACGCGGCGGGTGTTGGCGACGTCGTCATGGTGACCAACGGCGTATATGACAGCGGAACAAGGGTGACTCCGGGCTTTCATGTTTCCAATCGCGTTGTCATCACGCGAAATATAACCGTTCAAAGCGTCAACGGGCCGTCAGTGACCTTTATCTCCGGATTAAACGGCACATCTGGTTCGCTGGCCGACAGCGTGCGGTGTGTCTATATAACAAACGGGGTCTTGTCTGGTTTTTCGCTTACCAATGGCTCGACGGTCGCGTCCGGCGGGGCCGAGAACGATCTCAGCGGGGGCAGGGCATCTGCAATGACTACAACATGAATTCCGCCGACCCCACCAACACCGATCTGAATTATGAGTCGCACAGTCTGGCCATGATGCAACTTCACCAAGAGGAAGGCGGACGCGCCGCGCGATATTTGTTCGAATCGTGGTATGAAGGGCCGTACGTCTTCTTGCCGGAAACGCAGCAGGGCACCTACACACACCTCGCCCTCTCGGCGATCAAGTACATCAAAGGCATCGCCGACACGAACGGAACGCTCGAACAGCTTTTGCTCACGAGTTCCGCTTCGGGCGCGACGACAAATTTCATCGCGCTGAAAAATCTCGGCGATGTCTCATGCCTGCCCGCGCTCAACGCCTTCGAATCCGGCGCGACGAACATTTCCGTTCGTTATTTCGATTCGAACAACATTGAAATAACAAGTGACATTCTGAGTCCCGACGGCTGGTCACCGACGAACCTGCTCGCCGTTGGCGCGACGCTTCTCATCAAATCCATCGCAACGCTGCTCGCGCAAATCGGGAAAACAAACCGGCAGGTTTCCATCGAGGCGTATTGGAATCCGCAGGACCCGACCGGGATCATTCGCGACAACGTTTTGTTTTCGTTCGGCAATTCGCAGCCCGATCCGTGGGCCGCGCAGGACATAGGCGGCCCCGGTGTCGGCGGTTCATCACTCATCACAAACGGAACGCTGACTGTCAACGCGTCCGGTTCCGACATCTGGGGCACAAGCGACGCGTTCCAATTTTTTTACGCAACGCGTCCGGGCGACGGCGCGATTTCCGCGCGCGTCGTCAGCCAGCAACCGGTTGATCCGTGGTCGAAGGCCGGCGTGATGATGCGCGACTCGCTCGCGAGCAATTCATTTTATGCCGCTTTTTTCGTCACGCCATCGAACGGCATCACGCATCAGAGCCGACTCACGAATGGTGCAGCGAGCACGACGGCCTCGACGCCCGGCGCGGCACCGTATTGGGTGCGGCTCACGCGCAGCGGATCGAGTTTCCAAAGCTATGCATCTACGAACGGAACCAACTGGACCTACTGGCGCACGACGACGCTCGCGCCCGGGACGAACATGCTGTGGGGCATCGCCGTCACATCGCACAACAACACGCAGCTTTGCCAGGTCGGCGTGGACAATATCTCTCTCAACAGCACGCCCAATGTGACGACACCGACAAACTTTTCTGTGATCGCCGGCGCGACATTGATTTTCACGAACAGCGCAACCGACATTGATCTGCCCGGCCAGGTTCTCTCGTGGAGCCGCGATGCGGGGCCGACAAATTCGGCGATCATCGCAACCAACGGAATTTTCATCTGGCGCCCGCCCGCTGCGAGCCGAGCCGTGACATCAGCAAAAGAAACATCGTGAGATTTTGAGATTCGATCTTGCCTCGAAATCATCCCGACAAAATCCATTCGGGCGGAACACCGGAAAATCAAAAGGCAAAATTTCGCCAGTGTGACCCCCGCCCGATGATTGACCCGAACGGATATGCTCGAAACGTTGGCGCATCCTTTTTGTGCGTTGGCGCACCCTTCGTTGACCAATTCACCCGCTGACTTTCCGCTGACAAGTGAGGTGGTGGTACCTTTATGGGTACTGGTTCAAACCCCCATTTGAAGCGACCCGAAAAGACGACACAAGACGCAATAAGACGGAGAAGCGGCGCAATGGGGCCGCTAAATATGCCTGATTCCATTGATCAAAACACACTTCTTGCCGATGGATACAAGGGGGAAACAGTGGTGGAAGCGCGGGGGGTCGAACCACGGACCCGCTGATGAAGAGTCATAGGTACAAACCAATTAAATCAGGTAGTTCAAGACATGTGTTTGCATTTTGTTTGCAATCTAACCCGTTATGCGCGTATATTCCTGACCATGCAAAACCAATCCATGCCAAAGAGACAACGCGCCCGAAAAAAGAAAACCGTGGTTGCCCGTGAAGCCGGTTTTTCAATCCGCACGTTTCGTGACGGATTCATCGTTCAAGTGCGGCGAAAGGGATTCAAAGAGAAGCCACGAACCTTTGCGACGTTGGAAGCCGCCCGGCTTTACTGCCAGCAACTCGCGGCGAATCAAACAAACGAGGGGCTTGCCGGTTTTGATCTCGACGCGGAGCAACGTCTCGACGCTCGCAAGGCAATTGCCGCGCTGGGCGGGCGGGCTAATCTTTTCGCCGCCGCGCAAGCATGGTTGCGGTTGAATCCCGCCGCCGATGCTTTGACCGTGGCGCAACTTTTCGAGCAACATCTCGACGATCTCCAAAAACGGAACCGTCGCCCCGACACCCTACGCGAGCGCAACCAACGGTTGAACCGCTTCGCCGTGGATTATGGCAACCATGCCGCAACCGCCATCATGCCGCGCGACGTGGAGCAATGGCTCACGCTTCGCTTGCCTGAAAAATCATTCAACCCGTTTCGCGTTTCGTTGTCGGCTGCATTTTCGTTCGCGCTGAAAAATGGAATAGTGCCGGTGAATCCCGTTGCCGCCATCGCGCCGAAAACCGTTGAACACGGGGAGCCGGTTTTCTGGCCGGTTGAAACCGTCGCGAAGATCATGCACGCTGCCGCCGATCTCGACGCGAAACGGGCCGCGATGCGTGCCGCGTTGGAAGAAACCCCGGCGCAACCGTGGCCCCCGCTCACGCCATATCTCGCGTTGTCGGCATTCGCGGGACTCCGCCCCGACGAATCGCGCCGTTTGGATTGGAGCAACTTGAATCTCGACGAAGCTTTGATTCGCATTCCCGCCGCCGCTTCCAAAGTTCGCCGGGCGCGACTGGTCCCGATGCCGGAAAATTTAGTGCGCTGGCTTCTGCCCTATCGTAAGACAACCGGCGCAATTTCGCCATCGGCCATTACGATCAAACGCGGGCGCAAATCCGTTTTGAAAGCCGCTGGCGTGAAGGATTGGCCGCAAGACGTGTTGCGTCATTCGTTCGCAACGCACTGGATGGCCGCGCACGCTCACGAGGGCAAGCTTGCCGAAATGATGGGAAATTCTCCCGCGATGATCCAACGCCACTACAAGGGACTCGCGACAGCCAAAGAGGGCGCGAAGTATTTCAAGATCGAACCGCCCGCCGCCGGCAACGTGATTCAACTTCGGCAGGCAGTCGCGTAGCCGCGCGGCAGCACGGCTTGACGCCCCCCGATTCAGGGAGTAATCATAACCCCGCAATGAACACCGCCAGCACAACCAAGAACCGGACGCACGCCGCAGCTTCCACCTGTTGCGCCCACGGCAAGCCGCACTATGAAATCCGCGCGCTTGCCAGCAAACGGCTCATCGCCAGTGCCGCGACCATTCCCGCCGCGCTCCGCAAAGCCGGCAGCCGCGACCCCGACAGCTTCATCCTCACCTACATTCCGGGCGCGGCGCACGTCCACGTTTTCTGATGCCGCGCCTCTCCGTCCGCCTTGTCAGTGACGGCGTCGGCGACGGCGAATTCCCACGGCTGCAACTGCCCGTCCGCCTCACCAATCCGCTCACTGGAAAAAAACTCACCGTCAACGCCCTCGTGGACACCGGCGCGCAAGTGTGCGTTGTGGACTGGCACATTGCCGCGGCGCTCGGCCATCTCCACGCGCACCCCGACGTAAAAGAAGCCCCCGTTCACGCCGTCGGCGCGACCACCCAGGCCAAGATCCACACGTTCGACATCGAACTCCGCGACCCGAAACAACCGGACCGGATTTTATTCCGCGCGCCCAATCTCAAAGTCCAGTGCCTCAAATCACCGTTCCCCTGCATCCTCGGCGTCCGCGGATTCCTCGAACACTTCGACATCCGCATCCGCTACCCCCAGCGCACCGCAACCCTCAAATGGTGACGCGCCGCGCGAGCGCCCTTTTTTACAGTGCAAGAAAACTCCCCGCCGCGCACCGCGCCGGCCGAATGTTTGTGACCATGCGCGCGCCTTTTTTTATAGTGTCGGAAAACTCCGCCATCACACTGCGGCAAACGCCCCTTTTTACCGTGGCAGAAAATTCGGATTCGATGCACCGCACTGCGCAAATCGCGAATCGCCGTGCGAAGCCTTTTTTATAGCGAGTGAAAACTCCCGCAACACGCCCCGGCGCTCACCTCGTTTTCCAATCATTGGAACTCGACGCCGCCGAAAATTCCAACCATTGGAAGATGACGCCGCCGCGACTTCCAATCATTGGAAATTCCGGTGAACGGTTCACGCCGCGCTTGTCGTCGCGCCGCGGCTTGCGCTACCGTCGCCAGCATTCGGAGAAAAACAAAACGAACGACTGATTTTTTGAACAAACATTTTGCGTAGCTTCGGCTGCTGTCCAAGACGAAACCTGGAAATTTCAAATGGAGGACGGCGCTTGATGCACGCCCCGCGTGGGGCGTGCTGAAAGCGTACCTCCGTGGGCGCTTCCAGGTGCCTGTCTTGGGACGTGAGTAAGCACGTCCCTTTTTTTGGCACCTGGTTCCCATGGTGGCCAGCCCGCGCGAGGCGTGCAAAGCCAAATGTCTCGAATGTTGCTGGCATGATGAAGTCGCCATCCGCGAATGCACCGCGCCCGATTGTCCGATTTGGAATTTCCGACCGTTCCAGAAAGGCGGCGCGAGATGACGCCCCCAGCCGCCGCCTTTTGTCACCGTTGCCAGCGCGAAACCGAAACGGTTTTTCTGCCGCTCGCATCCGGTCACATTGGAAATTGTTGCGCCATCTGCCACGCGACTCGCAAGGGCAAACCGTTTGTGCGCCGCGCCGCGCTCGATCAAACCACCAAACCAATGCCGCAAGGCCGAGGGTTTCACCATGTCGTCCAGCGCGAAGTCTGAAAAATATTTTCAGTTTCCGTTGTCCGCGCTTCTGTACGGGGAACGAAAAGACCATGCGGTCACGATGAACAAAATTCTCCATTGGTGCATTTTCGATACTGGCCAAAAATGGCGCTCGAAAGTGGACGCCGCCGACATCAGGCACGAAATGGCAGAGAAAGAACAACTGCCACGCGAGTTGTCAAAGGGTTGGACGGGGGAAGCTGTGATTGCCGGCTTGCACGTTCTCAATTTGCACGGCGGCAACGCGAGAACCGGCATTCAAGATCACGATGATCTTGAACGATTCGTTCGCTTTCTCGAATCGCAATGGGGTCGCTCGCCAACAGTTCGCATCCGCCATGATGTTTTCTGGGATACGTTCAAAAATCGCGGGCTGTCGTGGCGGGAGTTTTGTGTTCTATGCGCGGTTTACTCTGTCATCGGCTCGAAAAGTTATTGCCGGATCACCAGGCTAAACATTCGGCGACGCGCGCTCGGTTGCAAAAGCGAACCGATGTTCGACGCGATTTCCCCGAAGCTGGCGGAAAAGCCGTTGACCGCTTCACAGATTCGCACCGCTCTCGAATCGCTTGAAAATCGCGGACTCTTTGCCCGTGTTCAGGCTTCACGCCGCGCCGTGTTTTTTTCACATCGCATGACCGCGGATGAATTGCGCGGTGTCTTGACAGTGAAACTCACAACGCCCACGCGGTACACCAGAAATCGCGTCGCGGATTATGAATTTCAAAAGAAGATTCGGGCGTGGAAAGAAGAGCAACGAACGGCAACCGAAACCGCCGCCGCAACGTCGCCACTATAATAGAAGCTCTCTGAATAGAATCTTGCTGAATAAAAACTCTCTGAAAAAAAACATCACGAATACAGACCGCACGAAATTGCTGAAAAAATCTGGCCGCAATGCCATCACCAAACATCGGAGAAAAAACCCATGACGACGAATCCCATTCGCACTGTCCCGACCGCTGAGCAACGGTGCCGCGATGACAAAGCCCAACACGCGAAGACGCCGACAACGCTTCGCAGACTCCCACCGGAGGCAGACAAACTCACGCCCCGACAGCGAAATTTCGTGCTGAATTACCTACAGAACGGCTGCAATGCCAAACAAGCCGCCATCACAGCGGGTTACAGCAAGAAAGCGGCCAAAGAGGTGGGGTGCAAATTGCTAACAAATGCTAACGTTGCGGCATTTTTCACCGCGATGCGCGACCGGATGGAGTCCGCCGAAATCTTGTCCATCGAACAACGCAAAAGAATCCTGTCAGAAATCGCGAGCCATGATCCCGCCGATTACATCGAGGCCGGGGCCGATGGCATACGGCCGAAGTTCGACAAAAATTCGCCGAATCGCCGGGCCGTGGCTGGCATCAAATTTCAAAATACCCTGTCGGGAAAGGGCAAAGAATCTGCGGGCATCAAAGAATTGAAGCTGCGCGATCCAGTCGCCGCCATTGCGGAACTGAACCGGATGGAAGGCATCGGGCGCGAGAGTCCGGCACCAAACATCCTTGCGCTCATCAAAATTGATCCTCGCAGCATGAGCGACGAAGAACTCGAAAAAGCACGGAACGATTTCGCTTCGCTGAAAAGCGGGTGAAGCATCGAAGGCACGGCGCAGGCCGGCGAAGTCTCACGCCCGGCGCTCGCAGATCCGTCCCGCACCGCCCTTTTTACAATATCAGAAAACTCCACGCTCTTTTGCAATCCCCAAGACTCCGCCCTTTTTTCAGTGGGAGTAAATTCCGCCGCACCCCACCTTTTTTATAGTGTAAGAAAACTCCGCCGTTGTCTTTCGATAGTGCGGGAAAACTACCGCGCCCGCTGCCGTTCACGCCCGTCCCGATCTTCGTCTTGAACCACGCGCCCGGCGCACCGCGGAGCCGCCAGACTCGTTTTCCCACCCCGCCCCTTGTGAAGACATGGCCGGCAACAGCGGGCCGAAATTTCGCCGTCTATGCTGTCCGCGGTTTGCAATTGTTTGCAATCGGGGAAGCGTGGAAGGCGCGGGGGCGGGAAAGTTGTTTGCAATGTGTTTGCAATTGGAGTGCTTAAAAGTGCCTTTTCTTGCCCAAACCCGACAATCGGGCAAAAAGGCCGACATCGAGCAAAACGCTGATTCTAGGCCCTATTCTATTGTTGAAAGTAGTGGTGGAAGCGCGGGGGGTCGAACCCCGGACCCGCTGATTAAGAGTCAGCTGCTCTACCAACTGAGCTACGCTTCCGTAAGGTGCGGCAGAATATAGAGTCGGCTTTTTGAGTCAAGAGCCGCGTTGGTGCAGGCGGCGAATTTTTCCGAGCGCGCGATTTCTTGCCGGAAGGGTGCTGGGTGGAATATGCTGCGCGCCATGAACCGCTGGGCTGCAGCACTGATCTTAGTCGCCGCGATGTGTATCATTTTTTATGCGGGCTATCGGACGCGTGATGACATTCCGGCGCGCATCGAGCAGCAAATCCAGATTTCGCTCGAACAGAAACCCATCGACACTGCCGCTGCGCCCCAGATTGCGCGGGGGCAAAAGTCACGGCCCGCGCCGCCTGCCGCGGAGACACGCGTGGAAATTCCGTCCACGAATCCGCCCCAGGACAATGCAGGGCGGAAGCCTGTTGTCGTTCCAGAAAAAGACCCGGGCGAATCTGCGGGTGAGCCGGTTTTGCCGCCGACGACTGTGGAGGGGCCGCTGAAAATCTCGTATCCAAAACCAATGTATGTCGGCACGCCTGTTCCGATCAGGTTGATCAACCTCGAACCGCCGCGGGCCGCCGGCCCATGGGAATTCACAGTCCCGGCGGGGACCGTGAATCTCGCGCGCAGCCGCCCCGTGACGGCCAGCGACACCTCCCCGCTGCTCGGCTCGCTGGATCTGATCACCGATGGCGACAAGTCCGCCGATGAAGGTTCGTATGTTGAACTCGCCGGCGGCTGCCAGTGGGTCCAGATTGACCTCGGCAGGCCGGCCTCCATCAGTTGCGTCGTCGTCTGGCACTATCACATGCAGGCTCGCGCATACAAAGCCGTCGTCGTACAGCTTTGCGACGACCCCGGGTTTGCCAGCGATGTCACAACCATCTTCAACAATGACATCGACAACCTCTGCGGCCTCGGCGCAGGTAAAGACTTCGCCTATGTCGAGTCCAACTTCGGAAAGCTCATGGACACGAAGGGTTCGAAGGGGCGCTACGTGCGGCTGTACAGCAACGGCAACACCTCAAACGGCATGAACCACTACATCGAAGTCGAAGTCTACGGCCAATGACCGCGCTGGCTGGTGAAGCCCCATCATTCTGTGTGTTCCCGCGGCATCTCGGTGGTAACATGACGCCGTGAGAGGGCCATGTGAAATGGCGGTGCAAAATCGTGATGGCGGCAGCGGCGATGGCCGCGGCAGGGGCAGCTGACATGCGACAGCCCGGAAACGTGGACGACCCGTATGCCATGGCGCGAGACGTGATGCTCAATCACGACATTCGCGCTCGCGGCGTCACCAATGAAACCGTAATCACCGCGATGGCCGCCGTGCCTCGGCATCTATTCGTGCCGGCGTCGCAGCGCGAATATTCGTACAACGATTATCCTCTGCCGATCGGCGAAGGGCAGACGATCTCGCAACCGTACATCGTCGCCGCGATGACGGAGTTGATCGAACCGCGCGCTGATCACGTCGTCCTCGAAGTCGGCACCGGTTCGGGCTATCAGGCCGCGGTTCTCGCGAAGCTCGTGAAGCATGTTTACACCATCGAGATTGTCGAACCGCTCGGCCGCGCCGCTCAGCAGCGGCTCGTCGAACTCGGCTGCACGAACGTCAGCGTGCGCATCGGCGACGGCTATGCCGGCTGGCCGGAGCACGCGCCGTTTGACGGCATCGTCGTGACGTGCGGCGCGAAGCAAGTTCCGCCGCCGCTCGTGAAGCAACTCAAACCGGGAGGGAGAATGGTGATCCCCGTCGGCCCGAATCAGGGCGTGCAGGATTTGCTCGTTGTCGAAAAAGACGAACACGGAAATGTGCGCGAGCGAAATGTCATGGCCGTTCGTTTTGTTCCGCTCACCGGCCCGTCGGTCAAGTGACGGCGATGTGCTAGATTCAGCCGCATGGACGAACGTCAGGCAACCGGCAGCGACAGCGACAGCGACAGGACAAGCACGATGGCGGTGGTGCTCATCGCGTCTTTTCTCGCGCCCTTCATGCTTTCCGCGCTGAACGTCGCGCTGCCCGAAATCGGAAAGGAATTTTCCCTGAGCGCGGTGGCGCTCAGCTGGGTTGTCACCGCCAACATCCTTTCCGCCGCCGTATTTCTCATGCCGGCGGGCCGCCTCGCCGACATGCGCGGGCGCCGCAAAATCTTTTTCTACGGCATGATCATTTTCACCGCCGGCACGCTCCTGGCCGCCATCGCGAACTCCGCCGCGGTACTGATCCTCGCGCGGATCGTGAACGGATTGGGCGCGGCCATGCTGTTCTCGACCGGCATGGCGATCATCGTTTCGATCGTGCCACCCGCCGAAAAGGGAAGGGCGCTCGGGTGGAACGTCGCCGCGGTTTATCTTGGCCTTTCGCTCGGGCCGGTTGCAGGCGGCCTCATTTCGCACGCGCTAGGCTGGCGCTGGATTTTCGTCCTCGCGACGATCCTCGGCACCGCGATCACACTCGTGATGATCCGCCACCTCAAAGCCGAACCGCTCGATTCATCGCACGCGCGATTCGACATCGTCGGTTCGATTTTGTTTGGCATCGCGCTCGCATCGCTGCTCGGCGGCTGTTCCATTCTTCCCCGTGTTTCCGGCGCCGCCCTGCTTGCCGTCGGCGCGGCGAGCCTGATTTTCTTTCTGCGATGGGAACTCCAATGCCGCGCGCCAATTTTCAATCTCGCCGTTTTCCGGACGAATCCCGTCTTCATGTATTCCAACGCCGCCGCGCTCATCAACTACGCCGCCACCGCCGCGACGTCATTTCTCCTCAGCCTCTACCTCGAATACGTCAGAGGCTTCAGCGCGAAACACACCGGCCTGATTCTCATCGCCCAGCCGCTAATCATGGCCGTCTTCTCGCCGCTAACCGGCCGCCTGTCCGACGCGGTTGATCCCGGCAAAATCGCATCCATTGGAATGGCCATCTCCGCCGCCGGCCTGCTCGCCTTCGGATTTCTCGGCGCGCAGACGCCCGTCTGGTTCATCGTCGCCGGCCTCAGCGTCCTCGGCTTCGGCTTCGCGCTATTTTCCTCCCCGAACACCAACGCCGTGCTCAGCTCCGTCTCGCGCCACCACCTTGGCGCCGCCTCCAGCACGCTCTCGACCATGCGGGTGACCGGCCAGATGGCGAGCATGGCCATCGTCACCCTCATCGAAGCCCTCGTCCTGGGCAGCACGCAACTCGGCCCGCAGAACAGCCACCTTTACGTCCACTGCCTCCGCATCTCCTTCCTGATTTTCTTCGTCCTCTGCGCGCTCGGCATATTCGCCTCCGCCGTCCGCGGCAAAATCCCCGCCGCCCCGGCCCCCGAAAATAGACGCCCCTGACCCCGCCCCGGCCCGCGGCCCCGAAAAAAAACGCTTACAAAACCGCGCCACCGCCGTGGCACGAAAAAGAAACGCTTACAAAACCGTGCCACCGCCGTGGCACGAAAAAAAGACGCTTACAAAACCGCGCCATCGCCGTGGCACGAAAAAGAAACGCTTACAAAACCGTGCCACCGCCGTGTCACGAAAAAAAAACGCTTACAAAACCGCACCACCGCCGTGGCACGAAAAAAAGACGCTTACAAAACCGCGCCACCGCCGTGGCACGAAAAAGAAACGCTTACAAAACCGCGCCACCGCCGTGTCACGAAAAAAAAACGCTTACAAAACCG
>CAIVKH010000071.1 GCA_903906425.1 uncultured bacterium
CCGTGGTTTCCAATGATTGGAAGTTGGCGGCGCGGGAATTTCCAATGATTGGAAAATGCGCTTCGCGCGTTCGCGATGCGCCCGAGTACCGTCGCGCGCGGAGCGCGCGATAAGCCGGGGTCTTCGTTTTCGGATTTTCCGTTTTCATCGGTCGATATCCGGAACGACGATGTCGAAGGTGGACATGATGGTGACGAGGTCGGCGATTTTGAAGCCGCGCGAAATTTCGTTCAGCGCGCTCAAATTCGAGAAACTCGGCGAGCGGTTTTTGATGCGGACGGGTTTGATGTTACCGTCGGAGACGATGTAGGTGGCGAAGGCGCCGCGGGCGGCTTCGACCCAGGAAAAATAGCTGCCGGCGGGAAGTTTGTAGGCGATTTTTTCTTTCGAGCGCCACGGGCCGCCGGCGGGAAATTGCGCGACGGCTTGTTCGAGGATGCGGCAGGCCTGCGCCATTTCTTTCATTTTGACATCGTAGCGGTCGAAGCAGTCGCCGGTGGTTCCGAGCGGCACGTCGAAGTCGAAGCGGTCGTAGATCGAGTAGGGATCGTTTTTGCGCACGTCGTAGTTGACGCCGCTGGCGCGGGCGACGGCGCCGGTGGTGCCGTAGCTGATGGCTTTTTCTTTCGTGAGGATGCCGATGCCGCGCGTGCGTTCCTGCATGATGACGTTGCCGGTGAGCAGGCGGTCGAATTCGTCGAGGGATTTTTTCGTGCGCTCGATGATTTCCTTCGTTTTCGGGATGAAGCTTTCGGGCACGTCGGCGTTGACGCCGCCGGGGCGAAAATAATTCATCGTGAGGCGAGCGCCGCAGACTTCCTCGAAAAGCATCGTGATGAATTCGCGGTCGCGGAAGCCGTAGAGGAAGGCTGAGATCGCGCCGAGGTCCATGCCGAATACGCCCCACCAGAGCATGTGCGACTGGATGCGTTCGAGCTCGCAGACCATGACGCGGATGTATTCCGCGCGCTCCGGCACGCCGATGCCCATCGCTTTTTCGATCGCGAGGCAGACGGACAAATTGTTCATGTGGCTGCTGAGATAATCCATGCGGTCGGTCAGGTGCAGGTATTGCAGCGGCGTCTGGTTCTCGCCCATTTTTTCGATGCCGCGATGGATGTAGCCGAGATGCGGCACGATTTCTTCGACGGTCTCGCCGTCGAGCCGGATGACGAGGCGCAACACGCCGTGCGTGCTCGGATGCTGCGGGCCCATGTTGAGATAATAGGCCTCGGCTTCGCGCTTGCCGGTGCCGGGTGCCGCGTGAAATCCGGGCTGCAAGATGAACTGCGGGCTGCTCATCAGTACGGCCTCTTGACCACGCGGGACGCGTCTTCGAAATCCTTGCGAAGCGGATGGCCGGGAAAATCGTCTTCGAGAAAAATGCGGCGCATGTCGGGGTGGCCGGTGAACTTGATGCCGAACAAGTCGAAGACTTCGCGTTCGTGCCATTCGGCGGTGCGATAGATCGCGGCAAGCGACGGAATTTCCGCATTCTCGCGCGGAAGTTTGCAGCGCAGAAAAATTTTGTGGCCGTGCGTCGTCGAAACGAAATGGCAGACGATGTCGAAATGCGTCTTCCAATCCACGGCGGTGAGCTCAATCAGAAAATCGAGGTCGAGCGCCGCGTTGTGCTTCATGAAATTGATCAGCGGAATGTATTGTTCGGCGCTGGCTGCGAGGTCCAAAACATATTCCACACCGAGTGCGGCGATTTTTTCCGCGCTCACTTCCGGTACGTTGTGAACTTCGATTGACGGGAAATGTCCCTTGATGATCGCGAAGAGTTCGGGGGCCGGTTTTCCGGGCAGCGCGCGCGGTGTGCGCGAGATTTCGGGCATGTCAGGTTTTTGAACGCGTGGTTGCTGATACTGTTTGAAGCCGGGATTCTCGGCTTTGAATTTTTCCTGCGCCTCTTTGATCTGTTCCTGCTTTTGCTTTTCTTCGGCTTCCCAGGCTTTCGCCGTGACCGTCATTGCGTTGCTTAAGGGCAGATTGAAAATCGGGCGCGGGCGCTGCGGATGCCGGATGCTTTCGCGGCGGATTTTATCCTGCAGCTTCATGATTCCATACAGCAACGCCTCGGGTCTCGGCGGACAGCCCGGAATGAAAACGTCAATGGGTATCAGACGGTCCGCGCCTTTCACGACAGAGTAGCTGTCGTAATAAAACGGCCCACCGGAGATCGTGCACGCGCCCATTGCGATCACGTATTTCGGCGCGGGCATCTGCTCGTAAAGCGTGACAAGACGAGGCGCGAGTTTTTCGACGATGGTGCCGGCGAGGATGATCAGATCGGCCTGGCGCGGCGATGCGCGCGCAACTTCGACGCCGAAACGCGACCAGTCCTGATGCGAACCGCCCGTTGCCATCATTTCGATGGCGCAACAGGACGTGCCATAGACCAGCGGCCAAAGCGAATTTGCCCGCGCCCAGTTTACGATGAAGTCAACCGCATTGATCACCACTTTGCCGCCGGGCAGCGGATCGAGCATCGGCGGCAGTTTCTGCAGCGCTATTCCCATTCGAGAACGCCCTTCCGCCGCGCATACACGAGACCCACAAACAGGATCGCGACGAACGCGCCGATTTCCGCCAGCAATGCGAACGCAGCCACGGCCTTCTCGTGTCCGGTTGAAGCCTCGCGGAAAATCGCGAGGCAGGGAAAAAGGAAAAGCGCTTCGACATCAAAGACCATGAAGATGAGCGCGAAAAGATAATAGCCCACCTTGAACTGGATGCGCGCGGTGCCGATGCTCTCCATACTGCATTCGTAGGGCTGCAGCTTTTTGGGCGTGTCCGGCGATTTTGGCGCGATGAGGCGTGAAAACAGGATCGAGCCGCCGACGAAAAATGTTCCCAGCAACGAGAACACACAGATCATGGCGTAGGACGACATCCGATTATTTGCTCCGCTTTCTTTGCACGACTGCCTTTCATGCCCGCAGGCCCTGATGGCTACAATCGGGAACTCCGACGCGCAAGTCCCTATCAATGTATCAGGCAATGCCCGATGACTCCGCATCGTCGCAAATATACCACCATGTGGCAGCAAATGAAATGGGGGCGATTTACTTTGCGCCGGAGACCGGAGGGATGCGGCCGAGAATCTGCGCACCCGTATCCGTGCCGTCAACAGCAAGGAACCGTTTCGAAGGTTGCGGTTCCGTCACCGCAGGTGCTGTGAAGGGCGTCCGTGTCGTGATCCGCGACGGGCCATCAATGCCGGCCGCGTGAAACTCGATGCCCTCGGCGGTGGCCCGGACTTCGCCTTCCGCCGTCGCGAAGGTTGTGCGCCACTTCTCAAAGGCGGTCTTGTCCGCAAGTCCGTCGCCAATGCGCACCCAGAATGCTGCGGCCGGAAGGGCGTCCATTGCCAGCGCGTTCCGGTTGGTACCGTGATTCACGGTGACCCGTGCCACACCGTAGGGATTGCCGTCGTAAATAAACTGCGCCTTGACCAGTGCGCCGTCGCATGTTCGCGCCCACGGAACGCGGATGCCGACCGCCGTCGAGCCGCGGCGCATGACGAACGCGGCCTTCGGGCCTAGGTCGAATGACACGGGGCCATTTGCCGTGACAGCGAGCGGAAAATCGCCGATCCAGAACTCGTCGGCCTTGATCGGCAGCACGAAATGCGATTCGAGCGTGGGGGCGTTCGTCGCAAGATCCTTGGGACGATAGACGGCAAGGCCGATGGCGTCGGCGCGTCGTTGGGCAGCGGCCCAAAATGGTTGCAAGTGCAAAGTTTTCTGGTGGCCTGAGCCTTCCATGATTTTCATTTTTCCGTAGGGATCGTGCCGGCCGTCGGGGATGAAATAGCCGCGCGGTTCCGTGCGGTCGCCGGCGAAATCCACGCAGAGCGGCAAATCCATCCGGCCACCGTAGGCAGCGCCGGCGGAACTGAGCGCGATGTCCGGGCAGATATAGTTCGCGCGCCATTGGCTGCTGTTGGTGCCCCAGGTGGATTCGATGAGGCGCGGAATTTTTGTGCCAGCCAGTTCGTGCAGGCTCACGGGCGGGTGCCACTTCGTGAAA
Organism: uncultured bacterium; assembly: GCA_903906425.1. Taxonomy (GTDB): domain Bacteria; phylum Verrucomicrobiota; class Kiritimatiellia; order CAIVKH01; family CAIVKH01; genus CAIVKH01. The sequence continues at coordinate 4,039 of CAIVKH010000071.1, forward strand.
GCGACACAGATGTCGGAAATCTTTTCCTTCTCATTTTCAGGCAGCCATCCGTTTGCGCGCAGGTGCTGATCAAGCATACCCAATCCGTACAAATAGTCGTAATCGCGGCTGCGTGCGCCGCCCATTTTCTGTGATGCCGGAAACCAGTTGAACGCGATGTCGGTCCAGAAATATTCAAGCAGGCAGCGGGCCGCGGTTCGCGCCGTCTCATTCTTGGTGAGCGATTCGAGCAGTACGAGGTCGTTGAGATCAACGCCATAATATGTCGGGCTGTTGTATTCGTGCGTTCCGGCAACCCGCATGTGCGCGACGAATGCGTCGAGCCGTTTCGCGCCTTCGGCCGTGGCGTCGGCGCGGCCGAGGCCTTCGCCGAGCAAAATCAAGTTCACGGCGGCCATCAGCCCGATGTTCGTATAGTCGTCATTGACGCGATGTTTGAGCTGCCCGTCGGTTCCGATTTGCAGGAGCTTCTCGAGTTTTTCGCGCGCAGTTCTTGGAATCTCATCGCGGTGCAGGATCCAGAGCGGCGCGGCGCCCTGCATGCAGAAGTCGACGGCGTTTTTGTCGAGAATCTGGGACGTGTGGGTGTCCCACAGAAAATTCCCATAGGTCTTCGACTTCGGATCGCGGTCCTGCATGGATGCGGCGAGGTCGAAGATTTTTTCGAGCCGGTCGAGATTTGTGTGCGCCTCGCAATAGGCGAGCGATGCCGTGAACAAATCGCGCGACGAGGCGACGGGCGGTTTCTTCGACACGTTGCGCCACACGCCGTCCGCGCCGGCCTGGGCGTTGTGGATGATGGACTCGCGCGACGGAAGATCCGCGGCGAATGACACGGTCGCGGCTAGCAGCGAAAGAAAAATCAAGATCGTCTTCATCGGCCCAAGATGCCGGATGCCCGGCACGTTGCCAACACAGTTCCAATCATTGGAACTCTCCGCAGTGAAGATTTCCAATGATTGGAAGATGCACTGGGGGCGGCGCGCCTCCGGCCGCCGTTGGGCGGCGGGACGCCGCCCCTCCCAGTTGGCGATGACGCTGCGACGGCGCGGGTGTAACTGCGCCCTCCATTTCGACACCATATTTTTGAGCACCACTTGCTGAAAAAACATTTTTCAAGAAAACCGAAATTTTCG
>CAIVKH010000072.1 GCA_903906425.1 uncultured bacterium
ACAGCCGTCCATCCGCACATCAACGAGCTTGTCGCGGTTCAACAAAATTTTGTTTTGGAGACGTTCGACGAGTTTCTTGTGCGCCGGAAAATTCATTGCCGGATAGCCGCGCTCATCATGGGTCAAGCCGGTCACATGAATATTGTAGCCATCGCCCGCTTTCACCATCGCAGGCACGAGGTCCTCATCCGCTTCGAAAGCCTTGTATTCGCCCGGTTGCTTGTCGGTCCATCGCCGCTCGACGATGTCGATTTCGTCCGCAGGAGGAATGACAACGCGCTCGGTCATGTGGCCGATCACTTCGTCCATCATGAAGAAAACCGGCACGCGATACTGTTCGGCGAGATTGAAGGCCTTGATCATCAGGTCGAAACATTCCTGCGGCGAATTCGGCGTCAGCGCGATCGGCTCATAATCGCCGTGCGTTCCCCATTTGATCTGCATCATTTCGCCCTGTCCGGGCAGCGTCGGCAGCCCCGTCGAAGGCCCCGCGCGCTGAACATCGACGATGACGCACGGCGTCTCCGTCATGGCCGCATAGCCGATGTGTTCCATCATGAGTGACAAGCCCGGCCCGGAAGTGACGGTCATCACTTTCTTGCCGGCCCACGCCGCGCCGAGGATCGCGATCGACGATGCGATCTCGTCCTCCATCTGGATCAGCAATCCACCAAGCAGCGGAATGCGCCACGCGTAACGTTCGATGATTTCGGTGGACGGCGTGATCGGATAGCCTGCCACGAATCGGCAACCGGCGGCAATCGCGCCCTCGCAGGCGGCGTGGTCGCCATCTACAAAATGGGCGCCGGTCATGACGCCCTTGGAATCGGCCTTGATGGTGTTCATAATATCAGCCCGCCTTTGCAGCCGGCGGCATCGTGCCGGCCTTCGCGTTTTTCCGCGCCTCGAGATCCTTGAGGCGCATGCCAAAGATCGCAAAGTCCGGACAATAATTGCCGCACATGTCGCAGCCGGAGCAATCCTCCGGCCGCGCCAGCACCGGGAAGTGATAGCCCTTCGCATTGAACTCGCGCGAAAACTCGATGCAGTGCGACGGGCAGAAGTCGATGCAATACGAACAGCCCTTGCAGACTTCCGACCGAACAAACACCGTGCCTCGCGCCTGTTTGACTGGCTCGCTCATGTAACACCCTCGAAATAATCCGGACTCTTGCCGCTGAAAACCGCCGCTTCTGTGATGCCCATTTGATACCACAATGTAGGATGCCGGCCAACCCCATTCCGCGCCATCAGCACTACACCTAAATGCAATATCAGGCATTCCCTGATCACGATTCGAGACCGAAACTTCCAATCATTGGAAAAGAACGGGCTCGGGACCTTCCAACCATTGGAAGTTTTGCATAGCCGCGCCGGGTGGTATAATTCAAGGCAAAACCGGGAGACGAAAACATGTTGTTGCACGGAAGCTGCCGCTGCCAGGCGGTCAAATTTGAAATAACCGGGCCGATTCACCGGTTTACAAACTGCCATTGTCCCGACTGCCGCAAGATCAACGGAGCGGCGTTCAGCTCGAATCTCGTCGTCGCCGCCGCCGGATTCAAAATAACGGCTGGCGAAGAAATGCTCGCCGACTACGAATCGTCGCCCGGAAAATTCCGCCGATTCTGCCAGACATGCGGCGCGCATGTTTATGCGCACATAAACAGCCGCCCCGAAATCGTCATCGTTCGCGCCGGCCTGCTTGATGACGAGCCCGGCGTGCGTCCGCAAAATCACATCTGGGTCAGCCATAAAGCGCCGTGGTTCGAAATTACCGACTCGCTGCCGCAGTTTCCGGAAGCATTCAAAGGTTGACGCGCTCCACTGGTGCGGACCATCGCATTTCTCAACGCTCATGAACTGCCGCCACATTTTCTGCGGCTGCATTTTCTTTCTATGACGCGAAAATCTTTGCGTGAATCGTAGTGTGTGGCATCGTGAGTGGCATGAAGAAAACATCGTTTGCATTTCTTAAGACACTGCTCGAAACGCCCTCACCTTCCGGATTCGAAACGCGCGGACAGCGCGTCTGGCTCGACTACGTCAAACCGTTTGCCGACGAAACGCGGACCGACGCCTACGGGAATTGTTTCGCCATCCTCAACCCGAAAGGCTCGACGAAAATTCTTCTCGCCGGCCACTCTGACGAAATCGGTTTCATGGTTCAGTTCATCAGCGACGACGGCTTCATTTATTTTCAAAGCATCGGCGGCTCCGACCCCGCCCTCGCGCGCGGCCAGCGTGTGACGATTCATGCGAAAGGCGGTCCCGTCCCCGGCGTCATCGGCCAGCTCGCGATTCATCTGCAGGAGCAGGACGATCGTAAAAAAGTTCCCGAGTGGCATCAGATCATCATCGACATCGGCGCAAATTCAAAAAAGGAAGTTGAAGAACTCGTCCGCATCGGCGACCCGATCACATACAGCTACGGCGTGCAGCAGCTCCGCAATAATCGCATCGCCGCGCGCGCCTGCGACAACCGCATCGGCACGTTCGCCGCCGCCGAAGGCTTGCGCATCGCTTTTGAAAACCGGAAGAAGCTCACGGCATCGGTCATCGCCGTCTCCACGATTCAGGAAGAGAACGGACTCTACGGCGCGAGCATGGCCGGCTACAGCGCACATCCGGATGTCGCGCTCGTCGTCGATGTCACCCACGCCACCGACATTCCGCTTTGCACGAAGCCCAAACATGGCGACATCAAACTCGGCGGCGGCCCCGTCCTCAGCATCGGCAGCGCAAATCATCCGGTCGTGAACGAGCGGCTCGCCACCGTCGCCGGCCGCGCCAAAATTCCGCTGCAACGCGAATCCAATCCGCGCAGCACCGGCACCGACGCCGACGCCATCTTCCGTCAGCGCGGCGGAATTCCCACCGCCAGCATCGGACTTCCAAACCGCTATATGCACTCCCCCGTTGAAGTCATCGACCTCGGCGACCTCGAAAAAATCGGCGAGTTGCTCGGCCAGTTCGCGCTCGACATTGGGCGCAACGACTCCTTCGCCGTAAAAATATAAAGAGAATCGCCGGTGGAAATGGCGCGGAATCTTATCAGCCAAAACCGGCAGAAAAACCGAACTTCACTTCGGACGCGGCGCTTCGATCGCGGAAGCGTTCACGCAATTTCCAATGATTGGAAAATTTCGCGCGCGTAACTTCCAATCATTGGAAAACAGTCGCGGCCGCGAGACCGTGCCGCGTTGAATCGCCGGCGGCTTTTCGGCGGAGCGTTTCGGCAATACGGCTGCGGATCTGTGGCAGGACCTGTTCAAGTTCGCGCGTCATTGTCGTGCTGACCGTGAACGGATCTGCAACTTCGATGGCAAAGATCGTGGTGTGTCGCGGCATCTCAAGGCCGAGTTGGCGGCCAAAGGCCAGCGTCTCACCCACGCCAAGAAAATGAGGAGTGCGACCGGTCAGAGTTTTCAAACCGTCCACATCGAGTTCATGCACGGTGCCGGGCGGGACCGTGCCGGTCTGAATGGAATCGACGATAACGACCTCGCGGTAGCCGACGATGTGATCGAGCAGCGCCAGCCCCATCTCCTGCGTTTCGAGAACATCAACGAGGTCGTTGTCGGAAAACTCGCCACGAAGTGAACGAACGAGTTTCAGACCGACGGCGTCGTCGCTGAGGATGTCGTTGCCGAGTCCGAGCAGCAGTATTTTGTTCATTGCGGGTTACATGTTGCGTGCTGGTCAGTCTTGAACCAGTTCGCGAACAAGCTTTCTTTCGGTGCTATAAATTCGGGCCTTGAGCGGCATGTGGCCTGGCAGCGAGTGCGTGGCGCAACCGAGGCATGGATCGTAGGCGCGGAAGGCCATCTCGACTTTGTTGAGCAGGCCTTCGCGGATTTCGCCGCCTTTGATGAGTCCCTTCGCGGCTTTGTCAACGCTCATCGCGATGCGCGCGGCGTTGTTGGCGGTGGCAACGATCATGTTGGCCATCGTGATGAGTCCGCGTTCGTCGGTCTTGTAATGATGGAACAATGTTCCGCGCGGCGCTTCGACGATGCCCATGCCTTCTGTTGGAATCTGCGTTGGGATGCGGCGGATTTCGGTGCTGGTGATTTCGGGATCGTTGATGAGCTTCTCGATGGTTTCGGCAGCTTGGATCATTTCGACTACTCGCGCATAGTGATTGGCGAGCGTGAAGTGAACGGGCTTTCCGCCGAGAACTTTGAGATATTCCTCGTAGGCTGCTTGCGCTTTTGGCGTGGCCATTCCGTCGGCGGCGTTGAGGCGCGCGAGCGGGGCGACGGAGTAGATGCTGCTGTCGGGGCCTTCGGTGAATCCGTTCCAGCCGCGCTGTTTCAGGAAGGTGAACTTCATGTAGCTCCACGGCTCGACGTGCTCGGCGACGATGTCGCGGTATTGGCGCGCGGTGAACTTGCAGATTTCCTTGCCGTTGCAGTCCACGACGCGGGTCGCGCCGTCGTAGAAGTTGAGGCGGTTGTTCGCGTCCACGGTGCCCATGTAGCCGGTCTTGTGAGTGTAGGCGTCGGAGGTGATGAGATTCACGTAGTCGGGGTTGCCGAGCACGATCTGCTTGATGACCGCGAGCGTCCATTCGGCGAATTCGACGCCTTCCTTGGCGAGTTCCTTGAACTTCGGAAGGTCCTCGGCCTTGAGTCCCTTGCTCACGCCGCCGGGAAGTCCGAAGACCGGATGCACGACTTTGCCGCCGAAGTAGGCGATGATTTCGCGCAGGCGGCGGCGCATGGAGATGACTTTCTTGCCGGCGTCGAGGCCGACCTTGCCGATGACGCCGACGATGTTGCGCAGCGCGGGATCGGCTTCGGGACCGACGATGAAGTCGGGGCCGCCGAGCACGAAGACGTGCAGAGCGTGGTCTTCGAGCATGAAGGTGTTGTAGATCAGCTCGCGGATTTTTCTGGCGGCCGGCGGCGGCTGGACTTTGTAGAGATCGTCGAGCGCCTTGGTCGAGGCCATGTGATGCGCCGTCGGGCAGACGCCGCAAATGCGGCTGGTGATCTGCGGCATGTCCTCGGCGGGGCGGCCGATGCTGAACACTTCGAAGCCGCGCAGCTCGGGGACCTGGAAGTAGGCGCGGTCAACGTCGCCCTTGTCGTTCAGAAAGATGTCAATCTTGCCGTGGCCTTCGAGCCGGGTGATCGGATCAATCGTGATGTTGCGGCGCGCGCCTTGATAGGCGGCGTTCGCGCGGAGACTGCCCTGGTTGAATGCTTCTTTGGTTTCCTGATTCATAAACCCACCAATCTATTTGCCGTTTGAAGGCAGGTTGATCTTGCGGCGAAGAATGCTCTTCGCAAGTCCGTAGCGATAAAATGTTCCGACCGGATCGGGAATTCCCGACAGCGTCTTCTCGATTCCTTCGTCGTCTTTCGCCAGCACGTTCGAGCTGATTGACGAAAGGATCTTCGCGCCCTGATCGCGAACGCGGGATGTCGGGCCGAAACAGCCGGTGCAGGGCATTCCGCCCGTCGTGCAGGCCGCTTCGCAGCCCGCGCGCGTGGCAGGACCCATGCACGGGATGCCCTGCGCCAAGAAGCATTTTTCATCCATCAGCTTCTGGTGCGGGCGATGGAACTCGGTGAAATCCCAGCGATCCGGCTTCGTCGCTTTGCGCGAACATTCTTCGCACAGCGCGTGATCGGGGCCGATGACCGTGCCTTTCGGCGGAAGTTTTCCTTCGAGCAACGCCGTGACGGCAGCCTTCGTGATCTTCGGGGTCGGAGGACAGCCGGGAACGTAGTAATCAACATCAACAACCTGATCGAGCGCGCGGACGACGTTGTGAAGCGACGGCAATTTGACCGTGCGACCGTCTTCGGTGAACGATGTCTGAGGGCGAACTTTCTTCTCATTCACGATCGTCGGGCAGTCCTCGTAGTTGAACTTGAGGATATGCTCGCGCGAGAATTGATTCGCCATCGCAGGGATTCCGCCCATGTGTGCACACGAGCCGTAGGCAATCAAATACACGCTCTTCCGGCGGAGCATCCGCGCCATTTCTTCCTGCTCGGTCGAACGGATCGCACCGTTGAGCAGCGTCGCCGTGATGGACTTGTCGGGCATCGCCTCGATGTCCTTGTATTTGAAATCCATCGCGACGGGCCAGAGGACGATGTCCACTTTCTCGACAACGCCGAGAATGTCCTCGGCGAGGTCAACGACGGTCTCTTCACAACCGCCGCACGAAGCGCACCAATAAAAAGCGACTTTGGGTTTAGGCATTGAGGGCCTCCTGAAGTTGTGCGTGCTGGTCACAGGGTTGCTTGCCCTTTTCGCCGGCTTCCACGCCGTGGGCGAACTGTTCCATTTCTTTGTCCCATTCTTCGAACTTTTGCGGGATGCCGAGCGGGCCAAGCTTCGTAATGGTTTCGGTCATTTCGTCAATGACAGTTTTGACCTTCGCGCCTTCCGCGGCGGAAATCCATTCGAGGCGGAGGCGGTCCGGCTCGATGCCCATGTCGGCGATCATCCGTTTCAAAAGATGGAAGCGACGCAGGCATTTGTAGTTTCCTTCGGCGTAGTGGCAATCGGACGGATGACAGCCGCCGATCAAAACGCCGTCCGCGCCTTTGGCCAGCGCGTCGAGGATGAACTGCGGATCAACGCGTCCCGAACACATCAACCGGATGACGCGAACATTGGACGCATATTTCAAACGGGACACACCCGCCAGATCGGCGGCGGTGTAGGTACACCAGTTGCAGAAGAACGCAACGATGCGCGGATTCCATTCATTACTCATTGGCGAGCACTCCGTCTATTTCGCTGAAAATTTCCTCGTCGTCGAACAGGTTTTGCACGATCGAACCCGACGGGCACGACGCGACGCATGTGCCGCAGCCTTTGCACAGCGCCTCGTTGATGACCGCCTTTTGCTGCGTCAGATCAAACGTGATCGCGGTGTATGGGCAGAGCGGAACACACGATTTGCAACCGCAGCATTCCTCCGCGATGACGTACGCCGTATTCGGTTCCTGCTCAATGTGGCCTTTGTCAATCAGAGCCATCGCCTCGGCGGCGGCAGCTCCGGCTTGAGCAACCGTGTCGGGAATATCACGCGGACCCTGGCAGCAGCCGGCAATATAAATGCCGTCGTTAAAGGTATTCACGGGCGCAAGCTTGGGATGGCGCTCCAGGAAGAAACCTTCCGAGCCGCAGCTCATGTTGAACATACGGCGGACATCCTGCGCGTCGGCCTGAGGTTCAAGACCTGACGCGAGCACCACCATGTCGAGCGGAATGCGGCGCGTAAAACCGGCCAGCGTGTCTTCGACGCGGACAATCAGCTTGCCTTCTTCTTCCGGCGTCATGGCCCAGTCGGTAACTTCGCCAACGCGGCCACGGATGAAGTTGACGCCTTCTTCCAGCATCTTGTCGTAGAATTCCTCGTAGCCTTTGCCGGGCGCGCGAATATCAATGTAGAAATTGTAAATCGCCGCGCCGGTGTGTTCCTTCAGAAGATGCGCAAGCTTCATCGAGTACATGCAACAAACGCGTGAGCACCAGCGGTTGGTCTTCTTGTCGCGGCTGCCCACGCAGTGAATGATTCCAATGCTCTTTGGCTCCTTGCCGTCGCGCGTGACGACATGTCCCGCCGTCGGCCCCGAGGCATTGACCAGACGCTCAATTTCGAGAGCCGTGTAAACATTTTTGCATCTGCCATAGCCGTATTGCGGCATACGTTTTGCATCGAATGTTTTGAAGCCGGTGGCAACGATAATGGTGCCGACTTTGATTTCCTGAAGCTTTTCTTTCTGCGTGAAATCAATCGCCTTCTTGTCGCCGCAGGCTGTCGCGCAACTCTTCTTGCACTTGTCCGTCAGCACGCCGTTCTTGAAATTCGAACAGACGTTTGGATCAATCACGACAACTTGAGGCGTAGCTTGCGGGAACGGAATATAAATCGGTTTCCGTTTGCCGAGTCCTTCGTTGAACTCATCGCGGAAGCGCGGTTCTTTGAAAATGCAGCCCGAAATACATTCCTGGCAGCCGGTGCAAAGGTCTTCATTAACGTAGCGCGGTTTCCGCTTCACGTTGACCGTGTAATTGCCGACATAGCCGTCAACCTTCGTGACTTCCGAATACGTCATAAGCGTGATATTCGGATGCGATCCGACAGACGACATCTTCGGCGTCAGAATGCAAGCCGCGCAATCGAGTGTCGGGAATGTCTTGTCGAACTTCGCCATGTGACCGCCGATGGACGGCTCGCGTTCGACGAGAAAGACCTTTTTGCCCGCGTTCGCCAGCGTCATGGCCGCGTGAATGCCCGCGATGCCGCCGCCCACGACGAGCACGTCAGGATGAATCGGCACTTTCTTGACTTCAAGTGTCTTATGCATCGCGACGCGCTGGATCGCCGCGCGCGCGAGGGCCATGGCTTTCTTCGTCGCCTCTTCCTTGTTGGTATGCACCCACGAATCGTGTTCGCGGATGTTGACCATGTGGAAGAAGAATGGATTCAACCCGCCCGCCTCCACCGCGCCGCGGAACGTATGTTCGTGCAACAGCGGCGAACAGGAAGCAACGACGATACGGTTGAGGTTGTGCTCCTTGATGTCCTTTTGGATCATCTCCTGGCCAGGATCGGAACACATATATTTATAGTCGCGGGAAAGCGCGACGTTCGGAAGTTGCGCCACATACTTGGCAACGGCCGGACAATCCACCATCGCGGCAATGTTCGTGCCGCAATGACAGATGTAGAAACCGATCCGAATATCTGAATTATTCCGTTTGTCCATTTGTATTACTCCGCCGGAAAAGTTTCGTGTTGGTTCATGCCGCCGCTCCCGCCGGAACCTGCGCCGGCAACGGTTTCATTGGAACAAAGCAGCGATGCAGGCCGAGTTCCTTTTCGGCCATGCCGAAAGCCAGTCCCATCAACTGCGTGAAATAGACTGACGGAACGCGGGACGACTCCCATCGCGCTTCGATCTTGTCGTGATAGCTGTCGAGGTTGAACTGGCACAGCGGACAAACCGTCGCGATGACATCCGCGCCGCACCGCTTGGCTTCTTTCAAAATAATGTGCGAGCAAAACAGCCCTTCTTCTGGCAACGTGCCCGTCAGGCTTCCTCCGCAACAGCGCGTCTTGAGCGGATAGGGAACAATCGTGCAGCCGAGTGCTTCGAGCAGCCGGTCCATCGTCGTCGGATTGTACTGATCGTCAAACGTGGAATAAGGCCGGACAATCTGGCAGCCATAATACGGCGCAACCTTCAAACCTTTGAGCGGTTTCTTGACGCGCTTCTTTATCTCATCCAGCCCGATCGTATGAACCAGCACATCAAGCGGATGCCGCACCGGAAGATCGCCTTTGCACGTCAGGTTGCCTTCCTTCAGCGCCTTCATGACGATCTCGTTGACCGCCGGAGAATCCTTCAAATAATGCTTGGTCTTGTTCAAGACCAGATAACACGCGCTGCAAGGCGCAATCATTTCCTTGTGCCCAAGCTTCTCCGCGATGGCCAGGTTGCGCGATGAAACCACGCACGCCTTCACCTCATCCACCGACATGTACGCCGTTGCACCGCAGCAGTTCCAGTCATCCAGCTCTTCCAACTCCACATCCAGCGCACGCAAGACGGGAATCAGCGATTCCTGATAAGCCCGCCCCGTACCTTTCAGCGAACAACCGGGAAAATACGAATACTTCGTCATAATCAGTGACCTCCCCCGTGCATCTCGGCGGAAATTTCCTTTTTCTTCGGTAACGCATTGATCGTCAGATTGTCCACGGTCTTCATCATGCGGGCCAGCTCATCCTTCCGCTTGATGGATTCCAGCTTGAGCGGGAAACGGCCCTGCATCATCAGTCCAAGCCCCAGCCGCCACATGCCAAACATCATCTTCCAGTTCGTCTTGAGGAACGTGAAAGCGGCAAGGAAATTCTCCGTCACGCGTCCCTGCGTGCGGGTCATCTTGTAAAATTCCTGCGCCAGCACCGGGATCGTGAATTTCTTCGGATAGACGCGCTCCTGAATCGCGCGCTGCTTCAGCTCATATAGAATGTCGGTGATGCGAATCTGCCGCGGGCATTCCGTCGTGCAGGAATAACACTCCGCGCAAAGCCAGATTGCATAGCTGCTCAGGGCTGCATTCTTGAAATCAGACCTGACCAGCGCCATGAGCTGGCGGGGCGTGCGATCCATGTACAAACTCATCGGACAAACGCCTGAGCAGGTTCCGCACTGAATGCAGTTTTGCAACTGCTCGCAGCCGGTGACGCCGCGAATCGCCTCGCTAAACCCGGGGCTTCGTTCCGCCTCGTATTTAATTTTCTGTTTGATCTCCATAATCAAAACTTCTCCTTCGAGGCGGAAAGTGCTCCATTGCTGCGCACCGACACAGCCGCCCTGCTGTTTCCAATTGCACAAATCAGACGAGATGGATTTCCTAGCCGGCTGGCACCGGCAAACGAGATAGCTCCTTCGGCAGATCGAATCCTTGACGACCATCCATAGGACACCAATTTCATATTGCTATTTTGCAGATGCGGCTGGAGGCGTGCCATCGGGGCTGGAATGTCACAACTCATCGGGCTATCCCCGACTAAACTGTCGTCGCGTATTTTCGCGCAAGAGGCATAAACAGCATAAATCTGCCGAACCATGCGAGATTGAAACAGTGCAGCCACCGTTGCCAGGCCATTGTCATACCAATTGTTGCGCAAGAGTAATCCATGCAGAAACGGAATGAACATCATCTTCTTCCGCCAGTCGAAATCGCAATATGAGAAAGACGGGCCTAAGCACGACCGATGCACGTCCAAACTTAAAAACGCGGTTGATCGATTGAAGGACGCCATAGTGGTTTTAATGATTTCATCATCACAGGCGGTTGGAACGGCAGCGTAATTGAGTGTGGGCACGTAGTGATCAGGAGTTTCCCGCCGCACACTTTGCCAGAGCCGGCACGAATTCGATGCCATTTGATGCTCCAATTCTGTTGGCCGGCCATCTGCGGGCATCCCAAAAAAGACAGCCGACGACTGCCTCCGGTAAAGTCACTGAAGGCCCCGTATCGTCATGCTTTGCGCAGAAATGCTGGTTTCCAGCCCCACGCTTCTTGCGAAATGCACGATGTCAAATTTAGTGCATTCCCCGACTTCCAATCATTGGAAATTTGCGAGAACGTCATTTCCAATGATTGGAACTTAGTGTGTCGATTGATAGAGTGGTCGCAAACAAGAGAAGGAGAAACATCATGGGCGAGATTAAAGACCTGAAGCCGATCCTGAAGGCGCATCCGTTTTTTGCGGACATGCCGACCGCACAGTTGAATGTCATCGTCGGATGCGCATCGAACGTGCGCTTCGATCCGGGCGAATTCATCACGCGGTCGAACGAGCCTGCGGATAAATTTTACATCATCCGCGAGGGACGCTGTGCGGTCGAAGTCTCGCCGGCTGGACGCGGCTCGATCATCATTGAGACACTAGCCGACGGCGATGTCGTCGGCTGGTCGTGGCTGTTCCCTCCGTACACGTGGAACCTCGACGTGCGGCCGATGGAAACGGTCCGTGCGATCGCACTCGACGGGAAATGTCTGCGCGGGAAGATGGAGAAAGATCACGACTTCGGCTACGAAATGCACACGCGTTTCGCGAAGTTGATGCTCGAACGTATCCGCGCGCTGCGTGAACAGTTGATTGCCCACATCTGACGCAAACCGGCCTCGCCATCTTCCTCGCCCCGCTCACGAACGGCGGCGGGGAGCACTTGATGACGAGGGCGAGTTTAATGAACGAATTACTGGAGAAAGTTAATGCCTTTGGAGTCTCAAAAAATTGTGATGCCGTCTGCCGACAAGCGCTGGCGAATGGTTGACAACGCCATGCGCAAGCACGGCTATCGGCCGGATGCGCTGATCGAAAGTCTGCACGCCGTGCAGGAATTGTTCGGCTTTCTTGATGACGTGAGTTTGCGCTTCGTCGCCACGGCTCTGAAATTGCCGATGAGCAAAGTTTACGGCGTCGCGACGTTTTATCATTTCTTTACGCTCAAGCCGAAAGGCCAGCACACCTGCGTCGTCTGCATGGGCACCGCGTGCTACATCAAGGGCGCGCAAAATATTCTCGACCGGATCGAGAAAGATCACGGCGTGAAGCCCGGCGAAACGACTGCGGACAACAAGCTGTCCGTGCTCACGGCCCGATGTATTGGATCGTGCGGCCTCGCGCCCGCGGTCGTGTTGGATGGAACCATGATCGGCAAGGTCACGCCTGATCAAATGGCAGAGAAAATCTGCGGATGTGTGAAACAATGATCCCCGACGAACTACAGAATCTGGCCGATGTCGAAATCGAAGCGCGGAAAAAAGTTCGAGGACGGCTGAACGTCTGCCTCGCCGCCGGCTGCCAATCATGCAAAGGCGACGATGTTCTGGCTGCTCTTCGAACCGAAGTGGCAAACAAGAAACTTGAGGGCATTGAAGTACGCGGTGTCGGATGTCTTGGCCTCTGCGCCGAAGGCCCGCTCGTTTTGATGGAACCCGCGAACGTTCTTTATCAGCGCGTTCAAGGAAGCGATGCCGCCGAGATTGTCGCATCGCTTGATGGCAAGCCGGTGGATCGGCTCGTTTGCTCGATGGAAGTGCCGTTCTTCAAGCGGCAGCAATTCATTGTTCTCGAAAATTCCGGCAAGATCAATCCGGAGCGGCTCGAAGATTACGTTGCGAACCACGGCTACGAAGCGCTCGCGAAAGCCGTCACCGAAATGCAGCCGACGGAAGTCATCGCCGAAATTGTCGCGAGCGGACTTCGCGGTCGCGGCGGCGCGGGATTTTCAACCGGACTGAAATGGCAGATGGTCGCGAAGGCGACCGGCGCAAAGAAATATATCATCTGCAACGGCGACGAAGGCGATCCCGGCGCGTTCATGGATCGCAGCGTTCTTGAAAGCGATCCGCACCGCGTGCTCGAAGGCATGGCGATTGCGGCTTACGCGGTCGGCGCGGATCAGGGCTATGCGTACATCCGTGCGGAATATCCTCTCGCGGTCAAGCGATTCAACAATGCGATCAAGCAGGCGCAAAAAGTCGGATTGCTCGGCAACGGAATTTGCGGCTCGGCCTTCAACTTCAACGTCGAAGTCCGGCTCGGCGCAGGCGCGTTCGTCTGCGGTGAAGAAACCGCGCTGATCGCGTCCATCGAAGGCAAACGCGGACAGCCGCGGCCTCGGCCTCCGTTTCCCGCCCAGTCCGGTTTGTGGGGCTGTCCGACGCTGATAAACAACGTCGAAACATTCGCGAACATCCAGCCGATCATTCGCAACGGCGGAAAATGGTTCGCCTCCATCGGGACGGAAAAGAGCAAAGGCACGAAAGTTTTCGCGCTCGCGGGCCGCATAACGAACACTGGCCTGATCGAAGTTCCGATGGGAATCACGCTGCGCGAAATTATTTTCAGCATCGGTGGCGGAATTCCCGACGGCAAGAAATTCAAGGCCGTACAAACTGGCGGACCGTCCGGCGGCTGCATCCCCGAACAATTCCTCGACATGCCGGTGGATTACGATTCGCTCGCGAAGGTCGGCTCGATCATGGGCTCCGGCGGCATGATCGTGATGGACGAAACTTCGTGCATGGTTGACGTCGCGAAGTTCTTTATGGAATTTTGCAAAACCGAATCGTGCGGCAAATGCGTTCCGTGCCGCGTCGGCACCGCGCAGATGTACGACATTCTCTGCCGCATCACCGACGGCTCGGCGACGATGGATGACATCACGCTGCTCGAACGGCTCTGCGACACGGTCAAGAACACGAGTCTTTGCGGCCTCGGGCAGTCGGCCCCGAATCCGGTGCTGACCACATTGCGGTATTTCCGCAACGAATATATCGCACACATCCAGGACAAAAAATGTCCCGCCGGCGTGTGCAAAATGAAACATCTTGCGGAGGTCCACGCGTGAACACGGCCATCATCACATTTATTATGGACGGCAAGGAAGTCAGCGCCGCGGAAGGCCAGACGATCCTTGAGGTCGCACGCGAAAACGGAATCAATATCCCCACATTGTGTCACCTGCAAGGCCTTCACCCGGTCGGCGCGTGCCGTTTGTGCCTCGTCGAAATCAAGGGTACGCCGAAACTCTTGCCGGCCTGTGTCACGAAGCCGACGGAAGGAATGGAAGTCACGACCGATTCCGAACGGCTGCGCGCTTATCGAAAAACGGTCACGGAGCTTTTGTTCTCCGAGCGCAACCACGTTTGCGCGGTCTGCGTTTCGAACGGAAACTGCGAACTGCAATCCATGGCGCAGAATCTCGGCGTCACGAACATCACCGTGCCGTATTTTTATCCGCACCTGCCGGTCGATGCGACGCACCCGCGCTTCACAGTGGATCACAACCGCTGCATCCTCTGCTCGCGATGCGTCCGCGTTTGCGACGAAGTCGAAGGCGCGCACACGTGGGACATGTCGGGCCGCGGAACCGACTGCCGTGTCATCACCGATCTGCACAAACCGTGGGGCGAGTCTGAGAGCTGCACAAGTTGCGGCAAATGCGTTCAAGTCTGTCCCACCGGCGCGCTAAGCGACAAGGGCAAGGCCGTCGCCGAAATGACAAAACGAACACAATTTCTGCCCTATCTGAAAACCATGAGGGAATACTGGCTATGAGTAAAATTAGAGTTGCGACCGTCTGGCTCGATGGCTGCTCCGGCTGCCACATGTCGTTTCTCGACATGGACGAGCGGCTGCTCGTTGTCGCTGAGAAAATCGATCTCGTGTACAGCCCGCTGGTGGACACGAAGGAATTTCCGGAGAACGTGGATCTCACCATCGTCGAAGGCGCGATCAGCAACGAGGACGACCTGCACAAGATAAAACTCGTCCGCTCGCGCACGAAACTTCTGATGGCGCTCGGCGATTGCGCCGTCACCAGCAACGTTCCCGGCATGAGAAATTATTTCAGCCGCGATGAGATCCTCCGCCGCGCGTACATCGAAAACGCCTCGATGAATCAGAGCATCCCGACGGAAGTGATTCCGAAGCTTCTGCCGAAATCGCGGCCGGTCCACGAATACGTGAAGGTCGATATTTTCGTCCCCGGCTGCCCGCCGCACGCCGACATAATATTCAACGCCGTCGCCGCGCTGCTCGAAGGCCGCATGCCCGATTTGGGAAGCACCGCGCGTTTCGGATGAAAAAATTTTCGCAACTTCCAATGGTTGGAAAAAAAGCAGACCCAAACTTCCAATGATTGGAAAAACCCGGAATTCGAATTTTTGATTTTTTCGCCGCGCAGGCGGCAGAGGTAAGCCATGGCAAAGATAATCACAATTGATCCCGTCACCCGCATCGAAGGTCACTCCAAGATCACGATCAAGTTGGACGACCAGGGAAAAGTGGATGTCGCGCGATTGCACATAACGCAATTCCGCGGCTTCGAAAAATTCACCGAGGGCCGCCCGTTTCAGGAAATGCCGTCGCTCACCGCGCGCACCTGCGGCATCTGCCCGATCAGCCACGAACTGGCGTCCTCGAAAGCGTGCGACGACATCATGGCCGTCCGCATTCCGGTCGCCGCAGCGAAACTCCGCCGCGTGATCAATTACGCCCAGATCATCCAGTCGCACGCGCTGAGTTTCTTCCATCTCAGCTCGCCCGACATGTTGCTCGGAATGGACGCCGATCCCGCCGTTCGCCACATCCTCGGCGTCGCCGCGAAATTTCCCGAACTCGCGAAGGACGGAATCTGGCTGCGCAAATTCGGCCAGCAAATCATCGAACGCCTGAGCGGCAAGCGCGTTCATCCCGCGTGGATCGTCCCCGGCGGCGTCAACAAACCGCTGAGCGTCGAAGTGCGCGACCAGATCGTCGCGGAAATTCCGCAGGCCATCGCCATCGCGCGCAAGACGCTCGAATGGTTCAAGCCCGCGATCAAGAAATTCCAGGAAGAAATCGACAACTTCGCCAACTTCCCGAGCATGTTCCTCGGCCTCGTCTCCGCCGACGGCACGATCGAGCACTACGACGGCTTCATGCGCGTCGTGGATTCACATCGCAAAATCGTCGCCGACAAACTCGAATCCAGCGCCTATCCGCACCACATCGGCGAAGCCGTTGAACCGGACAGCTACCTCAAATCACCGTACTTCAAACCGCTCGGCTATCCCGGCGGCATGTACCGCGTCGGCCCGCTCGCGCGCCTCAACGCCTGCGACCGCATGGGCACGCCGCTCGCCGAGCGCGAACTCACGGAATTCCGCAAGCTCCAGCCCGACGGCGCGGTGCTCAGCTCGTTCCATTTCCACTACGCCCGCCTCATCGAAATTCTCTACGCCCTCGAACGCGTCTCTGAACTTCTCGGCACGACGGGGATCATGAGCACGCAGGTCCGCGCCATCGCGAACCCGAACAAATCCGAAGGCATCGGCGTTTCCGAGGCCCCGCGCGGCACGCTGATTCATCATTACAAAATCGACAAGGACGGCCTCATCACCTGGGCAAACCTCATCATCGCGACCGGCCACAACAACCTCGCGATGAACCAGGGCATCACGCAGGCCGCGAAACATTTCATCACCAACTCCAAGAAAATTCACGAAGGCGCGCTCAACCGCGTCGAAGCCGTCATCCGCTGCTACGACCCTTGACTGCGCTGCTCCACGCACGCCCTCGGCGAAATGTCGCTTGCAATCGATCTCGTAGATCACAAAGGTGTGGTCATCGACACGAAAGCGAGATGAAGTTCGAAGTACGAATTCCGAAATTTGAAACGAGCGCGAGATTCAAAAGGCAGAACGCTTTTGAATTTCGTGTTTCGGGTTTCTGTCGGATTTCGAATTTCGAATTCAGGGTTTTGTTTTCCAATGGTTGGAAAAAATGATCTTCAGAACTTCCAATGATTGGAAGAAACGGAACGACGCATCACCACCGCCGGCCGGCAAAATGCCGCCACTCCACGAAACGCTCGTCATCGGCTACGGCAATGATCTTCGCAGCGATGACGGCGCCGGGATCCGCGCGGCGACGATGATCGCCACGCAGTCGCCGCAATCGCGCGTCATCATCGCGCACCAGCTCACGCCGGATCTTGCCGATGACATCGCGACCGCGGCGCATGTGGTCTTCGTTGACGCATACGAGGCGCAGGAAGCCGGCGCAAAACTTCGCGTCGAAAAAATTTCAACGACCGACGCGGGCAACGCTTCCGTGATCGGCCATCACGGCGATCCTGCGGGCCTGATCCAACTGGCCGACCAGCTTTTCGGAACGGTTCCCGACGCCTGGATCGTCGGGATTCCTGCATTCAGCCTCGATGCAGGCGAAACAATTTCAACCGAAACTCTGCACATGATTGACGAGGCGGTTGCGCTAATCGGAGGACGTGCATTCTCCGAAAAATAGAAGGGG
>CAIVKH010000073.1 GCA_903906425.1 uncultured bacterium
CCACGCATAAAGCCAGTCGCGCGGGCTGCCTTTTTCGCCGCGCAACTGCGGCAGAAAACTGCGGCCGTCAATTTTCAATTCCGCGGGAACCGGCACGGCTGTGACCTCACAAATCGTCGGGAGAAAATCCGTCGCGTCAATCAAGTCGGAATAGACTTTTCCGCTGGCGAAATGGCCGGGCCAGTTTCCGATGCACGGAACGTGCGTGCCCCACATCGTCGTCGTGCCTTTTCCGCCGAGCACATCGCGGCCCTTGAATCGCGACGGCGTGCCGCGGCCCGTGCCGTTGTCGCCGAGAACGATCAGCAGCGTGTTGTCGCGCAGGTGCAGCTCTTCGAGTTTCGCGACGAGTTTGCCGATGAGCTTGTCGGTGTAGGCGACCATGTCGGGGAAGTGGCCTTTGTTGCCTTTCGTTCCCTTGACGCTTTTCGCTTCGAGATAGTCGGGGCTGTCCGGCGTCGCGTCGTACGGCGCGTGCGTGAGCATCATCGGATAGTAGAGAAAAAACGGAACGTCTTTTTTGCGCGTGATGAAATCAAGCGCGTAATCGCTGACGATGTCGGGACCGTATTCATTGTTCGAATAGTCGCGCTGCGAGCCGTTGATTTCGAGGCCCGGGTTTTTGTAACGGCCCGGCCGGCGCACGAGCTGCCAGAGGCAATATTCGTCGAATCCAAAATGCGCGGGACCTTCGTAGCCGTTGCTCAACTGCCATTTCCCCGCGATGCACGTCGCGTAGCCGGCGTCCTTCAGCAGATTGCCGAACGTTTTCTGCGATGGATCGAGATGGCCGAAATGCGTGTAATTTCTGCGATTGCTCAGGCCCGTCATCAACTGCACGCGCGTCGGCGTGCACAGCGGCTGCACGTGGCACTGCTCGAAGCGCACGCCGGTCGCCGCGAGCTTGTCCATCACCGGCGTCTTGTAACTTTCGCCGCCGTCCGCCGTGACGCACTCGTAGCCGAAATCGTCGATGAGGATCAAAACGACGTTGGGTCGTGTCTGCGCTTTTTCCAATGATTGGAAATCTGCGGCGCGCAAACTTCCAATGATTGGAAGACTGCACAACAAGGTGAGGAGCAGTTTTCTGTTCATGCGTGGTTTGTCACTTATCGCAGCGATACACGGCAAGGATGTTTTCCGGCGGCACGTCGGGCTGGAAAAGATGGGCGGGGCCGAGGATGTAGCCGCCGTTCCGGCCGAGCACTTCGCAGTAGCGTTGGGCCTCGGCGGCGATCTCGGCGGGCGTTCCGTGCGGCAGCAGTTTCTGCGTGTCGAGGCCGCCGTGGAAACACAGCTTGCCGGCAAAATCTCGCTTGAGACTTTCGGGCTGCATTTCCGGACACGTTGGCTGGATCGGATCGAGCACGTCCACGCCGCTCGCGATGAGTTCGGGAATGAATGGACGGATCATTCCGCAACTATGGAAAAGCGCCCGCCCGCCGAGGCGGTGAATCAGCGCGGTCATTTCCTTGAGATAGGGCAAAACGAATTCGCGCAGCATCTCGATGGAAATGAGCGGGCCGCGCTGCGTGCCCAGATCGCTGATGACAAGATAGAGATCAATGCGCCCGTTCGTCAGTTCCGCGGCGCGCGTGTAATCCTCGCGATAGAAGTCGGTGAACTTGCGCGCGAGGAAGTGGACCCAGTCGGGTTGCTCGGCCATGTCGAGAAACATGCCTTCCCATCCGCGCACCAGCGCGGGCCGCTGCCAGATGTCGGCGAAACCGTAAAGCAGCGCGCGATCGGCATGACGCCGGCACTGCGCCGCGAGTTGCGATCGGTCAATGCTGTCGGGCGAAGGCCACGCAAAATTTTCCAACTCTCCGAAATTGGTCGCCTCGGCGAGCGCACCTTTCGCGTCCTCGCGCATCGGACCCCACGGTGTGGAGTTGAAGACGTAGCGCTCGCCCCAGAAGTTCTGAAACAAACCGGGCGCGATTTCGCGTTCGGGCGGCGCGGGCGCGTCCAGATGGCGCACGTCAACATCGAGGTCATCGAGAAGCCTGTCCTCGTCGGCGTGTCCGACGTGCGCGAACAGCCGCTGCATCGTCGGCGGCTCGGCCCAGAAATCGCGCGGCGTGCGGTCCGGCGACTGGTGCCGCAATGCTGCGAGGACTCGTTCGCGTGAGGTCATGCTCATAATGCTGTGGCTTGTTGCGCGTCTTTCACCGGATGATCAGCTCCTCGCGGGGATGAAAGTCGGGCGTGAGGATCTGGCACTGCGCGACCTGGCCGATCTGCGTGCCGGTGATTTTCCAGACGATGCGCTTGTCCGGCGTCACCTCGAAGATGTGTGCGCCGATTTTGTCGCCGTCGTCGCGCGTGTTCCAGTTACAGACGATGGTGTTGCCGTTGGGCAGGCGCTGCAATCCGGCGAGCGTGCCGAGTTGGAGCGCTGGCAGCCATTCGCCATCCACGCGCCAAATGATTTTGTTTTCGGCGTCATATTCGGTGACCGCGCCGCCGGCTGAAATCAGCGTGTTGCCGTTGGGCAGGCGCAGCGCGGCGATGGGGCCGGGCTCGCGCGGAAATTCGCGGAGCAATTTGCCAGTTGCGTCGAACTCGCGCACGGCGCCCTCGGCGGTGAACGGCACGAGGTAGGTGCCCTCCGGCGTCTTGCGGCACATGCGAAACTGCGCGTGCGGATTTTTCTCCGTCGTCGCGAGGCGCAGTTCGTGGACGATCTCGCCTTTGCGGTTCACCTCGATCAGGCGGCATTCGCCAACGATGCCGATGAGCACATTGCCATCGGGCAGCGGCTGGCAGCATGGAATTTCGTTGGGCTTTTCTGTTTTGTATTCCCAAACGATTTGTTTCTCCCGGGTGACTTCGCGGACACCTTGATAATAGGTGGTGAGGATGTTGCCGTTGGGCAGCAGCCACGCGTCCTGCGGGTGCGGCACGGAATATTCCCAAACCACTTCGCCCCGCTCATCGAGCAGCGCGACGCGGTTGTGCGCGTGTTCGGTGATGAGACACGCATACGGGCCGCGCAGGTTCTCGTGCCAGAAGTTGCGCGCCAGCTTCGGCGCGGTGGTCTCGGTGCCAAGCGGATTGCGCGGGTCCACATCGAGCACCGGCCACACGAGTTCGCCGCGCAGTTGCGCCGCTTCGTCTTCGTAGGAACCGAGCCGCAGCGAGTTGGAGTCGAGCCACAGCGCGACCGTGCGCTGGTCGACTTCCGACACCGCCTTGAGATGCACCGCGTTGGTGAGCGTGTTGCCAAGTTTGCAGTAGCGCGCGCCGAAGCGGCCGGGGATCGTGCGCGAGCCGCCGTGGATGCCGCTATACTCGCTGACCATGCCGCCGCTCATCGCGCCGGAGAACCAGAAGGCATCGTCGCGCAGCGCGGCGTAGCTCATGTCCTGCGGGCCTTTTTTCTCGCGCGTGTGGCACGGCAGGCAGGATTTTTCAAAGATGGGTTTGATCTGGCGGTAGTAGCTGACCGGCTCGATGCGGCCGAGTTCGGGCTGCAGCTTCAAGGGCGCGCGCTGCATGGCCAGCGGCGGCCTAGCGAGCTGCGGCGAACGCCGCGCGGGCTCGTGACAGCCCTGACAGCTCATTTGCTCGCCGGGATGTACGGCGGCGGTCGCGCGCATGGATTGCACGGCACGATATTTTTCATCGAGCACCTGGAAGATGAGTTGCTTCGCCACCGGCGCTTCGAAATACGCGCTGCCATCGGCCTCCACCGGCACGATGCCCAGCGGAATGCGCGGCGTGTTCTCGCGCTCGTAGCCGATCATCGGCTGGCCCATCTGGTGGTTTTCCTTGAGGATGTTTTGCGTGACGCGCAGCCATTTGATTTTTGTGTCCGGCGGAAACGGCAAGTCGGAATCGTACACGTTCATCACCGCAATCGTCGCAGGCATCTTGTCTCGCGCAGCGCTGCCCTGCGCGGTGAGCGGCGGCATGGCGGCTGGCATCGGGCGTGCGCGCAGCGGAATCGGGCTGATGATGCGCAGGCGCTCGTCCTGCGCGCACGGCAGCAGCGCGTGTTCCGCGAGCAGTTCCCTGTTGCCGAAGCGGTCGAGCAGCACGAGATTTTCCCACGCGTTGCAGAGCATGAAGTCCGTGGAGAGCGGCCACGGCGTTCCATATTTGTAATGCCGGCGCGCCGGCGTCTCGGTTTCCGGGAAGGGCTCGTCGGGCGTGAAGCGTTTCACCTGCGACATGTGGCTATCGTCCGGCACGCCGAGATCGAGCAGGCCGATGGAGCCGAACCACTCGCCATGATGCGGCGCGGCGGTGAAAACGTAGCGGGACGAATTCGGAATCGCGCGCAGACTCATCTCGACGATCGGCGTGCCGCGGCGGCTGTCGTTGCCACCGGGCCACGGCTCGAAGCCCGGGAAGGTGTGATAGGGCTTCGGATAGTTGCCGTGCGGCGAGCGCGGGTCGGTGCCCTCCGGTCCGGAAATCCAGAAGCGCGTGCCGAGGCAATTCTCGCGGTCAGTGTAATCCCAGCGCGTGTAAACGAGCTGGCCCGCGTTATTGACGCTCGGATTCCATTCGGACGTTTCGAAGTAACTCAATGGCACGATATCGCTGCCGTCGGCCTTCATGGAAAACAATGTGTGATTGCGTACGGCCAGTCCGCTGAAGCAGCGGATGTAACCGCCGCGCCGCTCGGAGACGAATGCAATGCGCCCGTTCGGCAGCCAGCATGGCCCGAAGTCATCGGTGTCGCCATCGGTCAACTGAGTCAGGCCGGTGCCATCCACGTTGACCTTGAACAGATGGAACACGGTATTTTCGGAGAACACCCACTTGTGTTCGCGGTTCGCCGTCCACGCAAAAACGATCTGTCGCCCGTTGAACGAAAGATCGGGCGTGGCGAACGCACCGTGATCAAGCTTTTGCCCCTTCAGTCGCCCGTTCTGTACGACCGCGTCCGCGACGATGTTGACGAACTGCGGCACGGTCTTGAAATTCTTCACCGCATAAAGTCCGCCGCCGGGCAGCGCGTTGAAGCCGAAGAACTGCGTCGCGAAATGTCCGCCCTGCGCGTCCGCCGTCGAAGGATTGGAACGCGCGGAACCTTCGAAGCAACCGCGCGCCACGCAGAGCATCTGGTCGAAATTGAGCAGCGGATTGCGCAACGCAATGCCGCGACGAAGCGCGCAGACGGCCAGATAGGACGCGGCATCTTCCGGCGCGCCCGGCGTGGCGGCGGCCGCCGCGCGCGCCTTCAACTTCGTAAAATCCTGTGCTTGTGCAGCAAAATCAAGCGACGGATTTTCCTTGGTCAACAAGTCCAGCAGCGCACCGGTCCGTCGCAGCGCGGTCCCGAGCGGACCGCCGTCCTCCGGCCAGATCAGCGCGTGCTTGTCGTAGGCCTGCCCAGCGACCTTGCTCTTGTCGGCGCCGGACACCGGGCGCGATTGCGGATATTCCAACTGGCCCGGCGCGAGAGGATCGGCGCGCCAGTTTTCATATTCGGTGAGCCAATAGCGCAGCACGCCATCGCGCGGCTCTGATGCGGAAACTGATTTCAAGCCGGAGTCCGCGATGACTTTTCCCAGCGCGCGACGCTCGGCGCTCACGTCTTTCGCCGGCGGCATCGGCCGGAATGCAGCCGACATCCCGCCGGGCATCGAGGACTGCCAGATACCGCTTTCCTTCGGCGCGGGAGGCGCAGCCTGCAGCACGGCCCCGTTATGCTTGCTGGAAAGATCGGCAACTTTTCCATCGCGCATCTGATCGAAGCGCCACATGCCGATGGTGGCGGCATCTGCCGCCGGCGCCGCCGCCGACTCCGGCTTGATCTCGCGCGCGACGTTGGAAATCCGCACCCACAGGATTTCGCCATCGCTGTCCAGCGAATTGCCGTCCAGCGCGCCGATGACCAGCGGCCCGGCCGCGCGCTGCTCGCCGTGCCGGGCGAGCGCGTGCTCGCCCGCGAGCGCGCCATCCACGAAGATCCGGCCGCGCTGTTCCTCCAGCACGAGCGCGAAGTGATGCCACTTGCCATCGGCCATCTTCGCATCCGTCCGCAGCGTGTCGGGCTGATAACCCGGCACGTATACGTCCAGCAGTCCGCTCTTCGGCATCGTGAACAATTCCCAGTGGCCGCAGGAGCTTTTCGGCTCATACGAAAAAATGATGTTGTACGCAGCCCGGCTGTTCATCCGCGCATAGCACTCCACGGTCAGCGGCCGCTGGCCGTAGACCGGGTCCGCCGCAACGCTGGCGATCTGCGACGGTGTCGCCAGCCCTCCCGCCCGCGCCGCGGAAATGGCGAGCAGGACAGACAGAGTCACATGCTGGAACGTCTTCATGACCGAGTTGTACCTTCCCAAGCCTTCGGCAGGCACGCACCGAATTTCTCCACCCGCTGCCCCGACGCCGCGCGACTTCCGCATTTCGCATCGGCGCGACAACGACCGGAGTTTCCAATCATTGGAACCCGCCGTCGCGGCACTACTGTCCGGCGTAAAACCCTTGAAAACAAAGCTGATTCTGTAGGGGGTCTGGTCCGGGTTGGGAATGATGGTTAGCAAAGGCCCGTGAAATGGGCTGATTCTCAAAAAGGGTGACGCTCAGAATCTGTAGAATGGTGTAGAGGCTGTGAGGCAGGCCGAGGCGTTTTTTGAGCAGGGCGGCCATGACGTACACGCTGATGGCCACCCACACCTGGAGCTTCACGGCATTCTCCGTGGTGCCGTAGAACGAGCGGATGCACAGGTGCTGTTTGATCCATTTGAAGAACAGTTCGATCTGCCAGCGGCTTTTGTAGAGCCGGGCAATGGCCACGGCCGGCAGATGGAAATTGTTGGTGAGGAAAACAAAGGCCCGTCCGGTTTCCGAATCGTGAAATCCGACGCGCCGCAGCACGCCGGGATAGCTCGGCCTGGTTTTGGAATCGTCCAGCAGGACGGTCTGGTCGGAGCGCACGCCTGCGGTCTTGTCCACGGGGCTGGAATAGCGGCGGCGGAAACGGAAGTTCTTTTTGGCGCGCGTGACGAAGAACGCCTGCGCTTCGTGGATGCGGTGGAGGCGTGCGAAGTGCAGATAGCCGCGGTCGAAAATGTAGAACGCGCCGGGCTCGAAGATCACCGTGTCCAGAAACGTCACATCGGCCGTGGTGGCGGGGGTGAGCAGCACCACGGTGGGAATGTTGCCGCGCAATGCCAGTTGTGTGTGCAGCTTGATGGCCGCCTGTCCGTCGCGCAGGCGCGCCCAGGGCACCAATGCGAGGCACAGGTGGATGGTGGAAGAATCCAGCGCGTTGGCGGCCTGCCGCAACTGCACGCCCAGCTCTTCACCGGCATACAACGTCACGGCCTCCTTGATGAGCACGGCGGCAAAATCCGCAAAGATGCGCCAGTCGCGCGACTCGTTGGCATCGGCCAGCGTGCTGCGCGCGGCCGAGGAGCGGAAGCCGCTGTGATAGAGCTTCGGCCCCAGCGCGCGCAGACAGGTCTCGATGTCACGCAGGCTCTCCTTGCCCATCAGTTGCGCGAAGGCCAGCACACGGAACTGCTCCAGACACGAAAGCGCATCAAACCGCCGCGTCCCTTCGTACCGCTGGACACACTTGTTGAACTCATAGAACGGCACCGCGTCGAACAATTGGGAAATAACGGACCGGCCGGCATACACGGAGGACCTCCCCTTCAAAGGGGCGACCGTCGGCAAGAGCATCGTCAAAACGAAGTCGAAAAATGCTGAGACACGTATCTCACCCGCGCCAGCACGATGCGAAATGAATCGGCACCTGTGTTTGACCGGACAGTAGTGGCGGCGCGCAGATTTCCAATGATTGGAAGAGGGCCTTGCTCAAACTTCCAATCATTGGAAACGGCGGCCTTTTTGACGCATCGAGGTTCCTGCCTTATCCTTCGCCCGCACGGGGCGCATGGGGCGGCTCCGTCCATCAGCAAGGGAGAACAGACATGAAAGCGAAGAAGAAATCGAAAGTGCCGTTTGCCATCGTGCATCACTTTCCGGGCGGCACGGAGAAACAGTACGAGGCGTCCATCGAGGCGCTCCATCCCGGCAAGGGTATTCTGCCGAAAGGCCAGCTCATTCACGCGGCCGGCGAGTCGGCGGATGGCTGGACTATTCTGGCGGTCCACGATTCCAAGGAAAGCTGGGAGCAGTTCCGCGACGAAATCCTGATGCCGCGTTTCAAGAAGGGCATCAAAGGCGGGTTCACCACGATGCCGCAGCAGACGGAAATTTCCATCCACAATCTGGTGATTTAGCAGCCCGACCTCTGAACGGTGGCCCACCTCCAATGATTGGAAATTGCG
>CAIVKH010000074.1 GCA_903906425.1 uncultured bacterium
AACATATCCTTATGAAAATGAACTCAATCACCGTCGCTGCGATCATCAGCCTGCTTTCCAGCGCCAGCCTTCTGGCGGACGAAAACGAGTGGTTCAAGCCACTTGGCGAACCACCGCAAGCTAATCCACGCCGCATCTCGGGTGGCGAAGGCATCGGGCTGTTGCCCGGTCCTCCCGTCACGCCGTTACGCCGGACCGAACGCAAGCGCGAGCCGAGTCCGCCCAAGCTCATCGGCAAGGTCGTTTGGGGCGAGAGTGCCGCTTTCACCTATGCCAATGGAACAAAGACGGAAATCACCGACTGGAATCTGTGCCCCGCAGATCTCCAGCAATTGTTACGCAAAGTGAACCGCGATCTCAGCCAAACCTACACGTGCGATACCGTCAATCTTGATAATTTCGATGGTGACTCGGTCAAAATGCCGGTGTTGTTTTTCAGCGGCACGCGCTCGATCCGGCTCACCGAAAAACAGTTGGCGTTGCTGCATCGGTACGTGGTCGATGGCGGCACAATCATCGGGGATAGCGTCGCTGGTTCGCCATATTTCTACGATGCGTTCAAACAGGCGATGAACAAAGCTTTTCCTGAATCTTCTCTCCGCGTTGTACCGCTAGATCATCCCGTTTATCACATGCTGGAGGACGTGACGCAGGTCAATAATGCCAAGAACGTCGCAGGTAATCGGCCCGAAATGGACGCGATCTACGTCGGCTGTCGGATAGGTGTGCTCATTTCGAAATACGGATTGGGCTGCGGTTGGGACGACCACCCGGTGCCGCTCCTCCCAAAGGCCGCCTACTACGACACGCGCTCCGCCAACCTACTAGGGATCAACCTCGTCGGCTATCTGCTGGGCTATGCCAACGTCGGGCGCGACGAAGCCAAGCCCGAACTCTTCGGCGCGGTGGACGAGAAACGCCCGACCGATGAATTCGTCTTCGGACAGATCAAGCATGATGGTCACTGGAACGTTCACCCCGGCGCCGCAGCAGCGCTGTTGCGGGTGGTCCAGCGCAACACCAGTATCCTCACCAGTCTCAAACGCATCCCAGTCACACCCGGCAAAGATGATATCTCGAAACTCAATTTCCTTTACCTGACCGGTCTCGACGATTTCCAGTGGGACGCTGCGGCTGTGTCTGCGTTGAAAACTTTTCTCGCGCACAACGGAACTCTGGTGATCAACAACGGGCTTGGATTGAATACATTCGACTCTGCTGTGCGACGCGAGATTAAGAAGATCGCGCCTGACGTCAGCCTCCGGGCAATTCCGCCCACGCATCCGCTCTACAGCACCGTTTTCAAGATAGGCGAAGTACAGTACACGCCTGCGGTGATGAAAGAACACAAGGAGTTGCGCGCTCCTTATCTCGAAGGCATTTCGATGAACGGTGACTTGCGTGTGATCTACAGCCCGTTCGACATCGAGGCTGGTTGGGAAAACGAAGAGTTCCCACTGGCTCGCGCCTACGAATCATCGTCCGCTGTGCCGTTGGGCGTTAACCTCATTATGTATGCCATGACTCACTAGCCAACTCATACGAATCATATGTCAAAGACTCATTCTGCGTCCACGAGCGAGCTGGTAGGTACCAGCCCCGATTTTGAAACTCACGAAGCCTCCATCGCCGCGCTCGGCAAGGCACGCGACCAGATTCTTGACCAGCTCGGCAAGATTATCGTCGGCCAAAAGGACGTGCTCAACCAGATGCTGGTCGCCCTGTTTGCTCGTGGTCACTGCTTGATCATCGGCGTGCCCGGCTTGGCGAAGACGCTCATGGTACGGTCGCTCTCATCCACCTTGCACCTCGAATTCAAGAGGATCCAATTCACACCCGACCTCATGCCGTCCGACATCATCGGCACAGACGTTCTCGAAGAAAACCGCGAGACTGGCGCGCGCTCATTCCGATTCCACAAAGGCCCGTTGTTCGCCAACGTCCTGCTCGCCGATGAAATCAATCGTACCCCGCCTAAGACGCAAGCCGCGCTGCTCGAAGCGATGCAGGAACATCATGTCACCGCCACCGGTGAGACCTACCCGTTGCCCCAGCCGTTTCTCGTACTCGCCACGCAAAATCCGATTGAACAAGAAGGCACCTATCCGTTGCCCGAGGCGCAACTCGATCGGTTCATGTTCTGTGTCCATATCGACTACCCCGGTGCCGACGACGAACAGCGTGTGTTGCTCGAGACGACACGCGATGCAAACGTCAACATCGATCCTGTTCTCGACGCGGCCGACATCTTGCGATTGCAAAATCTTGTACGTCAGGTGCCCGTGAGCGATCACGTCGCGCTCTACGCGACGAACATCATCCGCGCCACGCGGCCCAACAGGCCGGAGGCACCCGACATCGTTACCCGTTGGGTACGCTGGGGCGCCGGCACGCGCGCCGGTCAGTACCTTTTGCTCGCCGCGAAAGCCCACGTTTTGCTGACCGGCCGCACCAGCGTCTCGTGCGCCGACATTCGTGAGTATGCGCTGCCAGTCTTGCGCCACCGCATTTTCACCAACTTTGCGGCTGCCAGCGAAGGCATCACCACCGACGACATTGTCAATCGTATCCTCGGCATCGTCAAAGAACCGAGTTACTAACCCGCGCCGGCCGTGAAAGCCCCCGCGACATATAAATTTCTGCCGTCGGCTTTCGCCGACCGGCTCGGCACCTTGGGCCTCACCGTACGGAGGCCGGTCGTCGGCGCACAGCAAGGGTTGCATCGCTCGCCGAACTTCGGGTCATCAGTCGAGTTTGCCGAATACCGGGAGTACCGGCCTGGAGATTCGCCAAACCTCATCGACTGGCCGGTGTATGCCCGCAGCGACAAGTACATGATTCGCCGGTTCCAGGAGGAGACCAACCTTCGCGCCTATATCTTGCTGGATACCTCCGAGAGTTTGCAGTACCGCGAGGACGGGCCGTACACGAAGATGGACTACGCCTGCTACCTCGCCGCAGGATTGATGTACATCCTCGTGCATCAAAGCGACTGGGTTGGGCTGATCACGTTCGACCAGCAGTTGAAGAAAATGTTCCCGCCTGTCGGCAGCTTTGAGGGATTGCGGCCGATGTTGCTGCATTTGGAAGACATCAAGCCCGCCGGTCGCAGCAATATCGAGGCGGCCTTGCATGAAACGGCGGAATTGATACGCACCCGCAGCCTGGTCATTATCATCTCCGATCTGCTGCAGGATCCGGCGGGAATCATGCGCGGGATTCAGCACCTCCATCATAACCGGCACGACGTGACGGTTCTTCACGTCCTCGACGGCGGCGAGATCTCGCTGGGCTTCGATGGCCTGACCGAACTGCGCGAACTGGAAACCGGCGACAAACTGGTCATCGAAGCCAACGAAATCAAGGACGCCTATACCCGCGCCGTCGAGCACTATCTCGATGCAATCCGGCAGGGCTGCACGAATTGTATGGCGGATTACCGCCTGTTGGAAACGCGGACACCGCTGGAAGCGGCGCTTCATAAGCGTGCGACGCGAAAGTAAAATGGAATGGGCCATTACCAACTCGCTGTTCACCTGGCTCCTGCCGCTGGCGAGTTTGCCAATCATTTTCCACCTGTTCTTCAAACTGAAGAAAAAGTCGCGCGTGTTTCCGACGTTGATGCTCTTCGTGGAGATTGATCCGAAACTCAGCGCGCGCCGGCAAATCCGGCAATGGATCGTGCTGCTGTTGCGGGTGCTGTTCATACTGCTACTGATGCTGGCTCTGGCTAGGCCGACGTGGTTGATTGGCGGCGGCGGCGGAAACGTCGCCGTCGTGCTGGTGATTGATAACTCCGGCTCGATGCAGGCCAAGCTGCGGACCGCCATTGAAGCGGCCCACGCACTCGTTTCCAATCTACGAGCCGGCGACTTGGCCGGTATAACCATGCTCGTGGACGATCCCGCGGTGACGTTGCCCGAAGGGCTGAGTGCCGACAAGGCGCAGGTCATGACCGCGCTCGATCGTCTCGTCGAAACTGAGGCGACCGGCGAACCGGGACGCGCGTTGGGAAAAGCGTTCGCCATGCTGGAGGGGGCATCGGCTACGCGCTTTGAAGTGCATCTGTTCACCGATTTACAGGAGACCGAATGGAACAAAGCCGCGGCCGATCTTCGCAAACCGCGTGCCGGCACATCGCTGGCAATCCATCGGTTCCCGACCGCAACGGAAACACAGCCTAATGTCGCCGTTACCGGCACCGAGTTGCCGCGCCAGCGATTGCTGGTGGGCAGGCAAACGCCGGTCGGAGTTTCGCTCGCCAACTTCTCTGCGCTCGATGCCGATGTGCGGTTGAACTGGGCGGACGATGCCGGAAACAAAGGAACGCTCGATGTGGCGGCGCCGAAACAGTCCGAGAAGACCGTACCACTGCTGACCACACCGGCCGCACCGGGCTTCCACTGGCTGAACGTCTGGCTTGAGGGCGACAGCTTCGAGCCGGACAACAAGACCGGCATCGGTTTCGTCAGTGCCGACAAGGCACCGGTGCTGTTTGTTGGCGATGTATCACAGTTTGGTTTCCTGCCGCTGGCATTATCGCCCGCTGCCGAAGGAGCACTGTCGGGTTTGGTGCCGGTGTTCTCACTAACGGGCGAGTTGCCGAATCCGAAACCAGCACTCGTTGTCGTATCAGCCAATCGGGCCGCCGCGTTCCAGAAGTACGTCGCCGACGGTGGCAACTTGCTGGTGCTGCCCGCGACAGCGTCGCAAACCGATCCGAAGGGCGCTCCCGTGCTCGTACTTAACAAGAAAGCCCGCTTGCTTGCCGAACTGCGCGACGAAAAAGGAGAGGTGCCGTTTCGCGGCGTGAAGGCATTTCAGTTTTCGCCGGTACAACTCGCACCGGGTGCGGATGCAGTGCTCGGTCTCGAAAACGGGCAGGTGTTGCTGGCAGAGCATCGAGTCGGCAAGGGCAACATTTTCACCAGCGGCCTGGCGTTTGATCCGAACTGGAGCACCCTGCCGCTGAAGGGAGGCTTCCTAGCCATCGTGCAAAGCATGGCGTTGATGCACGACACGACGGCGGACAACACAATCTCGATGGTTGCTGGCGAACGGTTGGCTCGCGTTACGGGCGACGGTGAAGCTGTCCACATCAAATCACTAGTCGGCAGCCCGCTTGATTGGAAAGGAGAACGTGCCCGATTGCCGGTGCTGGCGCGAGCAGGCGTGTATGCAGTCACCGCTGGCAAGGAAACCACTTACGTGGCCGTCCGCGCGTCCGACAAGGAAGGTATCGCGAAATTCATCACAACGGAGAAAGTGCCGGCACTCGCTGAGCTGGCGTACACCGTCCAGAATTTCCAGGGCTTGGACAAATTTCTGAAAGAGACGCGCAAGGTGAGGCGCGGTGTCGATGTGTTCCTGCCACTGTTGCTGCTGTCTCTGTTGGCCTTGTTGCTCGAAGCGTGGCTGGCGAATCCTCTGCAACGAAAAATGAAACGGCCCGAAGCGCAGCCGCGCGTCCCGGCAGGTGCGACATGATCCTGCTCGCGACATTACAATGGCGTCCACAACTCGATCCTCTGCTGGGCGGATTGTTGATCTTGGTGATGGCTGGCTGGTTGTACTGGACGTACCGACGCTTGCGGGCGCGGTTCACGTCGGCAAAATCCTGGGCACTGCTGACGCCGAAAATGCTTGTCGCAACCTTGTTGGTGCTGGCGTTGTTCGAGCCGGTCTGGGACATCGAACGGCGTGAGACGCAAAGGGGCAAGTTGCTGGCGGTGGTGGATACGTCTTCTTCGATGGACGTAGTGGATAATGGCACGCAACCACGTAGCGCACGCGCTCTTCAAGTTTTGGCCAAGATCAAAGCCGATCTGCCGGCACGCGTTGTGTTGGATACGCTGGAATTCGACACACAAGTTCGCAAGCCCGATGTGGCCAAGAAATCCGACGCTGTTCGCGGCACCGACCTTGGTGGCTGTCTGGCGACCCTGTCCGAGCGCGCGGATATTTCCTCGTATCTCGGCGTGGTCCTGCTGACGGATGGCGGGGACGAGCCGTTGACTTCACCGGTGTTGCCGCCGGTCTCGGTGTCGATCATTGGCATCGGCGCCAACCCTGCCCAGTGGCACGACCTCGCCATCGCCGATGTGGAAGCACCGGCGACGGTGGAAAAGGATGGCAAGTTCGAGGTGACGGTAGATTTGGTCGCGCGCGGATTCAGCGAACAGCAACTCAATCGAACTGGCGTAAAAATTGAACACGAAACTGGTGGGACGTGGAAGGAACAAGCCAGGCAGGAAGTCGATCTGTCGCGCGGACACGCACGGATCAAGTTCCCGGTCACCGGCACAGACCCGGGGTTGCATCGGTACCGAGTCACGCTGGACCAGTTGCCGCGTGAGATCTCTTATTTGAACAATATGCGGGAATTCACCGTGGACGTGCAGAAGAAGTCGCTCCATGTGCTGTACTTCACACGCGAACTCGGCGCCGACTTCAAGATGTTGCGCAGTGAGATCGGGCACGACCCGGGGATCGCGTTCACGGCGCTTTTTCGGACATTGAGCGAGCGGTTTACTGTGCAGGGCGACCGGATGACTGGCGACGAGGACCTTGATGCCGGGTTTCCGACGAATCTGAAGACGTTGCAGCTTTTCGATTGCGTGATCATCGGTTCATTTCCGGCAGCCGACTGGAACAAGGAGAAGTTCGACACACTGGTGCGATACGTCGAGGACGGTGGCGCAGTGATTTTTCTTGGTGGTGAAAAATCGTTCGGCCTGGGCGGTTACGCTGTGACTCCGCTCGCGCCGTTATACCCGTGGCAGACCAGTTCGGGTGAGCAGGAACTGTCGCGCGGCGAGTTTGCCGTCACCATTCCTGCCGCCGGGTCGGGCAATCCAATCATCACGGGGCTGGAGGAGACGCTTGTGCAGCAAGGGGCGACGATCTCCAGCGTCAATACGTCCGGTGCACTCAAGCCGGGCGCCACACCGCTGATGGCAGTGAATATCGGCGGACGCAGTGTGCCGTTTGTGGCGGTGCAATCGTTCGGGAAAGGGAAAGTCCTTGGCGTCGGGTCAAACACGATCTGGGAATGGGCGCGCAAGAACGAACTGCTGCGCGGTGCGTACGCCATGTTTTGGCGGAAGGCGGTGCGCAATCTCGCCGGCAAGACCGAGGGTGGGCGTGTGTTGTCGGTGCGATGGGACAAAGAGTTTTACCGTCCAAGTGATTTGGCCGTGGCCGACATTCAGGCGGGTGGCCAGACGACAACCGAAGGATTGCGGTTGAACGCGGCGGTGACGGTGAACGACGAAACGAAACCATTGCCCGTCGATCCGGCAAATGGCCATGCGAATGAATACGCGGCGCAACTGCGCTTCAAGGAACGCGGCGAGTATCGATTCCGGCTCGTCGCGTATCAGGGCGACAATGTGTTGGAAACGTACGAGAAGACATTGCAGGTCACGCCGCTACTAGCGGAGGGTTCGCGGTTGGAAATGGACGAAGAGGCTCTGCGCAAACTCGCGGAGAAAGGCAGCGGCACGTTCCTGCGCGAGAGCGAGGCGGACCAATTCATCAAGAATCTTTCCGCCAAGTTCACTCAGAAAATGACGGTGACGGAGATGCCGCTCG
Source organism: uncultured bacterium (assembly GCA_903906425.1). Lineage (GTDB taxonomy): Bacteria > Verrucomicrobiota > Kiritimatiellia > CAIVKH01 > CAIVKH01 > CAIVKH01. Next base: position 7,594 of record CAIVKH010000074.1, read on the forward strand.
CTCAGGCGGGACCGTGGTTTGCGCTGCTCGTGCTGGGATTGCTCGTGACGGAGTGGTGGCAACGCAGGAAAGCCAACTTGATATGAGTCCAATTCACAACGGCACTCAGAAGAAATTCCAAGGATTGGAAATAACCTCTGCGGGATTTTCCAATCATTGGAAACTTCGCATTATCTTCTGGCGCGTTTTGAGAATCGGGATGAAATGGTTCGCTTGGTTCTTAATCGCAGCGTGTGCCGACGCGGCAATCGCCCGGACGGATGATGAGCCACGACCGGGTGTGGTGGAATTTTCTAACGGGGAAACGCTCGAGGGCAACCTGTCGCTGACGCCGGGGGCGGAACTGAAGATCATCGATGGCACGAAACTGAGTACGTTGAAATTCGACCGCGTTCGCGAAATCCGGTTTGCGCCCGAGGAAGAGAAGATGGAGCAGAAATGGCGCTTCCCCGTGGCCGGCGACAACCGCAAAGAGAAGTGGGGACTGCCGTATCCGACCCGCTACATTCGCGCGACAATCGTGCTGGCCGATGGCGCGACGCTGCCGGGGCATTTGTACACCACGGTGTTGTACGTCGAGGGCAAGGAGAAGAACGAAAAGGTGATCCTGCTCGCGAAACAACGCGGCGAGGAGGGCGAAACGATGCAGGCGTTGGTGTACCCGACTCGGATCGCGTTCAAAGATGAAGCCGTGGCAGTGGGAAAAAACGTTCGTCTGCAACTTGGGATGAAAGGCGAAGTGACCGCGCTGACCCGCAGCGCGTTGGTTCGATTGGAGGCACGCGGCGACCAATTGCCGTCGCCGTTGGGTGCAGATGTTTTTCTCGCGGTGAAGGACGGTGACAAGATCACAGTCGGCTGGCCGGCAGAGTGCGATGCGAAATGGCTGAGCCTGGTGCAGGACGCTCTTCCGAACGTGCGGGATTTCTTCGACGCGCGAAAACTACTCGGCGTGTGGCACGATCCGGTGAGCGGTGACGTCTATTCCGCGATGATGCTGGAACGCAAAGGCAAAACCACCTTGCATGCCGAGGAATCGCTGCCGTGGCGTTGCGAGGTGTGGAGGTGGAAACACGAACCGGATGAGAACCGTTTGCTGCTGGCCGGACGCGGGTATTTTTTCCGTGGGATTCTTGCACGCAATGCAGCGGCACCCATCGCAGTGGCAAACGCGAAACTTTGGAACCTCAAACGTGGTGGAGATGTATGGGCGGTACAAGAACCATGAACGGCAACGGCGAGCGTCATGTCAGCAGCCTGGTCGCGCAAGCTTCGCGGCGCATCAAGTTCGCGACGCTGGCGCTGGGCGCGTGTTGGTGGTTGGTGACCGCGCTGGGCGTTTGGCTACTATTGTTTATCCTTGATAACCTGCTTGGGCTGCCGGCGGGACTACGGTTGCCTTTGGCGGTGGGTGGTGCCTTGTTGTCGGCAGTTGGATTTGCGAAAAGAATTTGGCTGCCGGCAGCCCGCAAGCTTCGGCCGGAGCATGTGGCACTGATGCTGGAATCGCGTTACGCAGTTCCGGAGAACCTGCTGATCAATGCGTACCAATTCGAGTCGCGCCAGTTCCGTCCCGAAGAAAAGATGTTTGCCAGGCACACCATTGTCCGCTGTGACGAAGAGATCACGCGGGTCCAGTTCCGAGACTTGTGGGAACCGAAGCAGTTGACAACGTGGGGCGTGAGTGCGGGACTCGTCTTAGTCGCATGGTTGATTTATGCCGTCTTGTTTCCGGCATACCTGTCCAATGCCGGTTTGCGATTCGTCAAACCGCTCAGCGACGTGCCACCGGCCAGTGCGGTGACGCTGAAACTCACGCCGGAAACAGACATCACGGTGCCCGAGGGCGACAACCTCGATGTGCGCGTGGAGGTCATCGGTCGGCAGGCGGTGCCGGTGATTGTCTGGCAGGAGAACGTGGCCGAGATTCCATCGAGCAAAGCGGCGGGTGAAAACGCTGATATGGCGGTTGAGAAGGGAATCGCTTCCCGGTTCCTGTACACTTTCGCCAACGTGCGGCGATCATTTGCGCTGCGAGTGTTTGCGGCGAATACCTACACACGCAGCGTGAGGGTGAGGGTACGGCCGTTGCCTCGGCTGACGGCGTCGGCGCTCAAACTGACGCCACCGGCGTACACAGGGTTGTCGCCGGTAACCAGCCCGGGCCCGCCGGCGACGGTGTCGGCATTGCCGGGATCGAAGTTGGGAGTGAGTTTGGAAGTGCAACCCGCGGTGGTCGGTCCTGTGTGGAAGGAAGCAGGCAAGGTAATTGCGTTCACACGCACGGCCAAGAATTGGAACGTGGAGACGCTCGTCGAGACGGGCGGGATCTACGAAGTCGCGGTGACCGATCCGGGGTTGGGGCGCACGTTGACGATTGCCCGCAGTTCCATCAGTCTCCTTTCCGACAACCCGCCCATCGTGGAGTTTCTGACCGAAGACCGTAATCGGTTTGTCTCACTGGGCGCGACGGTCAAACTCGACGTGCAGGCGAAGGATGATTTCGGGATTCGCGGCATTCAGATCACCGCGCACACAGTGGATCAGGATCCAGCTAAGGCGAAAATCCTCAAGACATGGATCTACATCGGGCCACCGGGTAACATGGGACCGTTGAAGGAGACGGCAGTCTTGACGGTTGATCCCAAGCTGTTTGAAGCCGGCAGCACTTATCTCATTGAGGCGCTGGCCGGGGATTTCAAACCGGGCGGACAACTCGGCAAATCGCGGCCGATCGTGTTGCGCATCAAATCGCCCGGCGATCTAAGTATTGCGGCCGGCGATCCGCTGGCGACGGCGTTCGAGGCGTTGAAACGCACGATCGCGCGCCAGACTAAGGCCAACGGTCTCACGGCGAACTTACAGATCCACATTGATGAGGCGGTCGCGAAGCGCGATCTGGTTACTCACCAGAAAGTCATGGGTGCCGCGCAGGAGGACGCCCGCGTCGAATCGTGGCGCGCGCTGGGCGAGTTCAAGAAGGTCGCCGAGGGCAAGCTGTACGCATCGGTGCTAGCGCCACTGGTGAGCGGCGAGATGCCGTGGGCTCTGGGTGATATCGGTAAGTTGACGCAGACGAAGACGGGCGCATTGCCGGATCTGCTTAAGACCGTCGCGGACCGTCAGAATTACATTCTCAGCATGCTGTTGTCGTTGCTCGGCCAAATCGCCGATGCCCGAAAGGAAGTGCAGAAGCCGGACAAGGAGATCAAGTCCGAGAAAAATTCACCGGCTCTGGCCGCAAAAGATTTGATGAAAGACCTGAATGATGAGCTTCCAAAATTCATCAGCGAACAGGAGAAGATACTCGAGCGCAGTAAGACGATGATGAACAAGCGACCGGAGGATTTGACGAAGGATGACGAGAAGATTCTTGGTGAGCTCGCCCGCGAGGAATCGAATTGGTCGAAGTACTTCGAGGAAAAACTTACCGACTTCGCGAAACTGTCTCAGCAGGATTTCGCCGACCCCGCCATGGCGAAAGAACTCAAGTCGGTGTTCCAGGACGTGCAGCAGGCGGCCGGGGATTTATACGCGAAGAAAACTGAGAATGCCGTGCCGGTGGAGCAGACGGGGTTGGAGAACGCCAAGTCACTGGAGCAAAACCTCGAAAAAGCGTTGGCGAAAAAACCCGACACGAAGCAGTGGAATTTGGAGGAGCCACTCAAACCCGCCGACATCGCGATGGCCGACCTACCTGCGGAGCTGGAGGACCTCACCGGTGCGCTGCTCGACAAGGAAGAGCAGATGACGCCGGATGTGGAAGACGTCAGCAGTTCGTGGCTCGACTCGAAGGATAAAGTTGGGGGGCCCGCCGCCGACGGCCCCATGTCCGATATGAGTGCAAAAGGTATCACCGGCAACCTGCTGCCAAACCAGATGGATGTCGGTGGCCGTTCCGGCGAAGGTCGTACGGGGCAAAGCACCGGGCAGATGATTCAGGACACCGCCGAAGGAAAAGGCGGCCGCGAAACACCCTCGCGCATGACACCGACGCCGTACGAACAGGGTGCCGTCAAAGACTCCGATACCAAAAGTCTCGGTGGGGCCACCGGTGGCGGCAAGCTTTCGGGTTTCGGCGCAGAAGGCTTGCGCGGTCCGCCGCCACCACCCTCGGATTCAAGTAAAGCGCCGCGCTTGGCGGAACAACAGGCGAAGATTCGCCAGCAGGCGGAAGCCTTGGCTTTGAAACTGCGCCAGTACAAACTGCCGTCGGGGGATTTGGAAACGTCGGTGATGGCTATGAAGCAGCTTGAAGGCGCGATCCAGAAACACGACGGCATCGATGTAAGGCGGGCGTTCAGCCGCGCCGTGGATGCATTGGCGAGCGCAAATCAAAGCATGAAAACTGAAACCGGTCTTTACCGCGAGCGAACGAAATTACCGAGTTGGATGCGTGACGAAATCATGACCGGATTTCAAGACGGCACGCCACGCGGCTACGAAGAGATGATCTCCGCCTATTTTCGCGCGCTAGCGGAGAAAGAGCAGAAATGAAATGGTGGCTTGTCTGGTGTCTCACCGGCGGTGTGGCCGTCGCTGAGAATTTGCTGCCGAATGGTGACTTCGAGCAAGCTGACACCGCCGATCCGAGACAGCCGTTTACACGGCAACGAAGACCTCTGACGCGCCGAAAGAGAAAAAGCACAAAAAGAACAAATAGTCTGCGATTTGTTTCGCTGACCACGACGGGGCCGCATGCGAACAGATGCAGCCCGTCGCGCTTTTTGATGTAGCGGTTGAAATTGAGTCATTCAAATTTCCAATCTCTGGAAAAGTGGGGCGGGGAAACTTCCAATAATTGGAAGAAACAAAGGAAAGCGAATGAAACGAGAATTGCTGCTGACACTGACCTCTCTGCTGCTGGCGCCGCTGGCCGCGCTGCATGCCGCCGATGCGACTTCATCGACAAAGCCGAACATCGTATTCGTGCTCTTCGACGACATGGGTTACGGCCAGCCGCAGAGCTTCAATGCCAAGTCGGCCTTGCGCACGCCGAACCTCGACAAGTTCGCGACGCAAGGGATGCGCTTCACGGATGCACACACCGCTGCCGCCGTCTGCACCCCGACGCGTTACGGCGTGCTCACCGGCCGCTATCCGTCGCGCATCGGGCAGTTCGGCGTGCTCACCACGTTTTCGAAGCCGATCATTCCGCCGGGTCGCACGACGGTGGCGTCGCTGCTCAAGCTGCAGGGTTACGCGACCGCGTGCATCGGCAAGTGGCATCTTGGCATGGATTGGGTGGACGACAAGGCGGGCGATGAAAAAGTGGTGCCCATCGGCGCGAAGATGACCGGCGGCCCGAATGCGCTCGGGTTTGATTACTTCTATGGCTTCACTCACGCGCGCAACATCGGCACCATCGTCGAGCAGGATCATGTCGTCGCTCATGTCGAGGCGGTGGAGAATCAGCCGCTGATGGCCAAAAAAGCGGTCGAGTGGCTCGATCAGCGCAAAGCAGGCGATCCCTTCTTTCTCTACTACCCGCTCGGCATCCCGCATGAGCCGATCGTGCCTTCAGATGAGTTCGCCGGGAAGAGCGGGGCCAAGGATCTAGTGAAGAAGGATCCGAAATATGGCGACTGGCTTTTCGAGGGCGATGCCTTCTTCGGCAAGATTCTCGAAGCGCTGGAGCGCAATCATCTCGCCGACAACACGCTCATCATCGTCACCAGCGATAACGGTGCGGAGCATCGCGCCTACGAACCGCTGCGCGAATCGAAGCGCAGCATTTACGAAGGCGGTCATCGCGTGCCCTTCGTCGTGCGCTGGCCCGGCAAGGTGAAGCCCGGCTCGGTCAACGATCACACCGTCTGCCTCAACGACCTGATGGCCACCGCGGCTGAAATCACCGGCGCGAAGATTCCCGACAACGCCGGCGAGGATAGTGTGAGCTTGATTCCCGAGTTGCTCGGCACCACGAAGGACGGCACGCGCGAAGCCACCATTCATCAGTCCGCCGCCGGCGATCTCGCGATTCGGCAGGGTCCGTGGAAGCTGATCTTTCACAAGGGCGGCAATCGGGAACTCTTCAATCTGCAAACCGACTTGAGCGAGACGAAGGATGTGCTCGCGGCGAACGGCGAGGTCGCGGCGAAGCTCACCGCGCTCATGCAAAAATACATCGCCAACGGACGCAGCACGCCCGGCATCGCACAGAAGAACGACTTCGACCTCTCGATCACCGGCGGTGGAGGCAGAGGCAAGGGAAAGAAAAAAAGCAAAACAGATGAAGCCGGGGAAAAATCGGAAGCCGAGCGCGCGAGGGAGATGGCACTGGCGGCGGACGCTTCGTTTGACTGAAACCAATTCACAAAAGTGTTCAACATGATTTCCAATCATTGGAAGTAAGCGCACCGACAAGTTCCAACCATTGGAAATGAAAGGCCAAAACAAATGAATCGCATCACATCATTCGCAATCGCCGCCCTGCTGCTGGCATCGTCGGCATCACTCCACGCCGCAGAGCCTTTTGTAGAGGTGAAAAAAACTTCAGCCGGAAGCGCCGACGCGCGGCGCGAGCCGATCATGAAGGATATCCTGAGCCAGCCGTTCAACAACGACCGGGACATGTCGGGGACCGTGCCTTTTGCCATCTCGGCGTATTGGCTCAACCAACGGCTTCCCGAGGCCGATGCCGCAGTCATCCGGGTATCGTCACCCGAGTTGCCCGGCGTCGGGTCGGGGAAGGACGGACAAGGGGAAACGCATTCGCATTTTTACATGCAGTCCTTTCTGCTGCAGCGCATTTATTTCCTTTTCAACAGCCGCAGCGAATATTTCCCGGGACGCATGAGCAAAGCGGCTGAGGACGCCGTGGCGGCATCCATGTGGAAATGGGCCTCCACCAAATGCACGAAGGAAATGACCCGGCCGGAGAGCATGTGGTGGAGCGGAGGTTCCGAGAATATTATAGGCAGAAACCTGGCGAGTCTCTGGGGCGCGGCGCAGATTTTCGCCAGCCACCCGGACTACCGCGACCGGAAATACGCGGACGGGACGCCCGTTCCGGAAATGGCCCGGGGCCTTCAACGACTTCTACAAGCAGTTCACGCGCGAGCGGGCATCCAAAGGGCTGATGGTGGAAGTCGCCTCGGGATACAACGACTGGACGCTGAACGCCTGGTATAATATCGCGGATTTTTCCCCGGACCCGGTGACCCGCCAGCGCATGAAGATGTTCCTCGATCTTTTCTTGGCCGACTACGCGATTGAACAGATTGATGGCGTGCGCGGCGGAAGCCGGCATCGTTGCTATCCGGGCGAAGCCTGTACTCTCGGGGGTGGCAGCGGGAGCGAATTGGCTTGGATTTTTTACGGCTTGGGCAAGCCCACCGGCATGAATGTCAAAGGGGTCGGTCCGCTGACGACCTTTTATCGCCCATCGCCGGTGGTGGACGATCTGGTGCGGGCGGGGGCGGTGCGCGGAACGTATGCGTATGTATCCCGGCGGCTCGGCAAAGGAGCGACCGCCGAGCAGGTCGGAAAGCCGAAGGAAACTGTACAGGATGCGAAGACGATCGAGGGCGAGGATTCGGACGAGAAGCGAGCCGATGGAAAACCGGCGAAACCTGCCCAGGCTTCAAGGGGGATCAAAGATGCGAAAAACGTCAGTGCCGCCGCGGAAGCCCTCGCTCCCGACGGCGGGAACCTGCTCCGCTATACTTTTTGCACGCCTGACTTCGTCATGGGTACCAGCATGGTGCCGGCCTTGCCGATGGATGCGTGGGCACCCATCAGCAGCCAGAACCGCTGGGAAGGTGTGATTTTCGCGGGGCATGCCACGGCGCGGATTTTTCCCCAGACCCAGGCAAACGACGGCCGCCACGCCTACAACGCCAGTTGGTCGGTGCAAAACAAGGGCGTGATGATCGTGCAGCGGTTGCGGACCAGTATTAAGTGTCACGGCCAGCGCGTCTGGTTTGATGCCTCGCTGAAACGCGAGGAGCGTGACAAGTGGGTGTTCGCCGAGGCACCGCAGGCCTACGCCGCCGTGCGCGTTGTCGATGGCGGGAGCCGTTGGGAAACCGAAGAGGTCAAAAGGGGCAAGCCCAGTCCGGGGATGTGGCTGCGGTGTGAGAATGAGTATTCCCCGGTCATTATCGACATGGCGCGCAAGAGTGATTACCCGGACTTCGCTGCGTTTCAGAAAGCAATCCTGGCGAACGCGCTGACTTGGAAAAATAATCGGCTTGATTACCGCAGCGACCTTTACAAGACACAACTGACGCTATTCGCCGACTACTCGAAGCCACCCCAGGTCAACAGCGCTCCGATCAACTACAGCCCCGCCAAGTGTTATGACAGTCCGTTCATTCAGGGTGATTGGGGCAGCGGCGTGGTCACCATCCAGAAGGGCGACCGCAAGCTCGTGCTGAACTTCAACGAATTAAAGGAACAAGATCATCCATGAGACACACTCGCACACTCCTTGCCGTACTGCTGCTGGTGCCGCTGGTGACCACGACACTCGCCGCCGATGCGCCAAAGCCTAACATCATCTTCCTACTCGCCGATGACCTCGCGGCGGGAGCTGTCGGCTACAGCGGGAACAAGGATGTCATCACGCCGAACATCGACAAGCTCGCACATGACGGCGTGCGTTTCATGAATCACTACGACACCACGTCCATCTGCATGGCGAGCCGGTGCTCGATCATGACGGGGCTCTATGAGTATCGCCACGGTTGCAACTTCAGCCACGGCGATCTGGAGCGACGCTTCATGGAGAAGTCGTATCCCGTGCTGCTGCGGAAGGCGGGCTACTTTACGGGATTTGCAGGCAAGGTCGGCTTCGTGTTGCAGGGCGAAAAATTCGAGGCGCTGGAACCGCTGTTCGATCAATGGGCCGGTGGTCCGGGGCAGACGCATTATGAAACGGCGAAGAATGCGGGGATCGCAAAGTATGCGGCGCAATATCCGCACTGCTCGCGCGCATACGGCGCGTGGGCGCAGGATTTCCTGAAGGCGGCGAAGAAAAGCGGGAAGCCGTTTTGCATGAGCCTCAGCTTCAAAGCTCCACACATGCCCTACACGCCGGACCCGATCGACATGAAGCTGTACGCGGGCAAGACATTCACGCGGCCTGCAAACTATGGCGTGGAGAAAGGCACGCATTTGTCGCCGCAGGTTCACACCAGCCGCGCAGCCACGCATTATCGCGAATGGGTGAATGACTTCGATGGCACGGCGGCGAAGTATTACGCGCTCATCACCGGCGTTGATGTGGCGGTCGGGATGATCCGCGAGGAACTCGCACGGCAGGGACTCGAAACGAATACCGTCATCATCTTCACGTCGGACAACGGCTACAACGCCGGCTCGCATGGTTTCGGCGACAAAGTGATTCCGTATGAAGAAGGCTCCAAGGCCCCACTCATCATCTACGACCCGCGTCTGCCTGCTGAAAAGAACGGCAAGGTCTGTAAGGCCGTGACCGGCAACATCGACATGTCCGCGACGATCTTCGCTCTCGCCGGAGAGCCGGCGCCTATGGGCATTGATGGAAAAAATCTCCTTCCGCTCCTTGCGGACGCGGAAGGTCAGGTGCGCGAGGTTCTCCCGCTCTTCAATTTTTGGGGCATCAAGTCGGCGCAGTCGATGGCCGTCGTCACGCCGGAATGGAAATACATCTACTGGTATTACGGCGATGGCATGAAGCCGACCGAAGAACTCTTCCATCTCGGCAACGACCGCTACGAGATGACCAACTCCGCATCCGATCCCAACTACGCCGGCGAGCTCGACACTATGCGCAAGTCGTACGACACGCAACTCGCCGTCATCGCCCGCGATGGAACACACGAACACGGATACGAGCGTTACCCCACGCTCTTCAGCCGCACGATTCCGTGGGAGCAGAAAGCCGGCCTGCTTAAATCCGTGAAGGGCGAAGGCGGCGAGGGTGAAGATCAGGCGCCGGAGAAGCCGAAGAAGAATCGTAAGGTCGGCAAGTGAACTCATCGCAATGTGTGCCGCATCGAAGGCCGGGCGGTCGCGCGCACGTGCATTTCCGCGGGCCCGGAAAATTACGCGGCAGTTTTTTCCAACCATTGGAGAACCACGGTGCGAAGATTTCCAATGATTGGAACTGACGATTCAAATGATAACGAAAAGAACAATTATGAAAAACATCCTCACACTTCTTGCCGCATTGCTACTTTCGCCACTGGCTGCGCTCCACGCCAACACTGCCCCGGCAAAGCAACCAAACGTTGTCATCTTCCTCGTTGATGACATGGGCTACGGCGACCTCGCTTGCTACGGTAACAAGATCATCCAGTCGCCGAACCTCGACCGGTTTGCGCGCGAGGCGATGCGCTTTACGCAGGGCTATGCGGCTTGCGCCGTGTGCTCGCCTTCGCGGTCTGCGATCCAGACGGGACGCACGCCATATCGCAACGGCGTTTATAATTGGATTCCCGCCGGACGGGACATGCACTTGCGCAAGTCAGAGATCACCATCGCCACGTTGTTGAAGGCGGCGGGTTATGCAACGTGTCACAGCGGCAAGTGGCATCTCAACGGGATGTTCAATTCGCCGGAGCAACCACAGCCGGGCGATCACGGCTACGACTGGTGGTTTGCCACGCAAAACAACGCCAGCCCGAGCCACAAGGATCCCGACAACTTCGTCCGCAATGGCAAACCCGTCGGCAAGCTCACTGGTTTCTCCGGTCAGATCGTCGTCAACGAGACGATCGACTGGCTGAAGCATCATCGCGATCCGAAGAAGCCGTTCTTTCTCAACGTCTGCACACACGAGACGCATCAACCCATCGAGGCCGACCCGCAATTTCAGGCGCTCTATCCAAACGTCGATGAAAGCCATCGCCAGTTTTACGGCGATGCGACGCAGATGGACGCTGCCTTTGGCACCCTCATGAAAACGCTCGAAGAGATGGGCGAAGCCGAGAACACCATCATCTTCTTCACCGCCGACAACGGCCCCGAAGGCGACGGCGAAACCAAGCGAAACTGCGGCAGCACCGGCGGACTGCGCGGTCGCAAACGCTGGCTTTACGAAGGCGGCATCCGGGAGCCGTTCATGATCCGCTGGCCCGGCCATACCAAGCCCGGCAGCGTCTGCGATCAGCCCGTCATCGGCTCCGACATCTTCACCACGATCTGTGCCGTCACCGGCATCCGTCCGCCCGCCGACCGAGTCATCGACGGTGCCAGCATTGTGCCCGCGTTCGACAACCAACCCATCGACCGGAAGGTCCCGCTCTTCTGGCATTATAAGGCGCCCAAAGACATGCATATCGCCGTGCGCGACGGAGATTGGAAGCTTCTCGCCACCGAGACGATGGACAAGTTCGAACTCTACAACCTCAAAGACGACGTGAAAGAAACGACCGATCTCGCAGCCAAGGAACCGCAACGCGTCGAGCAAATGCACAAGACCATGGCCAGCCTGGTCGCCGACATGGCCAAAGGCGCGCCCGAGTGGAAGAGTGGAGGGAAGAAAGGTGATGCGAAGAAAAACAAAAGGGGCAAGACCGCCTCCGCACTATCTCCGACCACCCCCGGCGCGGGCGACTTCGCCATCGTGCAAGGCGCGGAGGTCAGCAAGACCACCGACGGCTATCTCATCGACAGCAAAGAGGAAGGCTTCGCGCTCAAGAAACTCGACCAGCCCATCACCCACCGCGCCACCATCAAGCTCAGTTATCAGGCCGCCGGAACCAGCGGCACCAAGAATGCCTGTTTTGTCTTTGGCAATGAGCCGAAGAACGAGGCTCTGATCAAAGCCGGCACGATGATCGGCATGCACGAGCACGGCATTTTCCAGGGCCCGTGGTCCCAAGTCAAAAAAGGGGAAACCCTCGCCGCCAGTTTTTCCCCCGATGACGAGTTCGAAGCCGCCATCGACATCGACCTCGACCGCCACTGCACAACCCTCGTCGTTGACGACGCCACTGTGGAAGCCGCTTTGCCGGCGGACCTCAAAGAGATTCGCTACATCGGCTATTACACCAAGGGCGCGCGCTCAACCTTCAGCCCGATGACGGTGACTCTGGAACCGAAGCCATGAAACAGACCCTCGCGCTTCTTACCGCGCTTACGGGAAATTCCAAGGTTTGGAAAACTGCGCGGCAATTCTTTCCAACACATGGAGAATCACGGTGCGATGACTTCCAATGATTGGAACTGCCGACTGAAATGAAAACGAAAGGAGCAACCATAAAACACATCTTCACGCTCCTCACCACCCTGATGCTGGCGCCGCTGGCGGGTGCGGCAACAGCAAACAAAGAACTCTTCGACTTCGACTGGCGCTTTGCCAGCGGTGACGTTGCTGGCGCGGATAAGACGGAGTTTGACGATGCACGGTGGCAGCCAGTGGATTTGCCGCACGATTTCTGCATCGCCGGGCCATTCGATCGAAATGTGAAGGACGGAACCAGAAATGGTTTCCGCCCGCTGGGGATTGGCTGGTACCGGAAATCTTTCGTGACGCCGGAGGCGAACTGCGTGCGGCTTGATTTCGAAGGCGTTTTCCGCGAGGCGAAGGTCTGGGTGAACGGTGCGTTGGTGGCAACAAACACCGACGGCTATCGCGGCTTCGACTGCGATATCACGCAGCGTCTCAAGCCGTCGGGTCAGATGAACGTGGTGGCGGTGCGCGCGGACAGCAGCAAGCCACCGAGCGTGACGTGGTACAGCGGCGGCGGAATTTACCGGCACGTCTGGCTGCTGAATTCAGACAAGGCCCATGTGGCGCGGCACGGTACGTTCATCACCACGCCGAGGATTTCCGCCAAGGAAGCGCTGGTGAAGATTCGCACCGAAATTGAAGGTGCGGCCGAGGCGACGCTGATTAGCGAGGTGTTCGAGGCAGGTGGAAAACTCGTCGGCTCGGTGAAGACTACCGGCAACACGTCCTTCGATCAGGAAGTCATCGTTCGAGAACCAAAGCTCTGGGACTTGAAGAATCCGACGATGTACCGGCTGGTGTCGCACGTCATCGTGGAGGGCAAAGAGAGCGACCGTTACGAAACATCGTTTGGCATTCGCGAAATCAAGCTGACGCCCGACGGACTTTTTCTGAATGGGAAACGCGAGTTCGTGAAAGGCTTCAATATCCACCACGACCTCGGTTGTCTCGGCGTCGCCGCGTTCGATCGTGCGATTGAGCGGCGGCTGCAAACGCTCAAAGAAATCGGCTGCAATGCCGTTCGCCTCGCGCACAATCCACACGCGTCGGCGCTGCTCGATTTGTGCGATCGCATGGGCATTCTGGTTTTCGACGAGGCCTTCTGCAATTGGGGCGATTTGCAGAAGGGTGAGTTTGCGCAGACGTGGCCGCCGAGTCTGGAGGATTTCGTGCGGCGCGACCGGAATCATCCGAGCGTTTTTGTCTGGAGCGTTGGCAATGAAGTTTCGGCATCGGAGCGCGCGCCGGATTTCGGATGTAACGTTTACGACGCGATGGCGGCGGTTGTTCATCGCCTCGATCCGACGAGACCTGCAACGATGGCGTTGCGACCGTACAACCGAGAGGCGCGCGACATTCACCCGCTGGCTTTGCGGATGGATGTGATGAGCGCCAACTACATGGAGAAGTGGTTCGCCAAAGACCGAGTGAACTATACGAATCTGATTTTCATCACGAGCGAATGCACAACCGGCGACAGCGGACGGAGCCCATGGCGCGACCTCGACCGCGAACACGCCGTCGGACTTTTCTATTGGGGCGGCATTGACTACATCGGCGAATCGCAGGGCTGGCCGGTCAAATGTTGGAAAGGCGGTTTCGTGGATTGGGCGGGCTTTCGCAAGCCATCGAGTTGGGTTCTCGAAAGCCTGATCAGCGACAAGCCGATGGTGCGCATTCTCGTGAGCCGGCCCGAGACGACCTACACCAACTGGGATGGCGTCGTGATTTCCGTGAGCGGCCTGCAGGCGCACTGGAACCGGCCCGCCGTTAGTAACCAGAGCGTCGAAGTTGTCAGCAATGCCGAGGAAGTTGAACTGCTGTTGAACGGCAAGAGCCTCGGAGCAAGAAAGCGTGCCCCGCATTATTGGACTGTGCCGTGGCAGCCGGGAACACTCACCGCCGTGGCCCGGAACGGTGGCAGGGAAGTCGCACGGCACGAATTGAAGACTTCCGGCGCGCCGCAATCGCTGCGTCTGACGCCCGACAGCTCTTCGCTCCATGCCGACGGTCAGGATTTGTCGTACATCACCGTCGAAGTCGTGGATGCCAGCGGCATCATCGTCCCCGATGCCAACCACCTTATCAAATTCGAAGTCACCGGCCCCGGTACGAATGTCGGTGTGCAAAACATCGATCCCACCAGCGACGAATTGTTTCAGGCCGACCAGCACCACGCCTACGAAGGCCGCGTCTTGCTGGTCGTCCGCAGCAAGCGCCATCCCGAAAAAATCACAGTAAAAGTTTCTGCCGAAGGTCTGGAACCGGCCGCGGTTATCCTGAATACCAATTAGCCGATGCCTCTCTTCTGTTGCTACGGAATGTAAAAACCATGAAACACACCATCACACTCCTCACCGCCCTGCTGCTCGCGCCGCTGGCCGCGCTTCACGCCGCCGAAACGCCTGATCAATTCTACGATCAGCTCGTGCAGGCGAGGCTCCGCGAGGGCCTCGACGCCATTGCCCGCAGTCCCGGCATGACTTCCAAGAAAGAAAATGTCGGGTGGGACATCTGGAAGTCGCTGCTGCTTTTCAACGAGAACAAGAATATCGAG
>CAIVKH010000075.1 GCA_903906425.1 uncultured bacterium
AACTTCCAATCATTGGAAACCACGGACACGGACGGGAGCCGCGCGTGATCAGTCCCGAACAAATCAGTCATCTTCCCGCATCGCATCCCGTCGGCGATTTCATCCGCGCGCACCTGCCGGGACCGCTCGCGTTCGCCGCCAACGCCGCGATTGCGCTGGCCGTCGCCTCCGTATTCATTGCGCTCACCGCGCTGTTTCTGGTGTGGCTCGAGCGCAAAGTCTGCGCACGCATCCAGGTTCGCATCGGGCCGAATCGCGTCGGGCCGTACGGCCTCATGCAGACGATGGCCGACGCGCTCAAACTTTTTCTCAAGGAATCGTTCATGCCGCGCGAGGCCGACAGCTTCGTCTATTGGCTCGCGCCGCTGATTCCGATGACCGCCTCGTTCATGGTGCTGTGCGTCATTCCGTTTGACGCGAACCTGCAGATCGCCGACCCGCCCGGCGGAGTCGTTTATCTGACTGCGTTTCTCGGCATGGGCGTGTTCGGCGTGCTGCTGGCGGGCTGGGCGTCGAACAATAAATATTCGCTACTCGGCGCGATGCGCTCCGGCGCGCAGATGATTTCCTACGAGGTTTCCTACGTGCTCTGCATGTTGCTCATCGTCATGGTCAGCGGCACCGCCTCGACGCGCGAGATCGTCCTGTCGCAGGCTGGCACGATTTTCGACTGGTGGATTTTCAAGCTGCCCGTCTTCGGCATCACATCGTTTATTCTTTTCATCATCTCGTCCACCGCCGAACTTCATCGCGCGCCGTTCGACATCGCCGAAGCCGAATCGGAACTCACCGGCGGCTATCACACCGAATATTCCGGCATCGCCTTCGCCATGTTTTTTCTTTCGGAATACGCAAATTTGTTCGTCGCCGCGGGCCTCGGCGCGACGATGTTTCTCGGCGGTTTTCTTGCGCCGCAATTTGGATATGCGCCGGTGGATCACGTTCTGAATTTCGTGCCCGGCTTCGCCTGGTTCCTCGCAAAAGTCTATTTTCTCATCTTCATTTACATGTGGCTGCGCTGGACATTCCCACGGCTGCGCGTTGACCAGCTCATGTCGCTGGAGTGGAAATTTCTGCTGCCCGCCGCGCTGGTGAACCTCGTCGGCGCCGCAATCTTTTTGAGCCTGGGATGGATCGTGCCGTGACGACCGAACCGAAAAAAACCGAACTCGTCTTCGGCGAGAAAAGCGGCGGCCCGACCGCTCCGCCGCACGGTTCGGATACCGCGCGAAATAATGCGCCATGCACATCGCTTCCCTGCGTGCTGCGCTACATCGTCGAATCGGCAAAGTCGCTCGTCACCGGCATGGGCATCACTCTCCGTTATTTCACGCATCCCAGCGAAATCGTTACGGCGGAATATCCGAGCAATCGCGAAACGCTGAAATTTCCGGAGAGGTTTCGCGGCCGCGTCACGATGCCGCACGATGAAAATGGCGAGCACAAATGCACGGCCTGCACGATGTGCGAAAAGGCCTGCCCGAACGGAAGCATCTCGATTCTCCCAACAAAGAATGCCGCGGGCAAACGCGTGCTCGGAAAATTCGTGTACCGGCTTTCGCAATGCACGCTGTGCAATCTTTGCATCGAAGTGTGCCCGTTCGGCGCAATCGAAATGGGCCACGAATATGAGATGGCGACGGAAAACAAGGACGACCTCATTCTCGTTTTGAACAAAAAGGAGGGGCGATGAACATCAACGATGTCCTTTTCTACGCCGATGCCTTCCTGATTTTGTCGTGCGCGGTTGTCGCCGTTTCCATGCGGCATTTGTTGCACGCGGCGCTGGCGTTGATGATGTCGCTGTTCTGCACCGCCGGGCTTTTCATTTTGTTGCGCGCCGAATTCGCCGCGCTCGTGCAGGTCATGGTCTATATCGGCGGCGTCGTGATTTTCATCATTTATACGATTCTCCTCACGGCGCATCTGGGTGAGGATCTGCCGAAAAGCACGTTCGCCAGAAATCTTGGCGCGGCTGCGGTCGCGCTCGCGTTTTGCGCGCTGCTCCTGCTCGTTCTGTGGCGCGGCCACGCGGCGGATGTGCCAGCCGGCTACGAACCTCAGCTAGATGCCGGCGGCCTCCGCGAAATCGGCCGTCGGCTGCTCAGCAGCAAGTCCGATGGATTCGTGCTTCCGTTTGAAATCGTCTCGCTGCTTCTGCTCGCAGCGCTTGTCGGCGCGGTGAGCATCGCGCGAAAGGCGATGCCTCAGGAGGAGGAACACAAATGAACCTCCAGCATTGCCTCATCCTGGCCGCGCTCGTCTTCGCCGTCGGCGTTTTCGGACTGCTTCGCCAGCGCAACGTCGTCGCGCTTCTGATTTCCATCGAGCTGATGCTGAATGCCGTCATGATCAACTTCATCGCGTTCGGCCGCTATCGCTGCGTGGACGCGACGGCCGGTTCGATTTTCACGATCTTCATCATCGCGCTGACATCGGCTGAAATGGCCGTCGCGCTCGCGGTCGTCATCGCGCTGCACCGCAATCGCCGCGCGCTCGACGTTCACGCGATGAGCAACCTTCGCGGATAAAACATGCACGACATCATTTCATATTCATGGCTGATTCCGCTGATGCCGCTGCTGGCGTTCCTGATGAACGTGTCGCTTTTCCGTCACAGCGCAGGCCGGGCCGCCGCCGTCGCGATCACGGCCAACGTAATTTCCGCCGTCCTCGCCGTCATGCTGGCACTGCAATTTTTCGCCGACGCAAAACCGCAATTGGCGTGGAGCCTATCGTGGCTGTACATCCCGGGCGTCGGCGATGTTTCAGTCGGCTGCTGGCTTGATCCGATTTCCGTGATGATGCTTGTCGTCATCTCCGTCATTTCTGCGCTCGTCCATATTTATTCCGTCGGCTACATGCGCGGTGATCCGGACACACCGCGATTCTTCGCGCAACTCCCTTTCTTCGCCTTTGCGATGATGGGCCTCGTTATCGCCTCGAACCTGATCGAGCTTTACATTTTCTGGGAACTCGTCGGACTCGCGTCATATCTGCTCATCGGGTTCTGGTACACAAAACCGTCCGCCGTTGCTGCGTGCAAAAAGGCTTTCATCGTCACGCGGTTTGCCGATGCGTTCTTCCTTGCCGGCATCGTCATTGTCGTCACGTTCACGCGCAAGATCGGCTTCAGCGAAGTCAACACGCTCGAAACCGCGAAGATTCTTTCGAGCCACTCTGTCGTTCTAGGCGGGCTGACAATCAACGTGCTCGCGCTGGCCACGATGCTGATTTTCACGGGCGGCTGGGGCAAATCCGCGATGTTCCCGCTGCACATCTGGCTGCCCGATGCGATGGAAGGTCCGACGCCGGTGTCCTCCATCATTCATTCGGCAACGATGGTTGTCGCGGGTGTCTATCTCACTGCGCGGATGTTCCCGCTTTTCTCCGCCGCACCGGAAACACTCGCGACGGTCGAATCGCTCGGCGCGTTCACGGCGCTGTTCGCTGCGATCATCGCGTGCACGCAAACCGACATTAAACGCATCCTTGCCTACTCGACGCTCTCGCAACTCGGCTACATGCTTTTCAGCCTCGGCACGACATCGACAGAGAATGGCATTGTTGGACTCGGCTACACCGCATCGATGTTCCATATTTTCACGCACGCATTTTTCAAGTGCATGTTGTTCCTCTGTGCCGGCGCGATGATCCACGCTGTCCACAGCAACGACCTCGCGCAGATGGGCGGGCTGCGGAAGAAAATGCCGTTCACACATGCCAGCGCACTCATCGGCTGCCTTGCGCTTGCAGGTATCTGGCCGTTCGCCGGATTTTTTTCGAAGGACATGATTTTGCTTTCCGCATTTTCCGCCGGCCATCTTGTGACATTCGCGGCAGGACTGCTCACCGGTGGCCTTACGGCGTTCTACATGTTCCGCATGCTTTTCCTCGCGTTTTATGGCGAACCTCGCAGCGATCTGCATCACGCGCACGAAGACAAATGGATGACCGCTCCGATCGTAACGCTTGCGATTCCGAGCGTCGTCGCGGGACTTCTCGCCGAAAAATTCTTCGAGGAACACTTCGCGCCGACGCCGCTCGTCAAACTGGTCGAGACTCACCACATTGCCTGGCTGCCGTTCGCGGCTACGGCTGTCGGTTTGTGCGGCATCACGGCGGCGTGGGTTCGGTACGGCCGCAAAGTTCCGGCAAAAGTTTTTGAGACGCCTGGCATCGCGGTGGTTCGCACCGTTAAAAACAAATTCTACATTGACGAACTTTGGACGTTTTTCACGCACTGGATCATGTTCGGCCTCGTGGCCGCGCCCTCGCGGTGGTTTGACAAGCATGTTGTCGATGGAAGCATGGACGCGACGGCGTGGCTGTCGCAGAAGGCTGGCAGCATCCAGCGGCGAATGCAAAACGGGCAGGTGCAGGTTTATCTCGTCGCCATGGTCGCCGGCCTGATTCTTCTCTGCCTCGCGGGAGGATGGCTGCTGTGAACATTGACGCCATCATGCTTTCGCTGACGTGGCTCATCCCGGCGCTGACGGTCGGCATGCTCGCGTTCGTGCGGGAAAACAGCGTCCTGCTGATCCGCCGCACGAGCCTTGCGAGCGCGACACTCAACCTCGGCCTCGTCGTGTGGTTGGTGATCCGCTATGTCGTGGAAGGCCACGCGGGTTCCGGCATGCCCGTCTTCGGCGCGAACATTCCGTGGTTCCACGCGCTGAACATCAACTATCACATCGGCGTTGACGGCATTTCTCTGCTGATGATGCTGCTCGCGGCCATCGTCGCGTTTTGCGGCGTTCTTGTGAGCTGGAACATTGACCAGCGGACGAAAGAATTTTTCATCTACATGAACGTGCTTCTTGCCGGAACGTTCGGCTGCTTCATCTCGCTCGACCTGTTCACATTTTTTCTCTTCAACGAAGTCACGCTGATCCCGACGTATCTGCTCATCGGAATTTTCGGCAGCGGCCGAAAAGAATACGCAGCGATGAAACTGAACTTGATGCTTCTCGGCGGTTCGGCTCTGATCCTGACCGGTTTCCTCGGCCTCTATTTCGGCTCCGGCACAAATTCGTTCGATCTGACCGTGCTGTCCGCCGCGCACCTGCCGCCCGCGCTCCAGCACTGGGCATTTCCGCTCGTGTTCTTCGGCTTCGGCGTGCTTGGCGCGCTGTTCCCGTTTCACACGTGGTCGCCGGACGGCCACTCGTCCGCGCCGACCGCAATCTCGATGTTCCTTGCCGGCGTTCACATGAAGCTCGGCGGCTACGGCTGCCTCCGCTTCGCCGTCGCGCTCATGCCCGCTGGCGCGCACGAATGGGCGCCGCTTTTTCTCGTGCTCGCGACGATCAGCATCGTCTATGGCGCGTTCGTCGCGATCAAGCACACCGACTTGAAATACATCAACGCCTATTCATCCGTCTCGCACTGCGGCCTCGTGCTCTTCGGCTATTGCGCGTTCAACTTCCTCGGCGTCCGCGGCGCGGTCATGCAGATGTTTTCGCACGGCCTGCTCACCGCGATGTTCTTCGCGATGATCGGCATGATCTACGGCCGCACGCACACGCGGCAGGTCGCGCAGATGGGCGGCCTGATGAACGTCATGCCGTTCATCGGCGTCGGCTTCACCATCGCCGCGCTGGCCGGTCTTGGGCTTCCTGGCCTTTCCGGATTCGTCGCGGAACTCAATGTATTCCTCGGCGGCTTCGCGCCGAAAATTCTGCTCAACCGCGTCTGCACGACGCTCGCGATCCTCTCCATCGTCGTCACCGCCGTTTATCTTTTGCGCGCCATCCACGCCGTCCTCGGCGGACCGAACCGCCCCGAAAACGCGCACTACCGCGACGCCGAGCTGCGTGAAAAAATCGTCATCGTCCTGCTCATCGGCACGAGCTTCGCGATGGGACTTTTCCCACGCTGGGTCGCGGCGATCATTGACGGCAGCGTCCAGACAATCGTGAGCCACATTTCGAAATGAAGACGAATTATAAATTTGCGATTGGCGGATCGCGACGGAGCCGGGCGAAACTTCCAATCATTGGAAATTCCGCTCCCGCAAACTTCCAATCATTGGAAACTCAGGTTTCAGGTTTCAGGTTTCAGGTTTCGTCATGTTGATTCTCCCCGACATCCTCCTTTGCCTTCTGCCGTTCGTGGTGCTTGCGGCGGATTTGTTTTTCAATCCGCGGCACGATTTCAAGCCGGGCTATCGCGCCGCGTGGGCCGGCCTGCTGGTCGTTTTCCTCGTGCAGTGTTTCGCGCCGCACGGCGCGAGCGGGCTGTATCTCGGCGGATTTCGCATCGCGCCGTGGTCGCTTTTGCTCAAGCAGATTTTCGTCGCGGGCGCGCTGGCGACGGCGTGGCTGTCGGCGCCGTATTTTGAAAACCGGCTGGAGCATCCGCGGCTGACGCGCGGCGGCGAATTTTTCACGATGCTCACGTTTTGTGTGACGGGAATGAGCGTCGTCGTTTCGTCGCAGGATCTCGTGACGCTTTTCGTCGGCCTCGAACTCGCGACGATTCCGCTTTATGTGATGACCGCGTTTTATCGCACCGAGGAACCTTCGCCGGAGGCGGCGATGAAATACATCGTCGTCGGCAGCCTCGCGACGGCGCTGATCTTGTTCGGCTATTCGCTTTTTTACGGCGCGGTCGGCCGGCTAGATTTTGCGTCGCTCGCCGCGTTCGCCGCCGCGCATCCCGACGACAAACTATTGATCGGAGGCGCGCTTTTCGTTCTCACCGCGGTCGGTTTCAAACTTGCGATGGCACCGTTTCACATGTGGGCGCCGGACGTTTATGACGGCGCGCCGACGCCGGTCACCGCGTTCATTTCCACCGGTTCGAAGTCCGCGGCGCTCGGATTTTTGATCCTCGTTTTTTGCGGCCCGCTGGAACCGCTGCGGGTGATGTTCGCGCCGCTTTTCGCGGCGCTCGCGGCGATCTCGATGCTCGTCGGAAATCTTGGCGCGCTGAGCCAGGTGAATTTCCGGCGGTTCATGGCGTATTCGTCCATCGCGCAGGTCGGCTACGTCCTGCTCGCGTTTCTTGCCGCGCGAGAATTTGCGGCGGGCGCGGTGATTTATTATGCGGCGATTTATCTGGTCGGAAACATGGCAGCTTTTTTTGTGTTCAGCGCGGTGGGCCGGGAGCGCACCGAGGAGCTCGCATCGCTTCGCGGGCTGAGCCGCTCGAACCCGGCGCTGGCAGCCGCGCTGATGCTCTCGATGTTTTCGCTGGCCGGTGTTCCGCCGCTCGCGGGCTTCACCGGCAAGTTCATGCTTTTTTCTGCCGCCGCCGCGGCGGGCCGAAACGGACTCGTTCTTTTCGCCGCGCTTAATTCCGTCGCGTCGCTTTATTATTACATGATCGTGATCAAAGAGGCGTACATCTCGGAACCGCAAACGATCCAGCCGCCCGTGATTTCAACGCCGGCGACGAACCGGATTCTCGCGCTGGCGACTGCGGGGCTGCTGCTGCTCGGCCTCTGCCCGGCGTTCAACAATCTCGTCTTCCGCGCCGTCGGCGTGCTTGCACTTCGCTGATTCGACTGGCATTGCACTTCGCCGGGGATGCGACGGGCGAGGCCGCGTCACCGAGGTTTTGATCGATGGAATTTCGGACTGCCGATCCGATCAGCATTCCGCCGGGCATGGCGGCTTCCTATTTTTCCAATGATTGGAAAATGCGCTTGCGATTTTTTCCAATCATTGGAAGTGGCGCGGCACCTACGGCAAAGTGGCCTTGATGCGGTAGAATGTCGCGGCGGGCGAGTTGGTGTCGGGCAGATTTGTGATGGATCCGCTGCCATAGATGCCGCTTTGGCCGCCCACGGGAGACCAGGGGCCAACGATGGCGTTTGTGGTTGATTCGAGCGAATAGACGCGGCCGGTTGAGGACGGGAAGAAGGTCATCGTGTTGGGCGGCCGGTTGGAGATGGCGACGATCTTCAACAAGGATGATGCGTTGGTGGGCTGCGTGTCGGCGAGGAATTCCTGAAGGTTGCTTTGTCCGTCTTTATCGGGATCGCAGGCGGCGCAGTTGTTGGTTGTGGTGGAAGTGCCGCTGCCGCCGAAGTTCTGCGAGCGCCACCAATCGGGGATGCCGTCGCCGACGGAGTCGCGCCATACGGGTGTGATGATCGAGAGGCTGTTGTCGGCATTGGTGGCGTCAAAGTAGGTGCTGGCCGTCGAGGCGGAATTGGTGAGCAGGCCATTAGTCGCCGCGGGCGGATTCGGGGCCAGAATGACGAAGGAAGCGGTGGCGACACCGCCGGCCGGTATCGTGCCCAGGGCGCAGAAGACCGTGCTGCCGACGTTCGTAAATGTTCCCTGGCTGGGAGCGGCCGAGGCAAGGGTTGCGGCGGCTGGCAACTTGTCGTTGAGGGTGACATAGTCAGCTGCGGCCGGGCCTTTGTTGGTCACTGTTATGAGATAGGTGAGCGGCTGGCCGGCAACTGCTGTGTGTGGCGAAGTGGTGAGTCCAATCGCGAGATCGGCGGCAGGATCGCCGCAGCAGACAATATGTCCCAAGCTGACGCCGCCGATGCGCCAGCCCGAGGAACCCGTAATATCATCGGTGCCGCAGCGCCAGCGAAATTGGACGAACTGGCCGACAGCGATGGGCGGCAGATTGACGACCGTCGTGATATAGCCGCCGCTGTTTCCACTCCATGCTGCGCGATCGCCGAGCGGATTGCCAAAGCGGGAGGTGAGGATGCGGTTGTAGCCGCCGGAAGCGAAAGAGCCGCCGTAGTTGGTGTCGGTGATGTCCACAAAGTTGGCGCTGCCGATCTTGATCTCAAGCACGCCGCCGTCATATCCGATCGTGCCGAAGGCATTTCCTTGAAGGTTATACCGGTGGCGGAATACGAGTTGCTCGCTGGGCGAATAAACATAGAGAAGGGGACTGACTATTGAATTCTCACCCACTCCGTTGTTGTCAGGCGTAAAGAGGCAGTTTGGACGGGAGTCCGCCTGATAGGTTGAAGACTTCCACGGCGGCTGCAGGCCGCTGCTGATTGTTGTCCAGCCGTCTGGCAGTGCAGGCGCAACTGGAAGGTCGAAACCGTCCATGAAGTCCTGGGTTAGATATCCCAGCCTGAAAATGGCAGACAACTTGCCAAGGTCGTTGGTCCCGTCCCTGAGGGTGAAATCATTGGTGATGTAACCGCCGCACGTACCGCCCGCCGTAAAACTGAACGAGCCGGTGACGGAGGGGCCGTTCGTCATCAGAAAACCATAGATCCATGGGGCACTAACGTTGGACACCTCGCTGTTTGTCACCAGGGTCACGACCAGGTTCGTCGCGTTCTTCACCCCGGCATTGCGAAGCGCATAGTTCATCGTGACCGTCTCGCCCGGGTCAATTACCCCATTGGTCGGCGTGCAGCCTTCCCATGTCAGGAAATTGGTGGTGATCACGATGAACGTCGCACCGGCGAGGGCGTCGATCAAAGATTGTCCACCAGGCGATCCCCATCCGGTGCAAAGGTCATAACCGGTGACCGCCGGGAATTTGGCCGGACTATTGGGCGAGAAGTTGTTGCCTGTCGTGGTGTCGTGAAAAGTGGTTGCGAAAAGGGAGCTCTTGCCAATCGTGTAAATGGCGGGACAAACAAATCCGACCGTTGGCCTCCCCTGAAGAGCGGCTTGCTGATTGACAAGCGCTGTGAAGGCGGCCCAAAGCGGAGCGGCACAACTGGTGCCTCCCACATCCTGGTCTTGACCATCGGCGCGGACATAAACATTATCGCCGACCATGGCGACATCGGGGATATTGCGCTGGCTCGTCGAACCCAGATTCGCAGCCATACTGAGGCCCTGCTGATAACCTGGGATTGCGTAGTCTGGCGCGATACCACCGCTGCTGCCTTCTCCTCCACCCCAGTTCCAGACAGTCTCCGAGAGCCATGCGCCGCCCGCACCGGCAGTGGACAGTGTGGTTCCGCCGACCTCTGTAATATTCGGTTCACCTGAAGGGAATAGGTACATCGGATCGTTGGCATAAAAAGCATCGCTATCCCCCGACGCATTGTAAAATGTCTGTCCTTGAGCTGCCATTTGCAGAAATATTCCGTCAGCCACGGCGTCGGCACCACCGCCCCACCCCCACGAACAACCAATTTGTTTTGCGAGATTATCTGTGGCCATTCGGTTCAACATTGTGTTTGGATTTCCATTATACGGATTGTCCTCATAAACGATGATCCCTGCCACGCCCGGTGCCATTGACATCACCATCTCAATGTCCAGCGAAACCTCACCTTCACCGCCGTTTCCGGTAGGCACTCCGTTAAAACCGTCCAACAGCACATTGGTCAGCGGCGGCGGATTGGTAATCCCCGCCTTGTTCGCATAGTACGCGATGTCGGCCGGCGTATAGCCATCGAACTGCAACAGACCGACCGTCTGTCCTGTCCCCGTCATCACGACACCCGGCACATAGGCGCTCCTGAAATCATTTCCCATGTATGTTCCACCCGGTCCGGCTCCGAGTTTCGGCGACGCATCACTGACTTCATTCGTGAGAATCCGTTTGACATGATATCTCGGATGCGGTCGGTAGTAATTATTCAAACCATCGACATGCAACACTTGAACGGCGAGATCAAGCGATGGTTCCACGTCGGGCGCGAAGAATGTTCGCGCTTCTTTGGGATGCCAATAGTTGTGCATGGTGACGTGAAACACCCGTTCGACATCCGTCACGGACCCGCTCACGTTTAGCAGCAGGCGGTTTTGATGCGTCATTGTCACGGCCAGCCCGTTCGACTTGGCGAATGCAATCACGGCTTGATAGTCCTGCTCCGTCGGGCCGTAGGTCTCTGTGAATTGGTCCGGCGTCAGATAGTGGCGGAAATTCGGGCTTGATGGATTGGAAATCTCGGCGATCAAGTTCTTCAGGTCGTCCTGGTCGCGCAACGGCAATCCGATGGCCAGGTTCAATCGGTTCGTCGCCGCGACGCGGCCCAGCGGTCTCATCTGCGCAACCGCAGCCGGTATGTGCCCGCTCAAAACCTGACGCCCCGATGCCTGCACAATGGCCGCCGTCGCGACCTGCTGATGCCCCATCCCGACAAGCGAAATCACGGCGACAAAGCGCAAAAAACAAAAATCTCGTTTCATCAGTGAATCTCCACAGAAAGCCAGCCAATCACCGCACCTGCATTCGAATCGTTGCGAACAAGGCACGTCACCCCTCCGCAAAATGAAATATCGCCGCTCATACTAGACGAACAAGTTTCCCACTGCAATAAAACAGTTCTCCAAGCCCTTGGAAACTTGCGGTCCGGCTTTTTCCAATGATTGGAAACTTGCGCCCCGACCCTTTCCAATCATTGGAAGCTGCGGCCCGGCGGCTGCGCGGCGGCTATTTCGGCCGGCTCAATTCGTATGCCTTCATGATCGTCGCATATTTCACGATCATGTTCGGCACTTCCCAGGCCGGCAGCTTGCCCTCGGCGAGGTATTTCAGATAGCGCTCGGTCACCTGCGCGAAATGCGCCTCGTGGCCGATGTCGTACTTGGCCGGGATGTCCAACGCCCAGTTCGCGCCGTCGCGGTGGAACGCCACGCCGGGCCAGTTGGTCTGCATCTTCGCGACGGCGGCGGCCAGTTTCGCCTCAAACGCGGCATCGGCCTCGTCGCAGGTCTTCTCGACGTACACGACAGGCTTGTAGTTCTGCTCCTTGCCCTGCCGGATCACGAGATTCGCCTTCGTCCCGCGCATGATGGAATAGTGCGTGTCCTTCGCGCCGGGCGGCGCTTCGAAATTCCAGATCACCGAAACCTTGGCGTGAATGCCGCGCAGCGTGTAGTCCATTTCGCCGTTACAGTAGGGCTGCAAGACGCCGTTCACGTCCACATCGCCCTTCAGATACTCGGGGAATTGCGCCAGGCCCGTCACCTTCGAGAACTGCTCCAGCGAGATCGGACTGGTCCATCGCTTTGCCGATTGCACGTCCACGTCCGTCTCGCTGAGCGTCTGCTCCGGGAACGCCTCCCACTGGATCAAGTCAACCAGATGCGTCGTCACATCAACGATGCCCTCGCCCTGCTGGCGCGTGTCGAAAAACCAGCCCGGCCGCTTCAGCGGCGCGCCCGCCACTTCCTTCAAATAATGATGCACGCTCTCCTTTGAAATCGCAGGCTTCTCCGCCGTGCCTTTCTGCAATTCTCCGAAAACATCCGGCGCGCGCGACATCTCGCGCTGAAGCACCGTCGTGATTTCGCTTCGCTCCGTCATGATGTCGTAGAGCAGCACGTTGTTCTTCTTCGCAACTTCGAACGCCTCGCGAATCTTCGCAAAGTCCGCCGGGTTGATCGCCATCGGCTTGTCGGCAAGAACGTTCAGCCCCGCCTGCACGCAGCGCAAAACATAGTCGGCCTTCTTCCCGTTGTTGCCCGACTGCACGACCACGTTGCCCGGCTTCTCCGCGATCATCTTCTCGAAGAAATCCGGCCCCGTATAAACCTTCTCCTCCCACTTCGTCGGCGGCGGATTCGTCCGCGTGTTGAAGCCCTCGATGCGCTTCAGATGCATCTGCAGATCATCGCCGCCCGGCGAATAGACGTGGACCACCGGATCAACCTGCGGGTACATGAACTTCTGCACCAGCGCCGCGTGAAAATGCGCCGGATCCAGCGTCATCAGCTTCACCGTCACGGGCGATACCTTCGCGTTTCCACCTGCAGCCGCGGCCGTAGCCGGCGTTTTTTCACAGCGCTCACAGCACGCCGACATGGTCAATCCGATCATCCCGGCAAACACAATCTGCTTCGTCATATTTCATCTCCTGAACTTTTATTGTTGGCGCGTGCGGGCGCCGTCACTCAGAAAGTTCCAATCATTGGAACTCTTCGCGTCGCAATTTTCCAATGATTGGAACTTTTGCGGTCCGCCCCTTCCCCACCCCGTTACGCCTTTTGCTTCGCGAGCAAATTGAAGACGCCGTAGCCGGGACGTTCCGCCCGCTTCAGCATTGAGTTCGCCTCGTCGTCACCGATAAATTTCTCCGCTTTCGAATCCCACTTCAGCGGCCGTTTCAACTTCATCGCGACCCAGCCGATGGCGCACGCGGAGAAAACGTAGTGGCCGTTTCCGACCGGCGTGATCGGTTCCTTGCGCGACACGAGGCAATCGGTCCAGTTCTTGTGGTGGTTCGTGCTCTTGTACAACTCCACCGTCGGCGCGCCCGTGATCAGTTTCGGATCGCTGGCGCAGAAAAACTTCACCGGTTTCTGCCCTGCCGTCGGATCGCTCGCCGTCACTTTTTCCGCGCCGCGTGCGACGAATATCCAGCCTTCTTCACCAATGAACTTGATTCCGTTGGTGAACTTGTCGCTGACATTCACGATGATGTTGCCCGGATACGTGTATTGCAGTTTGTAGCCGAGATGCACGTTCCAGATTTTGTTCGTCGGGAATTCCGCCTCGCCTTCGACCTTTTCCGGCCCGCCTTCAACGATGCCGAGTCCCCAGTGCAAAATATCGAAATGATGCGAGCCCCATCCGGTGATCATTCCGAGCGTGTGATCCTCGTTGCGCAGCCAGCCCGGACGGCTATCGACATCGACCTCGCCGTTCTTTCCGAGCTTCTGCGAATGCACGCGCTGCTCGCAATAATAGACATTCGGCGTCGGCCCGAGCCACGCGTCGTAATTCAATGTTGCGGGCACCGGCTGTTCCGCCTCGTCCGCCTTCGTTTCGTCTTTCGGCAGCCCGATTTCGACGTGCGTAATTTTTCCGCACCGCCCGCTGCGCACATATTCGCACGCCTTGCGGAACTGCTCGCTCGACCGCTGCTGGCTGCCGATCATCAAAATGCGCCCCGACTTCGCAACCGTGTCGTAGCACGCGCGGCTTTCGCTCACGCACATCGCCAGCGGCTTTTGCAGCCAGATGTCTTTTCCTGCCAGCGCCGCCGCCGCCGCTGGTTCCGCGTGCTGGTGATCCGGCGTGCTGATCACGACCGCATCAACGTCCTTGCGCGCGAGAATTTCTTTGTAGTCGCCGTAAATTTTGATCTCCGGCGATTTGCTTTTGCGCGACTTCTCGATGTACGCCTTCGCGTGTTCCGCGCGCCGCGAATCGTAATCGCACACCGCGACATAATCCGCCGCCCCGGTCTTGATGACACCCGGCATGTCCATTCCATGCGCGATGCGACCGCAGCCGATTTGCGCCACGCGAATCCGGTTGCTCGGCGCGTCCGCGCCCAGCAGCCGCGACGGAATAATCAACGGCGCGCTAAACGCCGCGCTCGCCGCGACGGTTGTTTTCAAAAAACTTCTACGATTCATCCCGTTCTTCATTTCAATTTCTCCTGTTCAAAAAATCCAAATTCTCTCTGGTCCCGCACGCCGATACAAAACTTCCAATGATTGGAAATTTCCGCGATCGTAACTTCCAACCATTGGCGAATTGCCTATTCGCTCTTCATCGCCCACTTGATCCCGCCGAGCAGATGCTTCAGG
Source organism: uncultured bacterium (assembly GCA_903906425.1). GTDB lineage: Bacteria > Verrucomicrobiota > Kiritimatiellia > CAIVKH01 > CAIVKH01 > CAIVKH01. The sequence continues at coordinate 14,439 of CAIVKH010000075.1, forward strand.
AAAAGCTCGTCCGAGTAGTATTCCTTTTTGTGGCCGAGCGCCGTGTAAAACGAGCGCGCGCCTGCGAATTCGTGGCACCACGCGAGAGGAATGCTGTCGGGAAGTTTTTCGGGATTCTTGACGCCCTTCAGCGGCTTGATGTTCCCGGCAAGCAATATTCGTAG
>CAIVKH010000076.1 GCA_903906425.1 uncultured bacterium
CCGGCCGCCGGCGCGAAGCCGGCCGTCGCCGCGCCCAGCCGCGTGCTCGTCATTGACGACGAAGCCATCGTGCGCCGCGTCGTCCAGCGCCAGCTCGAACGCGCCGGCTACTCCGTCGTCCTTGCCCGCGACGGCCGCGAAGCCGTCCGCCTCGTCGCCGAACAGCCCGACATCGCCGACGTCGTCCTGCTCGACCTGACCATGCCCGACATGGGCGGCGAAGAAGTCATGCTCTACCTGCGCCACATCGGATTCCGCAAACCCATCCTCGTCATCAGCGGCCACGACGAAATCGAAATCGCCGCCTTCAGCAAAAAATTCCAGGTCCACTCCTTCGTCCAAAAACCCTTCTCCGGCGACGCCCTCGTCAAAGCCGTCCGCGAAGCCATCGCCGCCCACGCCCCCGCCTGACCGCCCCCACGCGGCGGGAATTGCGGCAATCGTGAAAACTTCCAATCATTGGAACTTTGCGCAGCGTCACTTTCCAATCATTGAAAGTTTGCCGCCCGATGTTCTCCAATCATTGGAGAACTCCGAAACGCATAGTTCCAATGATTGGAAACGCTCGCAGCCGGCTCAGGAAGCCAGCACGTCGAGCCGCGCGGCGATGATCCTGCCGACGGCCGCGGGCGAAAGTTGTTCGCGGATGTCGCTCGCCGCCTGCGCGCCGATGTCGCGCGCAAAATCTGGCTCGTTCGCGACACGAACCATCGCGGCGGCCGCGGCGTCAACATCCGGATCGGCCCACGTCGCGCCGCGCGGATACGCGCCGTAATCGCGGTCGAGCTGCACCAGCTTGTACGGAACCGGGATCGAATTCCACGACGTCATGTAATCCATGTTCGCCGACCAGCCGGTCGCGATGACCGGCTTGCCGAGAAACATGGACTCCGCCAGCGTGAGGCCGAAGCCTTCGGAACGGTGAAGCGAAACGTAGCTGTCCGCCGCGTTGAACAGCGCGTTCAATCGCGGCCGAGGCAAATAATCCCAGAACGGAACGATCGATGGCTCGCGAGCAATCGCGGCGCGAAGTTCGGCGAGCAGGCCAGTTTCCTTTTCCGCGTTGATGACCTTCAGCACGAGATGCGTTTTGCCCTTGAACGACGGCTTCGCCCGCAAATAAGCCTCGACCACCGCCATCGGATTTTTCCGCTCCGGCACGCTGAACACGTCGAACATGAAAAGAAAAATGAAGCCGTCTTCCGGCAGGCCGAGTTCGCGGCGGCCGACGCCCGGCGGCACGGCAACGTCAATCGCGTTCGGAATGCACATGCACGGAATCTTCAGCTTGCGACTGAACGCCGACTGGCAGAACCGGCTCGGCGCCCAGACCTCGTCGAGAAATTTTGTGCACTCGAGCCACGAATCCGGAATTTCCTGTAGCTCCCAATTCCAAAACGCAATCGTGTAGCGATCGTGGATGATGGATTCGAATTCCGAAACTGCGATGGGAATCTGATCGGGATTCAGATGAATCAGGTTCACCGCAAATTTCGGCTCGGTGCCGAAGTTGCCGGGGATTTCCTCGCCGCGACGCGACGTGGAGCCGGTCGCGAAATCCAAAACGGCCGCAGAAATCCCCGCCGCCTTGCACGCGCGTAGGTTTGTCCGCGCGGCCTCGCCGACGCCAAGCTCCGCCTTCAAATAGCCGATGACGTTCAGCCCGCGTGGGAAACTGGCCGTGGATTTTGCCGCTGGCGTCGGCGAACTTTCATTCACATACGCGCTGCGGAAAAGCATCGCCGCGATCTTCTGCCGGGTTTTGAGCGGAACGAAAATGTGCGTCAGATCCTTGAACTTCCACGCCGTCCGGTAAAGCCACTTGCCAAAACTTTCACCGCCCTGTGCGGCCGTTGCCGTGCCGTTGGCGGCCGCCAGCGCATTGATCGCGGGCTGGACGAAACGATCCGGCAGCTTGTGAAATTCGCGGCCCGGCCCGGTGAACCATTCCGCGAAGCTGCGGGCGTGAACGCCAAGCAAATCCGGGAACTGGTCTTCGAGAAACAAATCGGGATGGTTTAGAAACACTTCGCTCATGATTCGCGTGACGAACGGCGAGCTGCGGCCATTTTGCACGAACGGCTCGTTCACGTGGCGGATGAACGCCGCCGAATCCGCACCCGCCGGATCGGGAAACTTTTTGGCCAGCTCATCGCGATTTTCGCGGAAGATTTTCCGGGCAAGATCAGGAACCGGCGTGCCATCGGAAAAATTCGCGAACGCGTATGGAATCTTTGCGGCCCCGGAAATCCCGTTGCGGCGCAAATCGTCCGCGTATTTCTTCGCGAGCGCGGCGACGGCGGGCGGAATGTTGTCGAGCGTGAAACGAGTTTGATGTCTGCCGAAAACGTCATTCTCCGCGTTGAAACCGGAGAAGTGAAAAAACACAAGCGGTTCGCCGTTGACGGAAAAGTTTTCGCCGCGTTGTTCAACTTTTCGTGTCGGCAAATTCCAGTAGGCGACATTCCAGCCCGGATGTCGCACAACCTGGACGCGGTCGCAAAATGACGGCGCAAATTCCATCCATTTTTGATCGACGAAAAGTCCGCCACTGAAATCCACGGCGCAATCGCGTTCGAGTTTTGATTGCCACCACTTCACGAATTTCTGCGTCTGCTCGCAGCGGCGGAACGCAACAAAGCCGAGGTTGTAGCTGCCGGACTTCAGCAGGTGCCGCTCATCGGGAATCTTGCCGTCATCAATCGGCGCGGTGATGTGCGGCGTGAGCAGGACGTCGGATTCGTCGAGCCGTCGCATCATGTCGTCGAGATTCGAATAAATTGAAATGTCGGGATCGAAATAGACAACTTTATCGAAGCCGCGCGCGAAGAGCATTTCGATGACGAACGGCTTGATGGCCGTGTTCAGTTCGAGCAGCGAATACTGGAAAATGAAATGCGGTTTTTCCGGCAGCGGGTTTTGCGCGAGGTCCAGCACCTCGAAATTATCGCGCGAGAAATCGAAGCCGCCGCGCTCGTCGCAAAGCGCCAGCGCGCGGTTCGCGTCCGGCGCGTGGCGGGCGACGCCTTCCATCAGCGTCCGCACGGCATGCGTGTAGTTGCGCGACGCGATGGTGAAGATGCAGGTGCGACCTCCGGGCATTCCGTCCTCTCCGTTCATTTCGGCGGCATTGGTGGAACGAAATTTGGAATGCCGTTGGTGATGATGATCGGATGGTTTTTCAGCGCGACCTCGATGCCCGCGCCCATGCTGCCCTCGGGAATCGGCGTGTCGTCAATTTTGATCTCGGGATGCTCGCGCAGATATTTTTCGATGCCCTCGCCTTTGCCGGCGGCCGGCGTATTGGCGATTCGTGCGGCTTCCGGATTTTGCGAAAGGAACCGGTCAATGGTTTCGCCGTGTCCGGTGGCCGGCACGGCCGGCGGTGGCGTCGGGAACTTGATCGTTCCCTCCTCGACGGCCTTCGGATTTTCCCGGATGAATTTTTCGATGGCCTCGCCGCGGTACATCGGCGAGTCGGGCGTGCGGACCTCGACGAAATTTTTCGGGGCGTTCGGATCGGCCGACAGCGCCAGCACGCAAATCTTGTCGCCGCGGCGCAGCGTGACGCGCTCCTTCTCGTAGTCAATGGAGAGGATCTCGATGCCGGCGGCCTGCTGCCCGGCGGCGACGAAATAGCTGTTGGATGTGGCCAGCTCAACGACGCCGACCTTGACCTTGTTGGCGCTGTTGACCAGCGCGGTGATGCGGATCACATCGCCGAAGCAGTCGGAACTGGCCGCGCGAATACTGCCGGCCAAAAGCACGACGGCCAGCAGAGACAACCACGTGATTTTCATGACAACATTTCCTTCATTGATTCGACCACGCAGACACTAATTCGGAACACACGCCCACACAAGCCTCCGGCGGGGTGGCGAAAAATCGCGCGTCGGGAAAACCGGACCGCCGCTTGGCGTTCAGCCGGTCCGGCAGCCGATCTTCAGCAGGACGTTGGCCCACAGCGCCTGATCGGCTGTTTGAATGGTGAGCACATGGTCCGGCGACTCGACGGCCGCGTAAAAATCCCATTTCAAAATCGGATCAAGTTTCAGTTTGAGCTTCGATTCCTTGATGATCTTCCGGTACTCGCTCCACACCGGCGGCTCGCCTTTTTGCGCGTACGGATCGTCCGGCGGTATGCCCATCGTGTGGATGTGATCGACCGGAATCGCGGAAAGCACCGCGCGCAAAACCTGCGCGACGGTCACGATGCCGGGCGACAAATTCAGGCAGACCAGTTCCGCGTTCGGACCCTTCTTCGTCGAGGCCGGATAATTCCCGTCGGCGATGAGCACCGTCGCGTGGTGCCCGGCGCGGCCGAGAATCTCGTTGATCTTCGGATGAATCAGTTGGTGTTTGAGCATGGCGTTTCTCCAGATGAAAACAGTCCGCGAAAAAACCACGGGCGGCGAAATCGTGCCGGCCCGCGCGTTGATTTCCAATCATTGGAAGTCATCGCGTCCGGTCTTTGCCAATCATTGGAAGCTGCGGTGATCGCGGCCAGCGGTCAGCCGGGGCGGAAATTATCGAGCGGCAGTTTGTTCGCGAGCACGGGCTGGCCCGGCGCTGCGGGCTGGCGCGACGGTGGTACGGCCGGGCGCTGCGACGGAACCGGCGGCGAACCCGGCTGCGGAGCCGGCGCGGGTTTTGCCGCGGCACCCGCAACCTTCGGCACGCCGGGGCGCGGGGCAAACATCATGTTGAGAATACGGCCCATTTGCTGCGGTGACTTGTCGCCGGTGGCAACATCCTCGACGGCTCTGGCGACGCGCTTCATGAGTTCGTAGCCGATTTCCTGGTGCGCCTGCTCGCGCCCGCGGAACATCAGCGAAACCTTGCAGCGGTGGCCGTCGGCGATGAAATCGCGGATGTGGCTGACCTTCAGTTCGAAGTCGTGCGTGTCGGTGTTCGCGTGGAATTTGACTTCCTTCACCTTCGTGTGCGTCTGGTGCTTCCGCGACTCGCGCTCCTTTTTCTCCACCTCGTATTTGTATTTGCCGACATTCATAATCCGGCAGACAGGCGGCTGGGCGTTGGGCGAGATTTCCACCAGATCGAGCTGGGCCGCGTTGGCCATGTTCAGCGCCTGCGATGTGGTGATGATGCCGATCAGCTCCCCGTTTTCGCCGATGCAGCGCACCTGCGGAACGCGGATCTGATGATTGACTCGAATGTACGTACGAATGACTAACCTCTTTCTGTTTGGTTTTTCTGCTTTGCGGCGGCCACCGAAGCCGCCGGCTTTGCGGACGCAACGAACACCGTCGCGGTCTCCGCGTCAAATCCTGAAATCAAATCCCGGGCCCTGCTCATGCCTATCCCGCCCGCCGCTCGCGGATTGACTGCAAAATTTCCGCGACCACTTCGCCCTTCGGCTTCGCGCCGACGTTGCCCTTGCCGTGCAAGCGAACGCTGACGGCTCCGGCTTCCATGTCGCGATTGCCGATGACCAGCATCGTGTGAACCTTGGCTTTTTCCGCTTCCTGAATTTTGCCCTTGATGTTGTTCGTCGAAAAATCGGATTCGACGCGCACAAAATTTCCGCGCAGCTCCTGCACGATCGCCTTCGCGTAATTCACCAGCGGCTCTTCGTCGCCGAGCGTCAGCACGCGGACCTGTTCCGGCGCGAGCCAGAGCGGGAAATTTCCGGCGTAGTGCTCGATCAAAAATCCGATGAAGCGCTCGTGCGTGCCGAGCGGCGCGCGATGGATGCACAGCGGAGTTTTTTCCGAGTTGTCGCGATCCTTGTAAACCAGGCCGAATTTTTTCGGCACCGCGAAATCCACCTGGTTCGTCGCAATCGTAAATTCGCGGCCGATCACGCTCCAGACCTGCACGTCAATCTTCGGGCCGTAGAACGCGGCCTCGTTCGCAACCTCGACGTACTTGATTCCGCTTTCGATCAAAACTTTTCGGACCATGTCTTCGGTTTTGATCCAAAGCTCAGGCTCGTCCACGTACTTTTTGCCGAGCCCTTCCTTTGAATGCGTGCTGAATCGCATCTCGTATTTTTCGATGCCGAAGATTTTGAAATATTTCAAATACATGTCGTTCACGGCGCGAAACTCGTCCGCGAACTGCTCCTCGGTGCAATAAATGTGCGCGTCGTTCATGTTGAGCGCCCGCACGCGCATGAGCCCGAAAAGCGTGCCCGATTCCTCGTAGCGATAGCACGTCCCGTATTCCGCCAGCCGCAGCGGCATGTCGCGATAGCTCCGCGGCTCCGCCGCAAAAATCCGGTGGTGATGCGGGCAGTTCATCGCTTTGAGATAGTAGATTTCAGGCGGAGGGAGTTGACGTAGTTCTTTCTTTGCCTCGCGGTACTCATTGTATGCGAGACCAACATCTGTCGGCAACATTCCTAGTTTATGTTCGTCGATAAGCTTGACCATTTCGGCCGTTTCGACGTCGGAGTGTATTTGATTTATCTCAAGTCGATCACCGGCCCATTCACGCATGACGGTCCAAGTTTTCTGAATTTTCGCTTCGAGCTCGCGACGTTTTGAGGCGAATTCGTCAACTCCCATCGGATCGAACATCGTGTTGGCGTAGTACGGCAAATGTCCCGACGTGAGATACATCTTCTTCTTTGCGAGATGCGGTGTCTTGACGCGGACGTAGCCGGCGGCGAATTCGGTTTCCTTGCCGAGCTTTTCGAGTTCTTCAAGAATCGCCGTTCCCTTCGGCAGCCAGAGCGGAAGTCCGGGGCCGGTGAATTCGGCGTCCATCGCGAACAGGCCCATCTCGGTGCCGATCTTGCGATGATCGCGGCGCTTCGCCTCTTCGATCAACGCGAAGTGCGCTTCGAGTTCGGTTCTGTTTTTGAACGCGGTTCCGTAAATTCGCTGGAGCTGCGGATTTTTTTCGCTTCCGCGATAGTACGCGCTGGCGATGTGAGTGAGCTTGAACGCCTTGATCCGGCCGGTGCTGAAAACGTGAGGCCCGCGGCACAAATCGTAGAAATCGCCGTTGCGATAAAACGTGATCGCATCGCCCGCGGGAATGTCGGCGAGCCGCTCGATCTTGTAACGCTTCTGATTGAACGCCTCGATCATCTTCAGCGCCTCGTCGCGCGAAACCTCGGTGCGCTCGAACTTCTGGTCCTCGGCGATGATCTTCCGCATCTCCTCCTCGATCTTCGGGAGATCCTCGGGCGTGAGGCGGTGGGCCATGTCGAAATCGTAATAGAAGCCGTCGTCGGTGGGCGGGCCGATGTCGAGCTGAACGTCTGTGCCGAACAAACGGCGGACAGCCGCAGCCATCACATGCGCCGAGGAATGGCGTATGCGGTACAAATCACTCGACGGATCAAGCTTCATCGAGTTCTGGACTGCGGAAAATTTTCATATTGATCACGCGGCAAAATATGGCCCGCGTCCCCCCGCGTCAAGCACCGCGCCGCCCCGCCAGCCGAAAATCCGGCCTGTCGAAATTTACAATCATTGGAAGTTTGCGCCGCCCATTTTTCCAATCATTGGAAAAAACCGGCCGCGGCTTCAGGGATGCGCGTGCGTTTTGCGCCAGTTTTCCTCGGCGATTTTTCCGTGCTTCACGGTGCTCGTCGGCACGAGGTCCATCTCGCATTCGGGGCAGATCCCGGGCTTGTCGGAAACGACGTGCGCGTGCGCCGCCATCGGGCAGGTGTAGAGCACGGGCAGCGCGGCGGGCGTCGCGGGCACCGGGGCCTCGGCACGGTTCATCACGGGGATCAGCGTCATTCCGCAGCGCGGGCATTTGCCGGGCCGCGTTTCGCGGACGTCGGCGTGCTCCGGCATCGGGCAGGTGTAATACGCGACGGTGAGCGACCGGCTCGCCGCGGCCTCGGCCTGCGAAATCGGAATCAGCGTCATGCCGCAGAGCGGACAATTGCCCGGATGCTCATACTGGATCGAAACGTGATCGGGCATCGGGCAGACATAAACCGCCGCCTCGTTCGTCAGCGCCGCGCCGCCCGCGCTCGCGACGGCTGAATTCGCGGCGGCCGTTTTCGGCGCCGCGCCCGCCGGCGGCGAAACCATTTTTTGGATCGCATCGCGCAACTGGCTTTTGGAATCGAGCAGAAATTGTCCCGACGTGACGACGCGCTCGCCGGACGCGAGTCCTGTCAAAACCTGATAGGTGTCATTTTCGCCGCGCGGCCCGAGCACGACGCTGCGCGGCTCGAACCGCCCGACGTCGAGCGCAACGAAGACTGTGTTTTTTTCGCCGCTGCGCAGGATCGCGGAGTCCGGCACGAGCAGCGCGGAAGGCGAAATTTCCGCGGCGAGCTCGACGGTGGCGAACATGCCGGGCTTGAGAAAATATCCGGGGTTGTGAAATTCCATCCGCACTTTGGCGGTGCGCGTTTTTTCGTCCACCGTCGGATAAATGTAGGTCACGCGGCCCTGGAATTTCCGGTCGGGCAGATACGAAAGTTTGACCAGCGCCTCCTGGCCGACGCGGATGAACGGCAGATCCTGCTCGTAAATTTGCGCCTGCACCCAGACGAGGCCGAGGTCCGCGAGCCGGAAAAGTTTCATGCCGGCATCAATCATCTGGCCTTCCTCGACCGCCTTCTCGACAACGATCCCGTCGCGCGGCGCGTTGATGGTCAGCATCTTTTTCACCTGCCGCGTTTTTTCCAGCTCGGCGATGGCGTTCGTCGGCACGTCGAAATACGCCAGCTTCGTCAGCGCGTTCGCGCGCAGCGCCTGCGCGTCGGCGGCGTTGCCGCCCGTGCTGCCGAGCGCGAGGACATATTCGGTCTCGGCGCCGAAAAGTTCCGGCGAATAAATTTCAAAAAGCGGATCGCCGCGATGAACGAGCTGGCCCGTCGCGTTGACATGAAGTTTTTCGATCCATCCTTTGAATTTCGTCGTGACCTCCACGAGCGATGTTTCGTCGTAGTCAACAGTGGCGACCGTCCTGATGATCCGCCTCAGCGGGCCGTTCGAAACGACGCCGGTGCGGACGCCCATGTTCTGCACCGTCACCGGATCAATCGAAATTTCCGCCGATTCCGCCGCGCTGTTCGTTCCCGACTGCTTGCGAATAGGCGTCAGCTTCATTCCGCAGATCGGACAGTTGCCGGGATGATCCTGGATCACCTGCGGATGCATGCCGCAGGTGTAGAGCTGCTTTTCGGCCGCCGATGCAGTGGCGGTCGAGCTGGCGCGATTGCAGCCCGTGATCGCGACCGCGCACAACAGCGCAACAAGCAGGGCGATGATTCCCGACTTCATGGTTTGCCCTCCGCCGCGCCCGGATTCAGATCGGTTCCGACGGCGCGTTCGAGGCGGGCGAACTGCATTCCGGTTTCGGCTTCCGCCATCGCCGCCATCGTGCGGACGTTCAGGAGCGAGCGTTCACTTTCGAGCAGCTCAAAGAATTCCACCTTGCCGGTTTGATATGCCGATTCGCTGGCGTGGAAAGTCGCCTCGGCCAGCGGGATCAAATCCGTGCGGTACAGATCGAGCGTTTTGAGCGCGGCGTCGAGCTTCGCGAAGGTGGACAGCGTTTCGCTCGCCGCCTGCCGCTGCGCCGATTCAAGCGCGGACTTTCCCGATTCGATCATCATCGCCGACTCGCGAACCAGCGCGTGATTCTTTTCATGCCAGAACGGCAGATCGAAGCCGACGGTGAACATGATCTGGTCCGCGTCGTTTTCGATGGAGCGATATTCGATGCCGAGCCTGTAATCCGGCCTCGATTCCTTGGCCATCAGGCTGTGCTCCGCGCCGGCGCGCTCGATTTGCGTCTGCGCGCCGAGAACTTCCGGCCGCAACTTTTCGGCACGGGCGATGAGCAATTCGACGTTTGCCGCGATTTCACGGCGCGGACTCGTGACGGCCGTGCCGACCGGCTCCTTCGGATCGCGATTCATCAGTTCGTTGAGCTTCGACTGCAATTCGGTCTCGCGCGCGGCGAGGGCCAGCAGATTCGGCTTCAGCATCGCGATTTCCGTCTGCGCCTTCAGCACGTCCTGCTGCGAGCGCTGCCCGGTCACGTTCATCGCCTCGGCGGATTTCTCCACCCGCCGCAGAATATCTTCCTCGTTCCGCGTGATCGCGATGACATCGCGCGTGGCGCGCAATTCGAAATAGGCCTCCTTCACCGCCATCACGACATCGAGCGTCGCCGCGTCGAAATCGCGCACCATCGCCTCGGCATCTTTCTTGGCGATATTTTCGCGCAGCCCGCGCTTGCCGGACCACGGAAATTCCTGCTCGACCATGAACCGCTTCTCCATCGTGTTCGGAAATTTTCCGCCATCCGCCGCGTCCATGCCGCTGTATTTGAACATCGGATTCGGCAGCGCGCCCGCGCTTGCGGGCCGCTGGCCCATCGCGTCGGCCTTCGCCTGCATGGATTGCAACTGCGCATTATGCCGCAGCGCCTCAAGAAGGGCATCGTCCAGCGCGAACTCCTTCGGCTGCCCGCCGCAAACGCAGGTTGCGGCGCCGAGGCAGGACACAAGAAGGACCGCGCGGATGTTCTGGCGGATGGTGTTCATGGTTTGAATTCCGGCGGCGGAGAGGGGCCCGCCGCCGGCCACTTGAAATCTACCCTATTTTTTCGCGTCCGCCGCCGCGGCGTTCTTCGCCGCGGCCTCCTCGATCATCTTCAGATATTTGTCGGGATTCTTCGCGAACTTCTTGATGCACTCCTTGCAGCAGAAGCGCACCTCGGTTTCCTTCCCCGCGGCATCCCGGTAGGTGTGCTTCACCATCGCGCCCATCCCGTCGAGCTCCTCGCCCGACACGACGCAGGTCTTCAGCGGATACGTGTCTTTCTTTGCCTCGTCCTTCTTCTCCTCGGCGCGGACGACGAGGCCGGCGGCCAGCAGCGCGGCCAGCGCGATGATCGTGAATTTGCTCTTCATGTTCTTCCTTCTCCGTTCGGTTGGTTTGTTGTTCTGAAACTATTTCTCGGCCCGGCAGCACGCCCCGGTCGAACTCGCGCACTTGTCGCAGATGCACATCGCGAACTGCTTGTTGAGCTGCGCGGCCTGTTCCGGCGTGAGCAGCGCGCGGAGCTTCACGAGATGATCCATCGTCGCGCGCTCCTGCTCGGCATAGGCGGCGCACATTTCATCCACATATTTTTGCACCGCGGCGGGTGACGCATCCTCCTTGAAAAGCTTCCGCGCAATCTCGCATCGCGCATCGCAGTGCTTGTCGCACGCGGACTGCGCGCGCTGCTGGAATTCCTTCGCCAGCGCGCGCACCTGTTCGGTCTGCTGCGGCGTCAGGCTCAGCGTCTTCTCAATCGCCGACGTATCGCCCAGCGGCGACAGATCGGCGGCGACGGTCCCGCCGCAATGGCGGCCCGCCGCAAACGAGGCCGCCACGGCGATGATGATGACCGGAAGAATCCACAGCGTTTTCATTTCAATTTTCCTTCCGCCATTTTCTCGTAGGCGACGATCAGCGAATTCGGCTGCAGCGCCGCCGTATCGCGCACCACCGGCCCGCTGCGCAACGCGACGACCGCGACAACCAGCGACGCCGCCAGCGACGCGCCGAACGCCAGGCGGCTCGCGAAAAACGCCGCCATCAGCTCGTGCCATCGCGGCTCGCGGGCGGGCTGCGTACGGATGCGGCGCATCACATTTTGCGTGAAATCGCCCGGCGGCTCGATGTCGCGCCAGGCCCGGAAATCCAGCGGCTCTTGAGGTTCGTTTTTCATGGCGTTCTGCATGGTGATACGCGCCACCGCCGGAAACCCCTCTCGGAATCTTCCAATGATTGGAAGTGACGATCCGTTGTTTTTCCAATGATTGGAAAGCGCCGGTTCGCGCGCGCTGCAGCCACGGCGCTCCGCCGCCGTGCCGCGGTTCTGGAGTGCGGCGGCATGACGCCGCTCTCCCGATTCGACGCATGATCCGCTCAGCCGTCGCTACGCAATGTCAGCACGGCCGCTCCTTCGCCTTGCCTTCAAGGCGATAACTTCCGGCGGCGGGTTCGACTCTTTCATTAGCTGATCTCATCACCAATGCCGTCGCTCACTCACTTCTCGTCCAACCACCGATTGCAGTCCACACCGGGCTTGACGATCTCCGCCAAGGCCCGCCCTGCCAGCGCGGTGCTGATGGGAAGACCCGGAACTTGGAGATAGCGGCTGCGCTCTTCGTCAACCAGCAGACCCGAGTAGCGGCGCACGGCGTCGGCGATGCGCGCATCGCGTTCAACGTTGTGATAGTACCACGCAAGGAGATTGATGACGCCGTGGCTGCGGGCCTGGTCCGACGACTTCCTGATGGCCCAACTGCCATCCTTGTTTTGGGTGCGCAGGAGCCACTCGATATGCGGCTTCACGCGCTGCGCAAGGTCCTGGCGGGACTTATCGTCTTTGATATAAGTCCAGACCGCGATGAATCCCTCGCCCGCATAGGCCGACGTGTCGTAAGGCCACGACTTCCACAACTCCTCGCGCGCCTTCGCGTCGTTCGTGGGAACCAACTGCGCCGAGTTATTCGGATCGAACGGCAGCTTGTTTGAATCATAAAAGATATACGGGATCTGTCCGGGCTGGGCGAAGGCATCGGGCGGGACAGGGCCGGCCATGGTGTCAAGTATCCAATGGCAGGCCTTGATGGCGATCTGCTTGTCGCGATCATGGCCCTTGATGTAATACCACGGGGCGAAGACCGCCCCGCCGGTCAGCGCGGTGGCGATGGTGTAGGGCTTGCTCAGATTGTTCGTAATGAGGCCTGCCTTGTCCGTCTCAAATCCGACACCCAGGCTGCCGTCCTTGTGAACAAACGGCTTGCCGGCCGTGTCGCCCCTGACCAGCACAAGATGAAAGTAGCGCTGGAAAGCATTGTCAATGCGCTTGCGGTCCGCGGGCGTGGCATACTTGTAGAAGTTCACCAGCAACCCCAATGCGCTGCCCGTGTCGGCAAGGTACACATCGCCATAGCCGGTGCCCCAATATCCATCGGGCTTCTGCAGATCGAGAAGCTTGGGCACCCATGCGCGCACATGCTCCAGCCAGGCCTGCTCGTGCGTGATTTCGTAGAGAGCCAGCAGCGTGCGCTCGTTGTAGCCCTCGACAAAGATGGCGCTGCTCTGGTTGGTCATCATCCACCTGCCTATTCCCTGCAGGCGGTCCAGCACGGGCTTGGTATCTGTCACCAGCGGCGGACCCTCCGCATTCACGGCAAGGCACGCTCCGGTGAACAAGGCAAGCAGACTGCCGGCAATGGCCAGCTTCACGTGATAGGAACAACGTTCTTGGCGAAGCATATTCGACTCCTCATCGCGGCTGATAACTGTGTTTCTGCTGGCGGGATCATTAACGTCAACTTTTCCCATGCCGGCAACTTCCAATCATTGGAAAAGTTCCTTGCCCAAGCTTCCAACCATTGGAAACCTTCGGAGGGTACGGGCGTGGGCGGCTGGCTGGCAGACTCACGTTCATTCGATCTTCCTATTTCCCTTTGAGCTCTTCATCTCCCACTCCTTGAAGACCTCCGCCACAGGATTTATGAAAAGCGGATTGTCCTTGGGCAGACAAAACATCACCACCCCGTCCGTCAGGCCCTCCTCGGTGGACTTCAAGCCAATCTCCAGGCATTCCCTGACATAGCCGGGCGTCGGACTGTCCCGTGACTCGGAGTGCTTCCTGCCGTACACCATGACCACCATCGGCATCTTGCGGGCCAGCCCGCCCGCTTGCGTCCGTTCATCCAGCCATGCCCGATAACTCTCGATCTGCGGCCGCAGCTTCGTCGTGTCCGACAGATTCTTTTGCGGGTAGAAATAGGGAAAGATCACCCCATCAATCGCCCCGGCCGCAACGTGCGCCTTGATGTTCTTCTCATAGCCGAAATAGCACACCACCAGCAGCGACAGATCCGGTGCGGTCTTATGCGCCTCATCCATCATCTGCCTGCAGTAGGCCGGCGTGAACTTCTTCACATTCCCATTGAAGTCGTCAATGCAGATGCCCTTCACCATGGGATACTGCTTTGCCACCTTCGCGCACTCCACGGCCCAGCGCACATAGTCCTCGCCATAAGGGTCGGGAACTTCCTCGGAAGGCGGCGTCAAATACAGCCACAGGCGGATGTTCGCCTTCTGGAATTCGGGGGCCATGAGCTGAAAGTCCTGCCAGCCGGATGGAAACTTCTTCTCAGTCCATACCAGATGCATGTAATCCCGCGCGTGTATCTCCTGCAACACCGCCATCAACTTGGGCAGGTCCGTGCGCCCCTCTGGTGTGCGCGCGCCAAGGTTTTCATAGTCGCCCAGTATGGGGGCAAGCGCAGAAACGTCCGGGCCTGTGAAAGCCCCCCGGCGCATCTGCGCGTTTGCCTTAGCCCCGTCGTGGGACTTGGACTCCTGACCCTGTGTGGCCAGGCCCGAGGCGACGATCAATAAGATGAATCCTCCAAGGATAAGTTTGTTCATAGGATTAGGCATCGTTATCTCCTCTTATCACATTAATGCTGAGATTTCGCCTTGCCGAAAGCCGTGTTCCCATTAGCGCGGCCTTCGAGGCGATCATCTCCGGCGGTTGATTCGGCGTTGCTTTCAGGCACCCCAACGGGGTGAACCATAGTAGCCGTGGGCAACGCCCACGGAACAAAACAAACAACTCATCTTCAGGCTGAAGGCCTGATCCATAGGCGTGCCCTTTCAGGGCGAAACAACACATGGAAGAAGAAGTGTTCATGTCTGTCTTAACCCAGGGCGTTGCCCTGGGCTACTATGGCCGACGCCTTCAGCGTCGCGACGAGTTCCAATCTTTGGAGAAGAGCCTTGCTCAACCTTCCAACCACCTGTCCTGAGCAAAACCGAAGGATTGGAACCGCCCCGGAGGGTACGGGAAAAGTCGGCTGTTTCGGCCTTGCTTTCACTTCGCAAGCCCATGTCTGAATGTAATACACCATCCGATTATTGCGTAGATGGCAAGTGCGAAAAGCGCAAGAAAGAGAATGCTCGCTGCCAAGTATAGCGGTTGATATTCATTGCTCTTCCATCGGCGACATGCCAGGACGATGCCGACGATACAGGTAACAAATCCAACTGGCGTCATCAAAACATCCGACAATATTAGCGTTCTTCCGAGGTCTTGAAATCGAGTGACCAAGGCATGGTTGTGGCCGACTGGTATGACAAACAGCAGCGTCAGAACCACCCACATACCGGGGAGCAGCAATAGAATCTGCTTCTTATTGTTCATTTATTCCTGATACCGAACATCTGACTAACCCGCCGTTGTCGGTGGGATTGCAGTGGCCTATAACATTTTGTTGTGAAGGTCTTCGATGAGATTCTTCCGGCGTCATGAAGAAGAATCGTAATAGGCACGAGCTTCCTTCACAGCCTGTTTTGTAGCCGGCGGCGGTGACGCCGGCGGGCAGGGGTCCGCGTCGCCGACAAAGGGGGGCGGCTTTTCTGCTTTTTCGAGAAGTTCCACGCAAGTGGCTGTTGTGGCGCATGGTGCATGGTCTGTCGGGGGTCGCGACATGAGTTAAATTCAATGAATTTCAGTTGTCGGGCGTCGTGTTTCAATTGACGGACGGTGCGACTTCGGTTGTCGGACGCTGCGTTTCAATTGACGGACGGTGCGATTCAATTGACGGACGATGCGACTTCAATTGGCGCACGTTGTGTTTCAATTCTGCCGCGCTTCGTCTTCATGTGTGGTGCGCCGCGGCTCAATTGAAATTCATCGTGTTCAAGTCGTGATTTGCGGGCGCACAACGGCCGCACGCGGCGTTTCTTTTCTTCACCTTTCCGGTCCGGCTTCCTTTGTTGGTGGTTCGGGCTTCAGTCGGAGTCCGTCGCGCGTCTGGAAGATCCCGCCTGATGGCGGGAATGCAAACGGCTTTTCCAATCGTTGGAGGTTTGCGCTTCGGTGTTCTCCAATGATTGGAAATTTCGGCGTCGCAAAGTTCCAATGATTGGAAGTGACGGCGGGGAATTTTCAGGGGGCGCCGGCGGGGGTGCCGAAGGCGTCGGGGATGCCGAGGTTGTCCATCTTGTATGTGAGGATGCGGCGGGTGGTGCCGAGGATTTCGGCGGCGCGGCTCTTGTTGCCGGCGGCTTGGGTGAGCGCGCCGCGGATCAGCGATTCTTCGAAGTCGTGCACGGCGGAGTCGAAGGTCTGGCCGGGGGCCAGCAGGGGTTCGGCCGGGGCGTCGGTCGCAGCGGCGGGGTCCGCTGCGGGGCCGGTATCTTGCGTCCCTTCCGCGGCGGTGTCGGCGGTGGGCGCGGTGGCGGCGATGGCGCGGAATTCTTCGGGCAGGTTCGAGGGCATGATGACGGTGCGTTTGCCGTGAAGGACGAGGACGCGTTCGAGGACGTTGCGCAGTTCGCGGACGTTGCCGGGCCAGTCGTAGCGGGTGAGCAGGTCGAGGGTGTCGGGGGCGAAGTCCTCGGTGCGCAGGTTCATGTTCCGACGGAAGTGGTCGAGGAAGAAGCGGACGAGGATGGGGATGTCGTCGCGGCGTTCGCGCAGGGGGGGGACGTGGATGGGCACGACGTTGAGGCGGTAGTAGAGGTCTTCGCGGAAGCGCTTTTCGAGCATTTCCTTTTTGAGGTCCCGGTTGCAGGCGGCCAGGACGCGGGCGTTGGTGCGCAGGACCTGCGTGCCGCCGACGCGCATGTATTCGCGCTCCTGTAAAACGCGCAGCAGCTTGACCTGCGTGGCCAGGGACATCTCGCTGACTTCGTCGAAGAAGATGGTGCCGTTGGCGGCGAGGTCGAAGCGGCCGGGTTTGCGTTTGTCGGCGTTGGTGAAGGCGCCTTTTTCGTGGCCGAAGAGTTCGCTCTCCATGAGCGTCTCGGGCAGCGCGCCGCAGTGCAGGGCGACGAACGGCTCGTCGCGCCGCGAGCTGAGGGAGTGAATGGTGCGGGCGACCAGTTCCTTGCCGGTGCCGCTTTCGCCGGTGATCAGGACGGTGGCGTCGGTCTCCGCGGCCATGCGGGCGGCGTCGAGGACCCTGAGGAATACGGGCGTGTTACCGATGGCGCCGGTGGGATTGTTGCGCGCGAGTTCGTTCTGGAGGATCTCGACGCGGCGCTTGAGCGAGGTCGATTCGAGCGCGCGGCTGACGACGCGGCGGATTTCTTCCACGTCGTAGGGCTTCGAAATGTAATCCATGGCGCCGGCGCGGATGGCGTCCACCACGCCGCGGACGGCGGAGGATGCGCTGACCATGATGCAGGGCAGATCGGGATACAGCGCCTGCGCTTCCTTCACCAGCCAGATGCCATCCCTGCCCGGCATGATGAAGTCGGCCAGCATCAGGTCCACCGGCTGCGCGGCCAGCCTGGCCAGCGCCTCCTCGGCGTTCGTGGCGGCGATGACGACGTGATCCTTCGAGAAAATCGCCTTCAGCGATTCGCGGCTGCCGAGTTCGTCATCAACTATCAGAAGACGTTTCATTCGGGCATCAGGTTTCAGGTTTCGCGGCCGGGAGTCACGCCGGAAGTTCCATGGTGGCGACGGGCAGCGTCAGCGTGATGCTCGTGCCGCGCGGGCCGGAATCGAGGGCGATGCGCCCGTTGTGATCGGCGACGGTGCGCTGGGCGATCGGCAGGCCGAGGCCCATGCCGCGCGGCTTGGTGGTGCAAAACGGCGAGAAGATCTTGTCGCGAATGTCCGGCGCGATGCCGTGGCCGTTGTCGCGGATGGTGATCGCAACCTGGTCGCGGCCGTCGGCGACGGCGGCGCTGATCTGGATTTCAGGATCGGGATGGTTGTCCAGCGCCTCGGCGGCATTACGGATGACATGGCCCAGCGCGGTGGCCAGCGCCTTCGAGTCGCCGCGCACGGTGGGAAGATTTTCGTCGAGCTTGAGCGCGAGGCGGACCTTCTGGCGCTGCTGTTCGGGCAGGGTTTCGTCAAGGGCCTGGCGGATGAGCTGGCGCGCGTCCACGCGGCCGAACCGCAGCGTCGGCGGCTGCGCGAAATTCTGGATCTGCTCGATGATGCTGTTGAGCCGCTCGACTTCGCGGACCACCAGCACCGAGAAGTCGGCGCGGAATTCCTTGTCCTCATAGCGCTCGGGCAGAAGCTGCGCGAAGGTCTTGATCGTGACCAGCGGATTGCGGACCTCGTGCGACATGCTTGCGGCAAGTTCGTTCCAGAACGCGGCGCGTTCGAGCTGCTCCTGTTTGTCCTGCATCTGCCGCTGCAGCGTGATGTCCTGGATGAGCACGACCGCGCCGAGGCGCGTGCCGTCGGCGCCGAGCGGGCGGGCCTGGACGCTGAGAGCGCGCTTGGTGAGCGGGTCGGTCCACGCCTGCGGCAGCTCGGTGGATTCGCCGCGCAGCGCGCGCCGGAGAAAATCGGCCAGGCGGCTGCCGAGAAATTCCACGGGCTGGTTGAGGGCGCGGGCGGCGGTGATTTGCAGGATGCTTTCCGCGGCGGTGCTGAACCAGCGGACGATGCCGCCGGCGTCGGCGGCGACGACGCCGGTGGGCAGGGCGTGCAGCAGCGTTTCGGCCAGCGATTTTTCGAGGCGGACCTCCTCGTGGAGCAGCGCGTTTTCGAGCGCGGTGGAGGCGTGCTCGACGGCGTTGCTGATTTCCTCGAGGTCATCGAGCGTGTAGGGAAGTCCCGTGGCCCGCGGCCCGACGAAGAGCCAGCCGAGCAGCCGGCCGCGGCCGTGGAGCGGCGCGATGACCTCGGCGGAGAGCAGTTCGAGCGTCTCGGAAAGCATCCGGCGCGAGGCGTGATCAACCACGTGGGCGAGGGTCAGCGAGCAGACGAGCTGCGCGCGGCGTTCGAGCCAGCCGACCAGCGCGGTGTCGGCGGCGTATTCGAGTTTCTCGATGCCGGAGAGGCACTGGAAGCTGGCGCGGAGGCGGTACGGACCGCCCGCGCGCGCCGCGGAAAAAATTCCCGCGCGCGTCGCGCCGGCAATCCCGGCGACGCCTTCGAGGATGCTTTCGAGCATCAGGTCGGGCCGGTCGAAATGCCGCAGCGCGCGGGAGAGCTGCCGCAACTGCTGCGGCTGTGTGGCGCGCTCGCGCTGCTGCTGCGGGGGCGCGGCCGGCTGCATCGCCTCGGCGCGCGAAAGCTCGAGCTGCTGCGAAAGCTGGAGGTGGTCGAAGGCGCGGCGGACGGTCTGGCGCAGGGTGCGCGCATCGGTGTCCAGCGGCAGCGCGGCATAGACGCCGCCCTGTTCGGCCTCGATGAGCGGGTCGCTGCGGTCCTCGCCCAGCACGATGAAGACGCAGTCGGCGGCGACGGTCATGAGCGCGGCGGCCTCGCCGTGCTCGCGCGGGCCGCGCAGGTCCAGCAGCACGACGGACGGCCCGTACTGCCGGTGCAGCTGCTGCCACTGCGGCGTGGTGCCGACGGTGTGGAGGCGCGCGGCGGACTGGAGCGCGCCGGTGAAGCGCGAGGCGAGATCCTCGTCGCGCGTGAAGAGGATGGCGGAGGGCAATGCGTTCATGGCGACAACTCCCGGATTTGTAGTTTGCGGCCGGCGGGCCGGACCTGGGGCCTGGCAGCGGGGCGGAGCATTAATTTGTGATGAAGAGAACTATTTGATGAGAAGTTCACCGTGCTGCGGAGCTTCCAATGACTGGAAAAGTCCGCGGCGGCGGTTTCCAATGATTGGAAATGTGCGGGCATGGCGCAGGGCGGGTTCACGCGGGCTTCTCCTCCGCGTGGAGCGGCAGCAGGAGGTGGAAGGCGGTGCCGCGGCCGGGGGCGCTCTCGACGTCAATGAGGCCGCCGTGCTCGGTGATGATGCCGTGGGAGACGCTGAGGCCCAGGCCGGTGCCGGAGCTCTTGGTGGTGTAGAACGGGTCGAAGATGTGGAGCAGGTCGCCGGGGGCGATGCCGATGCCGGTGTCCCGGATGCTGAGCCGGATCCACAGCTCGCCGCGGACGGTGGAGCGGGCGGACTCGCCCTCGCGGGGCACGGCCGTGTTGGCGGTGGACAGGGTCAGCGTGCCGCCGGCCGGCATGGCGTCCACGGCGTTGAGCACAAAGTTGACGATGGACTGGTGGAGCAGATCGGCGTCGCCGCGGATGCGGTCGCGGGACGCCTCCCATTTCTGCACGAGCGTGACGTGGTGCTGTTTCAGTCGCTGCTGGAGGAAGCGCATCGTGTTCTCGACGGCGGAGTGCAGGTGCATCGGCACCAGCAGCGGCTTGGCGGGGCGGGCAAAACGCAGGAGCTGGTTGACGATGGTGTCAATGCGCTGGACTTCGGAGCCGACCAGATCGGAGAAGCCGCCGCGGAATTCGGGGTCGTCGTAGCGCTCGCCGAGCAGCTGCGTGAAAGTCTTGAGCGTTTGCAGCGGGTTCTTGATTTCGTGGGCCATGCCGGCGGCGAGCGTGCCCATGCTGGCGAGGCGGTCGCTGCGGCGCACCTGCGATTCGAGGCGCTTGAGCGCGGTGACATCGTGGAAGACAAGGAGGGCGCCGAGCAGCTGGCCTTTCGAGCCGTGGAACAGCGAGCCGCCGGCGCGAATCGCAATTTGTTCGTCACGCGATTCGGGATTGAGCGTGATCTCCTGCTCGCGAATGCTCGTGCTGGATGCGAATACGTCGTTGAACATCTGCGCCAGCGGGGCGGGCAACCGCTCGACCGGCTGGCCGACAATGCTGGACCATTCCAGCCCGGTGAGGCGCTGCGCTTCGCGGTTGAAAACGGTGACGCGGCGGTCGGGGCCGGCGGCGGCGACGCCGCTGACGAGGTGTTCGAGGAGGTTCTTGGTGTAAATCGCGTTGTCCTGGACCTGCGTGTAGAGCTTGGAGTTTTCGAGGGCGACGCCGAGGTGGTTGGCGAGCACCTGCAACATGTCGAGTTCCGGCATGGCATAGATGCGGCCGCTGCGGCGCGGGCCCAGCAGCATGAGCGCGTCAATGTTGTTCTTGGTCTCGACACCAACGGCGACGGACACGCCGAAACTTTCGAGGCTTCGGCCCGCGTCGGCGAGCGCCGCGCTGTAGGTGTAGCGCGGGAGCAAATCCAGCGAAAGCGGCTGACGATGGTCTCTCAGGATGGTCACCAACGGGTCGGTTGCCGGCACAATCACCGGAGCCTCGGCGGGGGGATAGGTCTGCTTGAAGACGCCGTCGTCGCGCAGCAGAATCACGATGCGATCCGCGCCGACGCCGGCGGCGATGACGGAGGAAAATTGCGCGAAGAGTTCCTCGATGGTGGAAATGGAACTCAAAACGCGGAGGCCGCTGTTGAGCACGGCGGTCGCGTTGAACGCGCGCGTGGCGCCGGTGAGGCGGTTGGTGAACTGCTGGAATTTCCCGTGGGCGGGCGCGACGGAGAGCGCGACGGTGGCCGTGGCGGCCAGATGCGCGAGCGGGAGCTGTGTCTGGAGCACCGAGCGCACGAGCCAGTCCACGGGCAGCCAGACGGCGGCATAGACCAAGCCGAGATAAACGGCCAGCAGCGCGTAGGCGGCGGCGCGGCTGAAGACCTGCGGCACGTCGAGGATGCGGCGCGTGGCGATGCCGTAGGCGATGAAGCCGTCAATGACCAGCACCGACAGCGGGAGGAACTGGCCGAGTTCCTGATTTCCCACAATGATCGGCGCGATGAAAAGCATGATGCCGCAGAAAACGCCGAAGCCGGTGGCCATGAGAATGAATTCCAGTTCGGTGCGCGGCAGGCCGGTGGACCGGCGGAGATCGCGCGCATAATTCCAGATCAGATAAACGAAAGACGCCACGAAATAGAATGTGAAGAGTTTCAGGCCGGGGCCGTAGATGGGCACGCCGACGGACTGGCCCGGCTCCGGCAATTTTGCGCCGGCGAGGAACCAATGCGTCTGGCAGAGAATGATCGCGCCGACGGCGAAAACCTGAAACAGGACCGACCGCGCGAGAATTTCCCGCCAGCCGCGCTTCGAAACGATGGAGAGCCGGAGCAGGTTGAGCGCCCAAGGAATCATTGCCGCCGCTGCAGAGGTCTGGCGGATCCAGAACGCGAGCGCGGTTTCGTTGGACGGCATGGAGCCGAAGGCGAAACAGAAAAGCCATGCGGCAAGTGTGATTGAAAGGATGAGAAAGACCTGGTTGGCGGGCCGCTTTGCCTTGGTCATCAGCACGACCAGGCCGATGGCCAGGTCGAAGGCCAGCGAGCTGAAAATGCAGAGTTGGAAAATATTCACGGTCGCCGCACCCGTTCCAAAATCACGCTCGTATTTCCGCCGCCCATTCCGTGGACATTGATCAAAACCCGCCGCAGGGCGATGTGCCGCGCGCTGCCGGAGACATAA
Source organism: uncultured bacterium (assembly GCA_903906425.1). Lineage (GTDB taxonomy): Bacteria > Verrucomicrobiota > Kiritimatiellia > CAIVKH01 > CAIVKH01 > CAIVKH01. Next base: position 22,197 of record CAIVKH010000076.1, read on the forward strand.
TCCAGATCGCAGCGCGGGTCGGGATGTTCGTGGTTGGCCGTCGGCGGGACGAGGTTGTCGCGCAGCGCGAGCGCGGCGCAGGCCATTTGCAGCGGGCCGGCGGATGAAAGCGGATTGCCGGTGCAGCCTTTGATCGAGCTGACGGGAATGCGGTAAGCGTGTTCGCCGAGCGCGTGTTTGATGGCCTCGGTTTCGGCCACGTCGAGTTCGCGGTCGCTCGGGCCGTGGGCGCAGACATAATCTATGTCGGAAGGAATGCAGCGCGCGTTGGCCAGCGCCATGCGAATGGTGTCGCGAAGTCCGTCGCCGCCGCGGCCGCCGCGCGGATCGTTGGCGGAGGCGTGGCCGGTGATTTCGCCCCAGATGGTCGCGCCGCGATCAATCGCGTGGTCGAGGCTCTCCAGGATGACGAAGCCGGAGCCTTCGGAGAGAATTCCGCCGGTGCGGTCGCGATCAAACGGCCTGCTGGCGTGGGCGGGATCGCCGTGAAACGGCTCGATCATCCGCGATGCGGCCATGATCGCGAGGGCGTGGTTGGTGATCGGCGCGTCGGCACCGCTGGCGACCGCGTGCGGCTGCGACGCGCTCACGGCATAAGGGCTGGCTTTTTTCGGGCCGTGTTTGATGAGGCGTTCCTGGCTGCGTTCGATGATATCGAATGCGCTGCTGCTCACGCCGATGAATGCGGGCACCGGCTCGCTCATTTTCAATTCGTCTTCGCGGATGCGCGAGTGCGCGACGGCCATCTTCGCCGCGGCGATGCAGAGCTGCGCGTGGCGGCCCATCCGCTGCGGCTTCATTTCGGGCGGGACGAATTCGTCCACGTTGAAGTTGGAAATTTCGCCGGCGATGTTGACCGGGAAATCGGTCGTGTCGAAAAGCGTGATACGTTTGACGCCGCTGCGGCCGGCCAGCAGCGACTCCCAGAAGGCGTCAATGCCGATGCCGTTGGCAGCAAGCACTCCAAAACCTGTAATGACGGCGCGATGTCTCATGTCCGCTTCGCAAGCACATAAACTTCGCGGCCCGAAAAATCCCCCTGGCGTCTCGCGCGTCTTTTTCAATCATTGGAAATTCACGGGATCCCGGTTTCCAATCATTGGAAAAAGCGCCGTCGCATTTTTTGTCCGCACCCGGTTGAACGGATTTTTCAACGGTCAACCGCGAAGGGACAGTAGCTGGTGTACAAAATTGAACAACCAAAAATGAACAGTGTTCAAGAATGTTCAACCCGCGGCACAATTAGTGGGGTATTTCAGCGCGATGCCACCAGCAATTGGGATTGGAAGACTTGGCAAGGTCCATGCTATGTGTTGCAGGCAGAAGAAAATTCAGGAGGAGATCATGAGAAGTAATGTTCTGGTTCGGTGCGCAGGCGTTGCAGCAGCGTTCGCCGGTTCGATCGTTTTGGCCGATGGTTTCCGCAATCCGCCCGACGGCGCGCTCTCGCTGGGCCGCATCGGCGGCACCTACGCGCAGATTGATGACGCCTCGACCGTGAGCCGGAATCCCGCGAACATGACCGACATCAAGCAGCCGGAATATTGCGTCTCGGTCACGCTCGGCTACGGCGAGAAGAAATTCACGCGGCCCTCCGAAGTCGCCGCGACCGGGGCGGGCGGTTCGTTCGACACGACGGCCAAATCCGTGAACAACTTCGCCGCGCTGCCCGACGTGTATGTCGTCTATCCGCTGCAGGAAAAACTCGTCGCCGGTTTTGCGCTCACGACTCCGTTCGGCCGCTCCACCACGTGGGACAAGGACAACAGCCTTTTCCGCTACACCGCGCCGTATTATTCGCAGCTCATCGGCATCAACGCGAACCCGAACATCGCGCTGAAAATCAACGACAGCATTTCGTTCGCCGCCGGCGTTGACGTGCTCTGGTCGTCGCTCGACATCAAACAGGTTTATCCGTGGTCCGCGGTCACCGGAAACCCCGCGTCGCCCGACGGCGATTCGGAAATGTACGGCGATGGCGTTGGCTTCGGCGGAAACGCAGCGCTTAATTTCAAGGTGACCGGCAAACAGAAAATCTCGCTTTCCTACCGCTCGCCGATCAGCGTCCACTATGACGGCACCACGAAAATCACGGAAATTCCCGCCGGTCTCCCTCCGCCGCTGTCCGGCGTCACCCACAGCAGCTCGTTCGGCTCCGACGTCACTTTCCCGGCTGTCGCCGCCATCGCCTACGGAATCGAACTGACCGAGACCGTCCGAGTCGAAGCCGATGTCGAATGGGTGCAGCATTCCACGTTCGACGATCTCACCGTGGACGCGGGCAGCAACAACGTGCTGCTGCCGGCGTCAACACTGCCGGGCAACTGGACCGACACGTGGACCTACGGGCTCGGCGCAGACTGGAAATTCGCGCCGGAATGGACGGCCCGCGCCGGCTGGATTCACCTCGACACGCCGATTCCCGAAACCACCCAGATTCCGTCCATCGCCGAACAGGACCAGAACGTCGCCTCGATTGGCCTCGGATGGGCAGGCAAGAACCGTCGTGTGGATCTGGCCTACGCCTATGGCTTCTTGAGCAGCCGCCACGTGGACAACAACGCCAATCCGCTTTACGACGGCACCTACGATTTCAATTCGCAGCTCCTGGCCTTGTCCTATGACAGCAAATTCTGAAGAATCCGCCGCGGCGCGCGCACCCGCACCGCTCGCGACAAAGCCCCGCGTTCTCGTCATTGACGACGAACTCGGCCCGCGCGAAAGCATGCGCTTCCTGCTCAAAGGCGAATACGATGTCTTCGTCGCCGAGACCGTCGCCATCGGACTCGATCACGTCCGCGATAAGAAGCCCGACGTGATCGTCATGGACATACGCATGCCCGGCATGAACGGCATCGAGGGGCTGCGCGAAATCCGCAAGATTGACCAGACGGTTGCGATCATCATGCTCACCGGCTTCGGCGCGCTCGAAACAGCGCAGGAGGCGATACGTTTTGGCGCCAATGACTACATGAAAAAACCATTCGACGCCGCTGAAATGCGCGAGGCCGTCCGCCGCAATCTTCAGAAAGTCGAAATCACCCGCAAGCGCGCGCTGGCCGAACGCGACCTCGCCGAACTGAACAGACAGCTCGCCGCCGAATTGCAGCGCAAGGAACGCATGGCGACGCTCGGCCTCGCCTCCGCCGAACTTGTCCATGACCTGCGCAACCCGCTCACCGTCATCATGGGTTATGTCCAGTTGCTTGGCGAAGAACTCGCCGAAAAATCCGCCGCATCGGGCGATCACGGCGAATATCTCGACGTCATCCGCAAAAGCGTCGCGCGCTGCAAGGACCTCGTTGAATCATGGCTCAGCATTTCGCGCAGCGAGGCGCGTGCCTATTCCCCCGTCAACCTCTACACCATCGCCTCGCAAATCTCGCAGGAGATGATGCCGATGGCCGCTGATAAAAAGGTACAACTGCGCTTCACGCACGACACCGACGAAGCCCTCGTTCTCGGTGAAAAAACCCAGCTCATCCGGATCCTGCAAAATCTGATCATCAATGCGCTCGACTCGCTTCCCGACCACGACGGCCACATCGAGCTGTCACTGTCCAGTCGCAACAAGGAAGTTGTCATCGAGGTTCGCGACAACGGCTGCGGCATCCCGCCGGAGCAGCTGGAAAATATTTTCGATCCGTTTCACCACACCAGTAAACGTGAATCCGGCGGCACCGGCCTCGGACTTTTCATCACGCGTCGCATTGTTGATGATCACAAAGGCGCGATCAAGCTGACCAGCCAGCCCGGACAGGGCACCACCGTCGCCGTCACCTTCCCCGCCCACATCGCCGCGCAAGAAGCCACGGCCTGAAATTTCAGAAAGCAGCGATCTCCGTCTTCTCAGATCTTTTTCCGCGCCGGCGGCTCGCGCCCGATCTTCTTCAGCGCGGCCACGCAATCGCCCCAGACATCCCAATATGCCTTGTTGGTTCCGCCCGAATCGCCGCCCTGCCTCAGCAGGTACGACGGATGAAACGTCGGCATCACATCAATCCCGTCGAACGAAAGCCACGTCCCGCGCAGCTTCGTGATTCCCGTCATACTCTCGCCGAACAACCCCTTCACCGCCGTTGCGCCCAGCGCGATGATCACCTTGGGCTTCAGGATCGCGATCTGCCGGTGCAGATATGGAATGCACGCCGTCATCTCCTCCGGCGTCGGCGGCCGGTCCTTCTGCCCCGCGTTATCAATCGTCGGCCGGCACTTCACGATGTTGCCGATGAAAACCTGCTCGCGCGGAAAACCCATCGCCGCGATCATGCGCGTCAGCAGCTGCCCCGCGCGGCCGATGAATGCCAGCCCCTGCCGGTCCTCGTCCGTGCCGGGGCCTTCGCCGATGAACATAATTTCCGGCCGCGGATTTCCCTGGCCCGGCACCGTGCGCGTGCGCGTCCGGCACAACCCGCATTTTTCGCAGCCTGAAATTTCTTTTGCGATCGCCGCCAACTCCGGATCCGCGTCGTCCGGCTGTGGCGCGCGCGGCGCAAGCGGAGCCATCGCGAGCGGCCTCGCAGCAGCAGGCGCCGAATCCGTCCGCGCCGGCGAGAAACGTGGTGCCGTCGCCGCTCGTTGAGCCGCTGGTGCGGCGATTTTTGCCGCCGGCAAATCCTTCGGGATTGAAACCTCGATTTCCTTCACGCCGTCCTCCTTCAAATTTTGCAGATGCTGCTCCATCATGCGCAGCGCGCGATCCAGCGATGGCGATTCGTCATTCATGCCGCCAGCCCATAGCCCATTTCCGCCCCGCACCGCAACCGCGTTCGCAGTTTCCAATCATTGGAAGTCTCCGCCGCGCAAATTTCCAATGATTGGAAATTTCTTACGGTCGCGGCCGGGCGTCCGTCATCGGGGTGCGGTTGGTGACGTAGAAATTTTGCGTGCCGCGCAGTTCGCCGCGCAGCTCGCCGAAATTTTTCACCATCCAGCAGGTCGTTTCGAGGTTGCTGGCGAGGATCGCGCCGGGATTGATGATGAGCGTACGGCCGACAAACAGGACGTCGGCACGCACCGTGCCGCTGATTTCGCCGGTGGCGCAGTAGAGCGCGACGGGCGCGTTCGCGCCGTCGGGAAGTTTCACGCTCGCGGCGGTGAACCACGTCGGGAACAGCGGCGGGTTGGTGGCGATGAGATTATCGCCGGTGATTTTTTGATAGCCTTCGCGTTCGAGCCGCGCGATGCGGGCCTTCTGGAATTCGCGCGCTTTTTTGATTCCGATGACGAGGAACGCGGCCATGAAAATACACAGGCCGAACATCACGAACACCGCGGCCTTCAGCCACCACGGCACGGTTCCAATTCGCGGTTCCATATTCCGCAGTATTGACGAGGCGCGCCAAGTCATCAACGATTTCCACGATGCAGCGGATTCTCCACATGGACATGGACGCCTTTTATGCGGCGATCGAAGTGCGCGACAATCCGTCGCTGCGCGGCAAGCCGGTCATCATCGGCTCGCCGCCGGACCAGCGCGGCGTGGTTTCGACCGCGTCCTACGAGGCGCGGAAATTCGGCGTGCATTCCGCGATGCCGTCGCGCACGGCGGGCAAGCTCTGCCCGAATGGAATTTTTCTTCCGGTGCGGATGGGACACTACCTGGCCGAGTCTGAGAAAATCATGCGCATCGTCGAAAGTTTTTCGCCGATGATCGAAACGGTCTCGGTGGACGAGGCGTTCGTTGATGTCAGCGGAATCCTGCGGCGCTACGGCAGCGCGGTGAATGTCGCGATGAAGCTGAAGGAGCGGATTCGCGCCGATACCGGATTGACCGCGTCAGTCGGCGTCGCGCCGAACAAATTTCTCGCGAAGCTGGGAAGCGATTTGAACAAGCCGGACGGGCTGACGGTCGTTCCGGAGGATCCGGATGCCATCGCGAAGTTTCTTGCGCCGCTGGCGGTGACGCGGATTTGGGGCGTCGGAAAAGTGACGGCGGAAGCGCTGAGAAAAAACGGGATCACGACCATCGGCGATGTTCAGGCGCGCGGCGTCGAGGGGCTCGAAAAGGCGTTTGGGCCCGCGCTCGCGAGACATGTTCACGAACTCGCGTTTGGCCGGGACGAGCGGGCCGTTGTGACCAAATACGACGAGAAGAGTATTTCGTCGGAGCACACGTTTCTTGAGGATTGTTCCGATCGCGATGTGATCTGGCAGACAATGGTCGAACAGGTCGAGCACGTTGGCTGGCGTTTGCGTCGCTCCGGCAAGCTCGCGCGCGTGAGCCAGCTCAAAATCCGGTTCGATGATTTCCAGACGCTGACGCGGCAGGAGACCTTTGAGGCGCCGACGAGCGGCGACAGGAATTTGATCGCCAGCGCGCGGCAGATTCTCGGAAAGCTGAAGGTCACCAAGCCGGTCCGGCTGGTCGGTTTTGGCGTTTCCGATTTCGCCGGTGCGGATGCGGCAGGCAATCGCCAGGAATTTCTGTTCGCCGAACTCGATCCATCGCGCCACGCGGTGCGCGATACGCGACTCGACCAGACGATGGATCGTTTGCGTGAAAAATTTGGATCCGATGCAATTCATCGCGCATCGAGGCTGACAAAAGACGAAACGCGAAGCCGTCCGAAGAAATGATGGGCGGACTCAGCCGGTCATTTCGATGTCGAGCAGTTTGTTTTCCGGCGAGTCTTTCTGGGCTCCGTCGAGATAGTTGATCGTGCGATAGACGGTTATTCGATTGAATTTGTGGAGCACTTCGGCGAGTTGCTCGGCGGCATTGATGCTGTCGTCGAGAATGCTGAGCACTTCGCGGTTGCTTTGTTTCTTCAGAATTTCCTTCAGGAGGCCGAGGCTGCCCATGATGACGGTCGCGGGCTGGCCGATGTGATGACAGGCGGTGGCAAGGCTGGCGAGCATCGCCTTGTGAACCTCGGCCTTGCGGTTCGCCTCCTCGGCGTTTTTCCGATCGCTAATGTCCGTGAACGAAAGCACCATTCCGATGAGTTGGTCGTCGGCATCGCGGTTGCAAGCGGCGGAAACCTGAACATGAACCGCTTCACCGCGGCGATTCACGGCGACGCGTTCGCCATTCCAGTTCTCTTGTTTCTTCGTGATGGCATCCATGAACGGCGTGGCATCGTCCGGCGATCCCCAGAGTTCGCGCACGTTGTGACCGGACATGTCGCCGGGTTGCAAATAGCCCCAGAGTTTGGCTGCTGCCGGGTTGACATAGACGAGTGTCCCGGTCAGGTCGGCTACAGCGATGCCGTTGCTGGCGTTGCTGATGGCGTTGTAGCCAGTACGCAACATTTCCTCGGATTGCCGACGCACGGTCACGTCGCGGATGAAAAGACAGTATCGCAATTGCTCAAGTTCGAGAATGTTGATCGCAATTTCAGCGGGGAAAATCGTTTCATCGCGCCGCAGGCAATACGCTTGGATCAGCAAATAACGATCAGAATTGAGGATGTCCTTGATCGTCTGCATGAGGTTGGCATCCGCACCGGAAATGAGCGAATGGATGTGCATCTTCTTGAGCTCCGGCAACTCGTACTGCAAGAACTCCGTGGCCCGGTCGTTCGCATCAAGAATATTTCCGGTCGTATCAGTCACAATGGCTGCATCATACAGGCTCTTAAGCAGCTGGCCGTAATGCGTCTGGACACCCGCAGGTTCATGCCGGGCAATGCGGATGGTCGTGCGGCTCCTGATACCGGGTGCGCGGCCCTTCAGGCGGGTTGAATCCACGCCGTGCAACAGGCTCGGCGGTATGTCAATCCGCATCGTTTTATAAAATTCTTCTTGTCCACTCATGTGAAATCGAAAGCGATCAGGCAGCTCCCCCGACAGCAAGCGAATGATTTAAGCAATAATCATACCGACATGCGGACAAGCCCTTCAAAAGCACACACAAATGCTTATTCAGTTCCGCAATTTACCGCTTATCCGATCCAGAAATCAACGCCGCCCTTCCGATCCGTGCGTGCGAAAACGCGGAGCACAGGTTCCTAAAACATACCAATAATACTACAGCCACACGAAGTGCCCGCCGGGACGAGGGGAACATGAAACGCTGTTGGTGGATCACGGCGCGACGGGCTACAACTCGATACTGCCGGGTTTCGCCAGTTCTTCGATTTCGAATGTATCGTTCACTTTGCGGTGGTCGGTTGGGCAGGCGGCATCCACACACGATATTTCGAGTCGTCGCCCCACGTATTTCCGGCCGTTGAAAAATCACACATCTTGAGATTCGTTCCATCGGCAAGCGGAACATCGCAAACCAGCCAGTTGTTCGGCAGGGAAGTTCCGGATGACAATTTCGCGTCAACGATTCCATCGGCATTCGCCTTGATCGCGACGGCCGAATCGATCCCACCGGCATCAAGTCGTTTGTCGCGCGCGAGCACGAGCGGACCGCGTGTGATCGCGACGAAATTCGGATTGCCAGGCGCGCGAACGAGCCGAGCACGCATGTCGAGTTTCAGCGTAACGGAATCGCCAGCCTTCCACTCGCGGCGAAGTTCCGCGTAGCTTCCGGGGCGCGGGGATGGCTGCTTTTCGTTGTTGATCGTTATCGAGCTTTCCCTGCTCCATTCGGGTATCCGCATGCGAACGGTGAATATTTCGGGCTTCGCGGGGGCGATGGTGACTAGGACGGTATCGCCGACAGGATAGTCACTCTTCTGGCCGATGCGAACGTTCTCGCCTGATTGCAGCGGAATATCCGCGGTGATGTCTCCGTAAAAATTCACCACCGGCCCGTCTTTCGAAGACATCACGGCGATTTGCGACAGCAGCATCATTCCGCGCGGGCCGCTGGCGACGCAGCAATTCTGATGCATGCCGCAATGTTCCGGGGCGCGCTCCTTCACACCTGCGAGCGGCGAGTGGTGGCACCACCATGTGCCGTCGACGCCCTGCGCGCCGAGCAGCGCGTTGTATGCCGCGCGCTCGATCTCGTCGGCATACATCGGATCGCCAGTGAGCCGATGCAACTGATTGGCGAGCTTCATCCACGTCACCGTGACGCAGGTTTCCATCCCCATCTTCCATGGCTCGGTCTGCCGGCGCTTGCCATCGCACCATCGTTCCCAGTCGGAGCCGGAGCCGATGATCGTGATTTCCGTTTCGCGAATTCCCGCGAAGAGTTTCTTCGGCGCGTCGAAATATTCCGTGTTGCCTGTCGTCCGATACAGTTCGCACAGCCCCTCGAAGCACGACATCATTTCGTACGACTTCGACTTCCCGCCGTCGCCGTAGTTCTTCATTTCGGCCACCGGCTTTGGTTTCGGGAACATGTCGAAGACTGGGACACCGCGCTCCACTTTGTTCAACAAATCCGGCCCATTCGTCGTCGGCCAAAGCCCGATCACATAATTCACATAATCGAGATATCGTTGTTCGCCCGTGCGCCGATAAAGCAGCGTCATTGGCTCGATGATCGAACTGGCCGCCAGGCCATTCCACATGTCTTTGATCGGGCTGGCCTTCCCCGGACCGACTTCGCTCAGCAGAAAATCCGCGTGCCTGGCCGCCGCGCTCATCGCCGTCGCGTCATTCGCCAGATCGTCCCAACCGAGCAGCCCGAGCAACGTGTATTTGCGCCCCCAGATGTCCCAGTTCTTCAGATGCCCGCCGTCCGGATGCGCGCCGATGTAGCCGTCCGGCGTCTGCGTCGCCAGCAGGTCCTTCACCGCGCCGCCGACCTTCGCGCGCAATGCCGCATCGCCCGTGTAACGCTCCGCCCACTCCGCCGACGTGATCCACTTTCCCCAGAATTCCGCGCGCCATTCCCAGTTGTCCTTCCGCTCGCGGAACGGCGCGATGATGTGCGGCACATCCTGCGCCGCGATGCGGTTGCTGATGCACAAATTCAACATGTCGCCAAGATGCCCGCCAATCTTCACGGCGCCCGGTGGCGGCGGCGAAAAAGTATCGGAAACCCTCAGCGGGATCTTGTCGCCGGCCAACGCGGCAAGAGTTGCAACGGTCGAAAGCAGGATCACGGAGGAGGCAGCATGTGTTTTCATGCCGCCCATTCAAACGCCCGCCAGCTCGAAAACGCAATGCGGATCTATTGCAATTTCCAATGATTGGAAAAGTGCGCGCGGCAGATTTCCAATCATTGGAAAAATGCGGCAAGAGATATCCAGAGCCGGTCTACGGCAGCGTTCTGACACCCACTTTATGGAAAACTAACGCGCCAGGATTCGTGTCACTCAGCCACAGCGGGCCGCCGCTTCCCGAGACGTTTGTCTGGCCGGGCACATCGTTCCACAGGCCGTTGACCAGATCGGTTTGCCACAAGAGCGAATAGACCCGGTTCGTCGCAGACATGACGCAGAGCATTACAGCAGGCGGCGAATTGCTGATGGCGTCGACGCGAAAGTACGATGCGGCGGAGTTCGGGTCGGTGCCGGCGATAAGTTCTTTCGCATCGGAAAATCCATCGCCATCGCTGTCGCCGTTTCCGTTTGAGTTCGTCGTGCTGCCGAAGTGGAGAAATTCCCACGCGTCGGGAAGGCCGTCGGCGTCTTTGTCGTCGTTGCCGGCGGCGAGGGCCTGAATCAGGCGCGGAGGAATCGCGCGGCGATAGATGCGGATGTCGTCGAGGTCGCCAGCGAAGCGGAAGTTGCCGTCGGCTTGCATGCCGAAATAGAGCGCGTTGGTGTTCGAGAGGCCGGCGAGACTCGAATCGCTGGTGTGGTTCTGAAGAACACCGTCTGCATACGTATCCAGCCCCGCTGCGGTGCGCACGGCGGCGGCGTGGTGCCACTGGCCGTCGAGAAGGTTCGTGTTGAACTTGGTGTCGAGATTCACCGCGCCGGAGTTCGCGCGAAAGAAATTGCCGAATGTTGACGTGTAGCGGACTTCGTAGCCGCCCTGACCGAAGGATCGCTTCGAAAGAAACATTCCGCCGTTGTTGTTGGTGAGGCCGCGAACCCAGAACGCGATGCTGAACTGGTCCCCGGATTTCATATCGAGCGATGAATTGGTCGGAACCGTGACGGCGGAATTCGTGCCGTTGAAATGTAGAGCGCCGCTGACTTTGCCGGCGATCCACGCTCCGTTCGCGACGGAGCCGTCGTGGCCGTTGCCGCTCGAATCAGCGGCAAGCGTGCCGTTGGTTTCGTCGAGCAGCCATCGCGCGATGAGGCCGTTGTTGGCTTTCGTGTTCGCGGTGATGGTGAGCGTGGCGTTGCTGGCGGTTCCGCAGCTCGCGCCGCCGGTGAAATTGGTCAGCGAAAGAAAAACCGTCTTGTCCGGCTCGGAGAGAAGATCGTCGTCAATGACTGGAATCGTGAAACTCTTCACGCCCATTTCGCCATCGGCCCAGGCGACGTTCGTGACGACGGATAAATAATCCTGACCGGCGATTGCGGTGCCGCTGGACGTGCCGCACGTGACTTGAACAGCCCCGACATTTCCGACGAGCCGCGTGACGCTCACCGTCGCAAAGCGCTCGCTCTTGTCGCCGAAATAATTCGTCGCTGAAAATTGCAAAGTCCCGGCGACCTGCTGTGCGGTGACATAGACAGGAAACGACGTGGTCGCGACGCCGCCCAGGTCGTTCGTGATCGTGAACGTCGCCTGGTAGTTCCCGGCCTGCGCATAAACATGAGAGGGCGACAGGTTCGTGTCCGTTGTCGAATCGCCGAAATTCCAAAGCTGGCCCGTCAGGAATTCATTCGGGTCTGCCGCTGAAACGGAAAACGTAGTGCTCTGCTGGGCAGGCACCGGATTCGGCGAGGCCATTGCATAAGCGATGACCGGCGGCGCAAGCCCGACAGTCAGCGCGAGATTGCCGTAGCCGGCGCCACTGGCGTTGGTCGCGCTGAGTTGAATGTTGTACACGCCGACGATCGTCGGTGTGCCGGTGATGACGCCGGTGACGGGATTTACAGTGAAGCCCGATGGCAGGTTGGTGGCGTTGAATCCGGTCGGGCCGCCGCTGGCGGTGATGGTGTATGTGAACGGCGTGCCGGCTGCGACGGCCGCGGCTGCGGCGCTGGTGATGACCGGCGCGCCCGGCGCGGGTGAGACTGTGATCGTCTTGTCTTGGGTCGTCATGTGGATGTCATCGAATGCGCGGAGCGTGAACGTGTAGTTGCCGGGCAACACGAGATTGCTCACGGTCGTGTTTGTCGCGCCCTGATGATCGAACACCGGCTTCGCGCCGGCCGGCGTGGATTTCACCGCCCACCATTGGCGCAGCGTGGTGTTGGTCGCACCGGTGAACGCTGCCGAAAGCAGCGTCGAACTGACGGGCAGGGTCAGGCTCGCGGGCGATGCCGTGATGGAGTTGATGACGGGCGCGGAACTTGCCGGGTTCACGGTGCAAAGAATCTGGGCCGTGAGATTGGGCGGCACCGGATTCGTGACGACGAGCTGGAAGAGATAATCGCCGGGCACCGTCATGCCGGCGACATTGGCGCGGATGCTCACGAAAATATAGGTCGTAGCACCGAGCGTCACATTGGTAGCCCCGGCGGGCACGCTCACGATGCTCCATTGGCCGCGACCGGTGAAGTCGCTGTTCGCCAGATCAGAAATCCCAACCTGCAACGTGGCCGAGGATGTCGGCAGCTCAACAATGGCGTGCGTCGTGATGCCCGGATCGGCAAAGAACAGTCCGTAGGGCGCGGCAAATCGGAATCCCGCCTGCCCCAAAACCGGCGGCGGATTGGAATCGTACACGACCAGATATACCTGCCTCGAATTGGTGTTCACGCTGTCGCGGACATCCACGTTGAAGACATACGTTCCCGCGACGGTCAGGTTGTTGGCAACTGTTGTGGCGGCATTGGGCGTGGCCAGCGTGGCGCTCGCGCCAGCCGGCTGACTCGTCACAGACCAGTGATAGGTCAGCGCATCGAGTTCCGCGTCGTTGGCAATGATGGAAAGTGTCGCGTTGTTCGCGGGCGCGACGACGTAGCCGGGATTCGCGCCCCATACTTCAACGGTCGGCGCGTGGTTCGGACCGGCATATGGATACAAGGTGGTGACGGCTGAACCGCCCGCCACATTCGCCAGCGTCAGCGTGCCGGACGCGCCGACAGTCTGGAGACCGAGTTCTTGAAACGATGATACGCCAACGGCCGCTTTCGACACGCCATACGTGCCCGGCGGCAGTCCGCTCAAGTTGACGGTTTGCGCGGAGCCGGACGTGTTCTCGATGACGACCGTGACCTGACCGTTCGTCGTGAAAGCGAGGACACGAACAGACGGAGTGCTTGATGTCGTCCCGATGCGGACGGCGCCGGGGCGGACATAATGAATCAATTGCCGGAGGCGAAAATAGGTGCCCGCCGGCGAGAATGCCGTCAGCCCGACGTTATTCGACAGCGTGAGGCTGGCGCTGTATGCAACCTCCCAATAGGTGACGCCGGCCAGCGTCAGGTCGCTGTACAAATCATCAAACGTCGGATTTCCCATTTCCGTCTGCGCCGTCGTGAGTCCGCGCGCCTTCGCATAACCCAGGAGATAGGACCGGTACGGATCCGCGGTGCCGTAATTATGATACGAGATGCGCCCCACGAACGGCCACATGTCCGGATCGTTCTGCACCGGCGTGATGTAGTTCCAGTCCGTCTGCGGCGTGACTGCCTCGGCGTACTGAACCAGCGTTGACAGCCCGTGCGCGACGAACCGCGGCCCCACCGCCTTGATGTCGTCCGCGAGGAGCGCCGGCGTGAAACTCCCGCCCGGCTCATTGTTCATCACCGCATAGCTGATGTTGATGCCATGCGTGTTCTTCAAATAGACCGCGCTCGCCCAGAGCTGCTGCGCACGCTCCCCCGGATGATTCATCACCCACGGCTTCACTTCCGATGCGTGCGTCGGATACCCCGGGCTTGAATAGAAATTCGGCTGGTATCCTTTCGCCAGAACTTTGCCCTGAAAATAGACGAGGTTGGTTGCATACGTAGCCGACAGCGTGTCCGACTCGAAAAGATTCCAGTCAATCACATCGCAATCGCCGTGATCCATGCCGGCCCCATCCACGCGCGGCCCGACCTCCCACGTCCGCGAACCGGTGAGCCCCAGATCGTCCGCCAGATAATCAATGTACTGCCGGTTGATCGCATCATTCACGGCCGGGTCCAGCGTATTGCCCGCGATCCCCGTCATCCCCTGGCAGAAACCGCCGCCATGCCCCCAGCCCGCAATCGTCTGAAACGTTTGCGACTGAAGAACCGCGACATCCGCGCCGCGGCATAAAAATGAAACAAGGATGGCCGCAAAAAATGTGATGTGACGATTCAAAGCAATGCCATTTTCGGCATAGAACGTACGAACAACCGCTTTTCGCGTTAAGAAAAATGAAAAGGGACTGCGGGAATTTCCAATGATTGGAAAAATCCGGCGCGCAGATTTCCAATCATTGGAAGCGACCGGGCCGGGAGCCGCCCTCCGCACTTGCCTGGCGAACAGGCCGCGGCATACTTCCGCACGGCAAGAAACACGGTCATACGGAGGAACTATGAACGGACCTAATGAGAGAAAAACACGCATCCCGCTGCGCCACGTGATTTGCGCGCGCGTCAGGGATCTGCACATTGCCAGCGGCGAGAGCATCAAGGATTTGGTGGATGCCCTCCTCGTTGTCCGCGGCACGGTTTGCGACTGGTTCGCATTTCGCTGCTCGCCCCGGACGGAGAACATCGAGAACATCGCCACCCACTACGGCATCCCCGTCCGCTGCATCCACTGCCGCGACGAAGACGCCGTCTGCCCGGACTGCAACCCGCAGCGCCGGCCCCCGCGCGTCACCCCCTATCCCCCGCCCGCCTGAGCGCGGCCCGGCACAAAATCCCGTCAAGCCCCGCGATGCCGTTTTCTCCGGCACCACGGCAGGTGACTTTCGCGCACGCGCCGTCCTAGTGTCGCCTCCAGTTTCGCACGTGCGAAACATCGGCAGAAACAAGTCAGGAGAAACGGCGATGGCGGATCTATACGGAACAGCGGTGTACGGCACAGCCGTATATTCGGCCGCCTCATCGCCGGGAAAGAAACGCATGAGTAAATTCAAACGCGATCCCAAGGACCTTGCCGTCGTGGCCAAGGTCGCGTTGGGCATACAGGTCATCGCCAACTATGCGGGCAACCCCGCCGTTGGCACCGTGACCACGGAACTGGCGGACTTCACAACCGCCAACGGCGCGCTCGAAAGCGCCAACACGACGGCCAACAACAAGCGGCAGGAAGCCATCGCCGCCACCACCGCGCTGGAAAACGCGGACGCCGGCTGGAACGCGAAACTCGAAAAGCTCATGTCGAAGACCGAGGACAACACGAACTTCGACAAGGCCAAAATGGAAACCACCGGCCTACCAACCTACGAGCCGGGCCGCGCTCCCTCCACCGGCGCACCCGCGCAGGTTCAGAACCTCACCGCCAGCAGCGGCGATAATCCTGGCGAGGCGGACCTCCAGTGGAACTCCATGAAACCCAAACCGCGCCTTTTCGAAGCCCGGTACATCAAGGGCCTCACTCTCGATGAAACCAAGATGGAAGCCGGCGGCACAACCACCGCCAGCAAGATGACCATTCCCGGACTGGAGGGTGGCGCCGAATACCTCTTCCAGATTCGCGCCCACGGCAGCGTCGGCCAGAAAGGACCATGGAGCGATCCGGCCCGGGGGCGCGCGGCCTGAGGCCGGTTCTCCGCAAACTGGATCAAGTTCGCTGCGGCCCAGATCCATGTCACCGCAACCCAGACCTGCCGGAAGGCAAAAGAGGTCTGGATTGGCGCAAGGCAGGTCTGGGTCACGGCAACCCAGCTCTGGATTGTCTCAGGATAGGTCTGGATCGCCGGAATCCAGGTCTGGGTTGCGACGAATCAGTTCCAGTACGCGGCAACCCGGGTCTGGATTACCGCAAACCAAGTATGGATTGCGGCAAAATAGGTCTGGGACGCGGCAAACTAGGTCTGGGTTGCCACGTCCGGAAGCTAAATCCAGGCCATATTTGTCAGGTATGAAGCTTAATTACACAGGCTTACAACAAAACAACAAAGATTCGTGCTATTGAGAACCAAAACCATCGCCACAGAACGCCCCTGAACCGCAAACCGAACCCTTTTGCGCTTTTTGTGCCTCTTTGTGGCCATCAACAGGAGAAAACCATGTTCGACCGAACCAAACCCGTCAACGGCACCACCGTGGATGCCGACCTGCTCCGAGGAAACATGAACGACCTGGACGACCGCGTCTCTGCCATTGTCCCCATTCCCGGCGAAAAAGGCGAAAAAGGTGATCCCGGAAAAGATGGATCCGATGGCCAGCCCGGAATTCAGGGGCCACCCGGGGCCGATGGCGCGACCGCTCCGGCGGCCAACCTCTGCGGCGCGTGGGTCGCGGGGCAGGGCTATAACAAGAGCGACGCCGTCGTCTTCAACGGCCTGATGTATCTGGCCACCACCGCCATCATGAGCCCGTGGTCGCAGCCCGACACCAATCCCGAATGGCAACTGCTCACCATCATCGGCCCGCAGGGCGAAGCCGGCGGCATGAACTTTCCCGTCACCACCGACGCGGTTTTCCAGGCCCGCGTCATGATCCAGCAGAGCGAACTGCACCTCATGACCAACACCGACACCGGCAGCGGCGAAAGCGCCGCGTTCATCGCCGCGACCGACCACGGCTCCGGCCCGGTCGTGCAAATCGGCGCGCGCGTCTCCGGCGCAGATGCCTTCCGGCACGACCTGGACCTGGGCAATGGCGTACAGCACGGCGACATTCCGCAGTTCGACGACGCGAGCAAGGCCTGGCGGCCCACGCGCGGCGTCACGCAGGACA
>CAIVKH010000077.1 GCA_903906425.1 uncultured bacterium
GTGCCGGCGGCCCCGTCCTTCGTGTGCAATGTGGGCGTCTCATCCAACGGGGTCGATGTCGGGTCCTGGGTGGCATATACCGAAGTGGACAGTTTGGCTCCGGGGCAAACCGTCACTGTGACGAACACATGTTTCTTCCCGACGTGGGCGGGGACAGGAGGTTTCCTCGTTGTCGTTGCAGATGACTATTCGGTCTTGCACCATTCGCTCTATGAATCAGACGAGGCGAACAATACCAAGGTGTTCCCGTTGACAATGCACGCCCCCGACCTTGAGCCGGTTGGCGTGAGCGCGGCAGTGGCGAATGGAGATCACGTTACATTCTCCTACAGCATTCGGAACAACGGGGACGTGCCGGCGGCCCCGTCCTTCGTGTGCAATGTGGGCGTCTCATCCAACGGGGTCGATGTCGGGTCCTGGGTGGCATATACCGAAGTGGACAGTTTGGCTCCGGGCCAGACCGTTACTGTGACGAACACGTCCATCTTCCCGACATGGGCGGGGACAGGAGGTTTCCTCGTTGTCGTTGCAGACGACTATTCGGTCTTGCACCATTCCCTCTATGAATCGGATGAAGAAAACAACACTAAGATATACCCACTCGCGTTGTGGAGATCCGATATTGACACCGATGGTGATGGATTCGACGATGCGTGGGAAGTCCAACACGGATGGAATCCTACGGTGCCAGATAGGGATGTTTTGCCCTACATTCTGTCACAGAGTGCAGTTTTCGGCGTCTACGTGACAAACTTACTTGGATCGCTCGCTCCCGGTTCCCTACTCATCGGTGTGGTCACCAACACAGTCCATCTGTCGATCCAACTTGAGACATCGCCTGCCCTCGTGCCGACATCCTGGACGAATGCAGGATCGCCGGTCGAATGGTCCATGCCAGTCGCGACAAACAAGGCTTTCTACCGAGTGGGTATCAAGGAGTGATAGAGGAAGGCAAGAGGCCCGCCAATCGGCGACACCGTACGCGGCTTCCGTCGCGCAGCGGCGGTTGACCGGATCATGCGTCGCTACGCGACGCTGCTATTTCGCGTCGGGCTTTCCGTGGATTGAAATCCACGGCTACATGCACCGCGTCGCTACGCGACGCAGGCAGGCCTTTCGCCCTTTCAGGGCTTTGATGTTTTTCGGGTCCGTTTCCCGGGGCGTTGCCCCGGGCTATCCCATCACGGCCCTTCGGGCCTGCCAACCAGTCGCCGGTGATGCGCGGGTTGAAGAGCAGAAATGTCCAATCAGCCGATCAATCAGCGCGGCCGGGCGGCGGCGGGGATTTATCCGCGCCATTCATCTG
This sequence comes from uncultured bacterium, assembly GCA_903906425.1. Taxonomy (GTDB): domain Bacteria; phylum Verrucomicrobiota; class Kiritimatiellia; order CAIVKH01; family CAIVKH01; genus CAIVKH01. The sequence goes on from CAIVKH010000077.1 coordinate 1,307, forward strand.
GCGGCTTTCTTTGGTGGCTGGGGGACGGCACCGCTTCTTTTTCTTTGGCGGCGGCGGGACGGCGTCGCTCCTGTTTCCAATGATTGGAGGAAAGCGGGGGCGGGGGTTTCCAATGGTTGGAAGTTTTGCGGTTGTTTGCAAGCTGTGCTGGTGCGGGTGGCATGGATTGTGCATAGTGGGGGCGGACAATTGCGTCATGTATCTTGATTTTTACGGATTAAAGGAAGAGCCGTTCAGCATCACGCCGGACCCGCGGTATATTTTTTATTCGCCGCGGCACCGGGAGGCGTTCGATTTGCTGACGTATGCGATTATGCACCGGCGGGGGTTCATCGAGCTTTCCGGCGAGGTGGGGTCGGGCAAGACGACGCTGTGCCGGGCGGTGCTTTCGAGCCTGCCGAGCCAGGTGCATACGGCGCTGGTGCTGAATCCGTCGCTGACGGAGACGCAACTGCTGCGGGCGATTCTTCACGATCTGGGGCTGACGGCGAAGGGGCGGGACCGGCTCAGCCATATCGAGCAGTTGAACAATTATCTGCTGTTCATGGCGCGGGAGGGGATGACGGTGGCGGTGTTCATTGATGAGGCGCAGGATTTGTCGCCGCTGGTGATGGAGCAGATTCGCCTGCTTTCAAATTTGGAGACGGATCAGCACAAGCTTTTGCAGATCGTTTTGTCGGGCCAGCCGGAGTTGCGGGATCTTCTCAACCGCCACGAGCTGCGGCAGCTCAAGCAGCGGATTTCCGTGCGCTGCCACCTGGGATCGCTCAACATTGGCGAGACGGCGGAATACATCGCACACCGGTTGATGATCGCCGGGGCGACGAACGGCTCGATCAGGTTTGCGCCGCAGGCCGTCGAGATTATTTTTGCGCACACCAAGGGAACGCCGCGGCTGATCAATACGGTTTGCGATCAGGCGCTGCTGGCCGGTTATGTCGCCGACACGAGGCTGATCGGGATCGAAGAGGCGAAACGTGCTATAAGTGAAGTCGAGGTGCCGGCATGAGTTTGATTCAACAAGCATTGAAGCGAAAGATGGACGAGCAGCAGGGCCGCGCCAGTCCGCCGCCGCCGCCGTTGCCGCAGGCGCCGAGACCGGTGATGAGCCGTCCGCCGCCCTCGCTGAATCCGCCGCCGGTGCCGGATCTGGATTTGTCGCCGATGCAGGATGAGCCGCACGCGCCGCCTGCGCCGCCTCCATCGCAGAAACTGGCGCTGGCAGCCCACGCGGCCGAATTGCCGGCCGATCATGCCGGATTCACGGCTCCGCAGATGTCGGCTCTTCCGCCGCTGGGGGCCGAGCATTCGAATGTTGTTCAGATTCCGTCCGGGTTGCCGCGGTTGGCGGAGAAGAAGAATCGCAAAATACCGTGGTTGAATTTGCTGGCGATCTTTCTGGTCATGCTTGTCATCGGAGGAGGCACGCTGTGGCTTCTGATGAAGGCGCGGCAGCGTTCTTCCGCGGCTGCGGGATCGGGCGGAAACGCGCCATTGCCTGCATCCGCCCTGGCGCCCGCGCCTGTCAAGGCGCCGGCCGGAACCGCGGGGCAGCCGGCGACACCGCCGGACGTTCCCGCTCCGAAAAGTCAGGGCGGTGCCGCGGCGCTTCTTCCGCTGCCGGACATTCCCGCGATTCACGGCCGGGTCGAGAAGATGAAGACCGAAGTTCTGGAGTTTCGCAAGGAGAGTGCCGCCGCGGAGCAGGGCGTGATTACACCCGCGCAACCAGCGGCGTCCGCGCCCGTCGTCGCGCCTCCGCCGCCTGTTGCGCAACCCGCCGTTGTGCCGCCTGCCGCCCAACCGACGGTGACGGCGCCGGTATCCGCACCCGTGGTCCAATCCGCGCCCGCGCCCGTCCCGGTGCTGAATGTGACGTGGCCCGAAGTCCGCATCAGCGGCGTTATGGCGCACAGCTCGAAGGGAAAATCCGCCATCATCAACGACTCGCTCATCAACGTCGGCGAAAGCGTGGACGGCATGACGCTGGTCGAAGTCCGCGAGACGGGCGTCACGCTCGAATACAAAAACGACAAACGGTTTTTCGCCGTCGGCCGGCGCCATTAAGATTTTGATCGCGCGCGGTCGTCCAAATTTCCAATGATTGGAAACAGCCGGCCCGCAAACTTCCAATGATTGGAAAAGACGGCGCGATCTAAAATCTTCCGCCGGAAAATTGCGACTGGGTCTTTACTTGCCACCCCATGATTCATAAAGTCAGCGGCTCTCATGAACGACGAGGATGACGTTATATCGGCGGAAGAACTCCTGGCCGTCTCCGCGGAAATCGCCAGCCTTTACCCGCCGCCGCGCGCGGGTACGGAGGTTGTTCTGCTTGATCTCAGCCCGCACCGCGCGCACGCCTACTGGAACATCGAGCCGCAAGAATATCGCGCCGCGGAGGAAACCGCCGCCGGCAGCGCGCTGGTCATCCGGCTCCACGATGTGACCGGCATCGAATTTTCCGGGACCAACCCGCACGACACGTTCGACACGGTCGTCGCAGGTTCGCAGGGCCAGGTTGACCTCAACGTCTGGAAAGACGGGCGAACCTATCTGGCGGAACTCGGGTTTCGTCGCGCCGACGGACACCTCGATCGGCTCGCCGTCTCCGACCGCATGGACATGCCGCGCGCGCCGGTGGCCGCGATGCCGGTTGCGCAGCCGCCGGAGATGGTCGAGAACGCGGCCATCGTCGAAGAAGCCCGGATCGAAATGGCCGGCATCGCCGCGGACGCCGTGGCCACCGAGGCGCGCGTTGCGGCGGAAGTGAAGCCGCTTCGCGCCGAAGTTTCCGCCGGTCCGTGGCCGGACGCCGCCGAACTTTCGGCGCTGCTCCCGCCGCGCGACGAAGTCGTCGAAACGTGGTACGAAAAAACAGCGGCCGCAGATTCGCCGATCACCAGCGCGCAGCAGGAAATGGAGGCGCGCGTCCGCGACATTACCGTCGAATTCGATTCTGACTCGGCCGCGAAATCGTTGGACTTGAGCGCGGCGCGCATCAACTCCGCCGGTGCGGAACTTGAAACCGCAGTCAATGCCCCGCAACTTCGCGATGCGGCCGAAACGATGACCGATCCGCAGGCTGCCGGCGCGGAAGTTCGCATCGAAGATTATCTGACTTATTCCAGCCACAGCTTCGGACAACGCGAGGCCAACGTCGAAGTCGTCGTCGAGGTCGTCATTCGCGGCCGCGTTCCGCCGGGACGCCGCGCGACGCTGTACGGCCGGCAACTTCCAGTCAACTCCGATGGCAGTTTCGCGATGAAACAAGAGTTGCCGCATCCCGGCCCGCTTCTGCCGTATCTCGTGCCGCCGCCGAATCCGGGCGGGGGCTGATCGCCATGCCGGCCGGCTGCCTTTGCCTGATTCTGCACGCGCACCTGCCGTTCGTACGGCATCCCGAACACGCGGAATTTCTCGAAGAAAAATGGCTGTTCGAAGCCGTCGCCGACAGCTACCTGCCGCTGCTCACCGTCTTCGAGCGTCTCTCCGGCGACGGCGTTCCCCATCGCGTCACCATTTCGATTTCGCCGACGCTCGCCGCGATGCTCGATGACAAATTGCTGCGCGCGCGCTGCGCCCGCTGGCTGAATGACCGCGCCGAAAAGGCAGAGAAGTCTGCGCCGTTTGTCGCGGCCCATTTCGAAAATGCCTCCGCCGAATTTGCGCGGCGGGGCGGCGATCTTCTCGGAGGTTTCCGGAGCCTGAAGAAAAAAGGCGGCATCGAGCTTGTCACCACCGCTGCGACGCACGGCTTCCTGCCACTGCTGAAAAATCACGGCCTTTCCGTCCGCGCGCAAATTCGCGTTGCGATTGATGAACACACCCGGAATTTCGGCGAAAGGCCGCGCGGATTCTGGCTGCCCGAATGCGGATTTTATCCGGGCCTGGAAAAAGAACTCGCCGCTGCCGGCGTGGAATATTTCGTTGTGGACTCGCACGGTTTTCTCAACGCGAGTCCGCCGCCGCCATTCGGCCCGTTCTCGCCGGTCGCTTGTGGCGGTGTCGCCGCATTTGCGCGCGATCCGGATTCTGCACGCGAAGTCTGGGGGCCGGACGGATTTCCCGGTGCCGCGGTCTATCGCGATTTTCACGAAGCCGGTTCGGACGGTTTCAAAACTTCCGCCGTCAGCGGAAACGTGGCGAAGAAATTTCCCTACGATCCGGCTGCGGCAAAAGCCGCGGCCGTCCGGCATGCCCAGGAGTTTGTCCGCGCGCGGATCGCCCGCGCGCATCTCCATCGCGACCGCGTTCCTCATCCACCGGTGATGACCGCCGCCTACGACGCGGAACTTTTCGGACACTGGTGGTACGAAGGCCCGCAATTCATCGAGCAGGTTTTCCGGTACGCCGCGGCACGCAGCGACGAACTCGAAACGATCACGCCGTCGGATTTTATTCAGCGGCATCACGTGAAATTTGCGGCGACGCCCGGCGCGTCGAGCTGGGGCCAGCACGGATTCAACGAATACTGGCTCAACGCTTCGAACCATTGGATTTATCCCGAGCTGCGTCGCGCCGCTCTGCACCACGCGACCGTTCGCGAAGCTGATTGCGCCCGCGCCCGGCTCGGGACCGCATGTTCCAGCATCGGCCGCCGCGCGCTCAAGCAGGCCGCCCGCTCGCTGCTGCTGGCCCAGGCGTCCGACTGGCCGTTCCTGATGACGCGCGGCACGTCCGCGGCGTATGCGGAGAAACGGATGCGCGACCAGATCGCGCGCGTCCACTATCTGTGCGGCGCGATCGAAAAAAATCAGATTGATGAACGCCGGTTGCGCGCGTTGGAGGCCATGGACAATTTGTTTCCCGGAATTGACTGCCGGCATTTCACGGAGGCTTGAGTCATGCGGAAAATTCTTTTTGCGGTCGCGTTCGCGCTTCTGGTTTCGTGCCAGGGCGAGAGCGCGAGAATTCCGGCGCAACCCGCCGCGCCGCCGCCGCGCCACGAATTCAAATTCATCAGCTACGACCCGCCAACCCAAACGCTTCTGATCCAGTTCAACGACGGATCGCGATCAAACTTTGCCGGTGTGGCGGAGACGGTGTATTCTTCTTTCATGCGCGCGGGCGCAAAAATGGATTTCTTCACCAACAACATTCAGGGACGCTATTCCGCGAAGACACCGCAATGATTCCGGCAACAACATGAACCCATCCGGCCCCATCGTGACGCTGCTGACCGACTTTGGCGGGCGCGACGGTTATGTCGCCGCGATGAAGGGCGTGATCGCGTCGCTCGCGCCGAATGCGCGCCTGCTCGACGCTGCGCACGACATGCCGCCGCACGACATCCAGGCCGCCGCGTGGTCGCTGATGCAATACTGGGAGCTTTATCCGCCCGGGACAATTCACGTCGCCGTCGTTGATCCCGGCGTCGGCACCTCGCGCAAGGCGCTGTGCATCGAGGCCGACGCCCGCCTGTTCATCGTGCCGGACAACGGCATCGCGAGCTTCGCGATCGAGCACGCGCACAGCGTTTCGATTTTTGCGATCAAGCCGGACATCCACCGCCCCGGCGTCGTGAGCGCGACGTTCCACGGCCGCGACATCTTCGCCTATGCCGCCGGACTTCTCGCCGGCGGCGCGAAGAAGCCCGCCGAGATTGCCGAACCCTTCGCGCAGATCGCGCGGCCCGACTGGGCGCGGCCCGTGGCGACCTCGACGCGCATCGAAGGCGAAGTCATTCACGTGGATAATTTCGGCAACCTCGTCACGAACATCCATCACAGCCAGATGGGCCACGCCGACTGGGCCATCGCCTCCGTCCGCGTCGGCGCGCAGCTCGTCACGCGCATATATCACACCTACGCCGACGTGCCGGAAGGCACCGTGCTCGCCCTCTTCGGCTCGTGCAACACGCTTGAAATCGCCGTCAATGGCCAGAGCGCGCAGGTCCATCTCTCCTGCGGCCGCGGCACGAAAGTCGTCATCGAAAAAGGCATCCTCGGCCGCATGCTCACCCCCGCCTGACGCCGCCCCTGCCTGTCCGCCGCCAGCGACGGAACAACTTCGCAAATCACCTGCTCCTGCCGCGACCGTCTGCCGGATTTCCAATCATTGGAAACTTCGCCGCTGAGAATTTCCAATCATTGGAAAAGACCGCACCCGCAAAATTCCAATCATTGGACGTGGCAGTTCCAATCATTGGAAAACACGATGGTGGCCCGCGCACTCCGTGCGCGGGCAGACCGCCGCACGGAGTGCGGCGGCCACCTCAGGGCGTCGGCGCGGGCGGCGTCGGGGCGGGCTGATCGCCGGAGGAGCGCGGATGATCTTCCAGCAGGCTTTGCGTCATATAGGTCGCCAGCTTCTCCGGCTCGCGCGGGTGCA
>CAIVKH010000078.1 GCA_903906425.1 uncultured bacterium
GATGGATACGCGGGGTCGCGGCTGCGAGCTGGATGGCTCTCCGCCGCGCCGTCGCGCAGAAGGTGACGAAAGAAAAATGCGAGAAAACATAATCCGGCGGTTGACACCGCCTTTCAGAGAAGACACCAATCCCAACACGGCCAGAACGGCCATCAACTTCATCATTTTATTCATCGTTCCTCCACACGCGCCTTTATTGGCGCAGCAGCAGCATAGCACACTCGCATCTCGCGGCGCATTGTTTCTGCTTTCGATGATCGCGCTGGCAATCACCCCCGTTCCGACGTAGCTTCACAGGACTGAAATTCTTTTCCAATCATTGGAACTTGCGGAGGCGCAGACTTCCAATGATTGGAAGTGACCGTTCTTTGATTTGATGGGGGCGACTGGATTCGACGTGTAGGTTGAAGTTCCGGTGGCGCGCCGAGGACCCCGGTTGGCCTCGCTAAAAAATCCGGGAAAAACATAAACGCGAACGAAGAACTCGCTCTCGCGGCCTAGTGCCGTGACGTTTCTCACCGTATTCCTGCTCGGGTGAAGAAACGACGATAGCAGGGGTAGTCCGAGGACTGGGTGGCCGGGTCTGAAGGCGAAATAAAATCCGTGGCCGCTGGTTGCAATGATGGCCCGTTTGCCGGCAGTTGTTGCGATGAGATCTATTGGCAAGACACGCGCGTAGAAGCTTGAACGACTCCTGTGCGGACGAGGGTTCAATTCCCTCCGCCTCCACCATTTCATTATTTCCAATCATTGGAAAATCAGATGGCGGGAGAACCATGAAAATTGCACATCGAATTGCGGTCTTGTTGTTCGCTGCCAGTTGTGTCTGCGCTGCGGACAAGCGGCCGAACATTCTTTTCTTCTTCGCCGACGATTGGGGCCGCTATGCGGGCTGCTACGCCGGTCTCGACGGGCGGCCGACGATCAGCGAAGCGGTCAAGACGCCGAACATTGATCGCGTCGCAAAGCAGGGCGTCCTCTTTCGCAACGCATTCGTGACCGCGCCCAGCTGCACGCCGTGCCGCAGTTCGCTGCTGTCGGGACAATATTTTTTCCGCACGGGCCGCGGCGCGATCTTGAACGGGGCGATGTGGGATTCGGCGATTCCAACCTATCCGCTGTTGCTGCTCGATTCGGGCTACCACATCGGCAAGAGCTACAAAGTCTGGAGCCCCGGCACGCCCGCCGACGCGCCGTATGGCGGGCAGAAACATGCCTACGAAAAAGCCGGCCGCGATTTCTGTCGCTTCTCCGAACGCGCCACCGTGCTCGTCCGCGACGGAATGAAAGTCGAGGACGCGAAGAAGAAGATTCTCGGTCAGGTCCGCGATAACTTTGACGCGTTCCTTGCCGACCGGACCGGCGGCCAGCCGTTCTGCTACTGGTTCGGTCCGACGCTCACGCACCGCCCGTATGAAAAAGGTTCCGGCAAGGCGCTGTGGGGCATCGAGGCGGATTCCGTCAAAGGCAAGCTGCCGAAATTCATGCCCGACGTCCCCGAAGTCCGCGCCGACTACACCGACTACATGGGCGAAATCCAGGCGTGGGACGCGGGCATCGGCGTGCTGCTCGCGGAACTGGAGAAGACCGGCGAAGCCAGCAACACGCTCATCATCATCAGCGGCGACCACGGCATGCCCGGCGTGCCCGGCGGCAAATGCAACCTCTACGACCACGGCGTCGCCGTCGCGCTCATCGCCGCCGGCCCCGGAATTCCCGGCGGACGCACGGTGGACGACTTCGTCAACATGATGGACATGGCCCCGACCTTCCTCGACGCCGGCGGCGTGAAAATCCCGGACGTCATGACCGGTCGCAGCATCATGAATGTTTTGCACTCCGACAAATCCGGCCTCGTGGATTCGAACCGGACCTGGGTCGTGACCGGACGCGAGCGCCACGTCGCCGCCGCGCGCGACGGAAATCTCCCATACCCGCACCGCGCGCTGCGCACGCAGGATTTCCTCTACATCCGCAACTTCGTCCCCGACCGCTGGCCGATGGGCAACCCGAAATTCACCGGCAAGGACGACCTGCCCACGTTCGAGCAAATCCAGAAAGACACCTTCGTCTGCTTCGCCGACATGGACGCCAGCCCGACGAAGGCCTGGCTCGTCACGCAATTCGGCAACACCGAATGGCAGTCGGATTACAATTACGCCTTCTCGAAGCGCCCCGCCGAAGAACTGTATTTCGTCAGCAGCGATCCCGACGAAACGAAGAACCTCGCCGACGATCCCGCCTTTGCCGAAAAGAAAAAGGAACTCTCCGGTCAGCTCATGAAGATCCTGATCGCCGCCAAAGACCCGCGCGTCATTTCCAACCCTGTTCCGTTCGAACTTCCGCCATTCATCGAAGCCGGCGTGCGCAAGAAGGCCAGGTAAGCCGCGCATCAGATCGGAACTTGGACTCACGATCCATCATTCGGTGATGAAAACAGTCGCGGCCTGCGAACGCCCCTGCGAGCCCGCCTGAACACCACCGCACACCTTGCCCGCGCCCGCACCTTCCAATCATTGGAAAACTCCGCCTCCGATAACTTCCAATCATTGGAAGAAATGAGCCCGCACTTCTCCAATCATTGGAAACAAGGTGGCCCGGGCGCTCCGCGCGCGGGTAAATGCAGCCTCACGCCCTCGCGCCGACTTCACGAACGGGCCGCGCGACCTCTGGAGACTCCCGCCCGGCCTTCCGAACATCGGCGGGGACTCAAGAAGCAACGGGCAGGACCTGCTGCGTAGCGACGGGGATGCCCGGAGTATCCGTGGCGAACTTTGGAAGACCGGCCGCATGCCCCGGGGCATCCCGCCCGACATCCTGAAGGTCACGCCCGGGCCTCAAAACATCCACGCCGACACCCGGAGTATCCCCGCCGATGCCCGGAGAGTCCGGCTGGATTGAAAAAGAACCGGCGTTGATTCGCGGAGGGAGGCTGACCACCCCAAAGGAATCAACCGGGACTCTCCGACGGGGGTGGACCCCGCAAAAAGAATCAAAGGGGACCCTCCGAAGGGGTGGACCCCTCAAAGAGAATCCCGGGGGACCTTCCGAAGGGGGTGGACCCCTCAAAAAGAATCGAGGGGGACCTTCGGAAGGACCCCCTCGACATTCGGAACATGCTTTTGACAAAATAATTATGCGCTTGGAGGAGTCGGCGTTGGATATTCCTGTGGATTCGCACCCGGGAACCGCACCTTCAGATCCGCATAGATCACTTCCGCGCCCGGACGCTTCCGGCGGGCCGCCTCCCGCACGCTTTGATAATAGGCCAGACAGGCCATCCAGATTTCGCTGCCCAGCACCATGAGCGTATCGCCCACCGCATCCGACAGCGTCTTGAGTTCCAGCGCGATTTGCAGCACCGCCACCCGCAGGGCCACATCCTTGTCCACTTCAACCTGCGTCACATAACCGGGAAGAAACTCGGGATTGGATTTCATGTACTGCAGCGCCTTCTCGACGAAACCCAGCGACTTCGGGCCGAGCTTCGGAATCTGCTTCCGGTCCAGCTGCGAAATCGAAATGAGAAACGGCATGTTCGTGCGGATCGTAACGATCGCCGCACGCACATCCGTGACGGCCTGCGCGGCCATGACATCGGACACACGATTATCATCCAACATAGTATTCCCTCCGGGCAGCTCGCCATTCCACTTCAGGCCCCGCGGATCGTTTCGTTAGTACCACGAAGTGGTGGATAGCAAGATAACTGCTTTTACGCGGCTGCTGCATCACATCGCCCCGCATTTTCCCCATTCTTCCAACGATTGATCTTTTCGGCGCGGGAACTTTGTCCGACCAGAGGCCGGAGATTAACGCCTTGAAGAGCATGGCCCCCGGGGCGGTTGCGCGACCTGCATTGACGTTGTATTTTGTTCCGGCTCTGTGAGCGGGGCGGGGGTGATTGCTTGTTTGGACGTATGCGGAGAATAGGGCAATCGGTATAGGGAGCTTGGACTGAAATGAAAAGGGTGCTGAGTTCGATTCTTGTCGTGACTGTCGCCGCAAGCCTGGCAGGTTGCATGATGATGCCGTCAAGTCAACAGCGGGCTGGCATGCCACCCGGGTTTGACAAAGTCGTGTTTCATAGTCTCACAACCAACAGCTTTGAGGCTTTCGTACAAAACCCCATGCGGGAGCAGATGAAGACCCGCTATGCTCTCGCTCTTACCGGCTATTGGATTGCTGATCATGACCTGAAGGCCGCAAAAGCCTATGGAGAACTTGCGCTGGAACTGGCCCGGAAGAATGAAATGAAGATGGAAGAGGCCCAGGGGCTTCTCTGTCTGGCGATACTGGCGGATGCGTCGGGGCAAACATCCGAGGCGATTGAAACCGTCAGGAATTCCATTGCGGCCTTCAAGGAGGCGGGCTCCAAGTCCGTAATCGTGGAGGCCCTTCTTCTACAGGGTTCATTAGAGCAGAAGAGCGGAATGATCGATGAAAGTATAAGCACCTATCGCGAGATTCAATCTGTGGCGGCAGGCCCCAACGCGAGTGCCATCCAGAGTGAATGCCGTAACAGGATTGCCACGTTGGAAGCCGGGCGTGTCGCCACCAATGCGAATCCGTCGAACGCCCAAGCCGCCGCCGGAAACGATGGCCTTGAAGATCACGTAAATGGGAACGCGAATTCAGGCAAGGGCGGCCAGATGCCAGAGATCAGAAGTCAGCAGTCAGATGAGAAGGATGACGCAAGATAGAAGCGTTGATGTTATCGCGCAGAGATAGCCCGAAACTGGCCGTTCCCACGGCCGTGCAATTTCCAATCATAGGCCAATTGCGGGCGGGCTTTGCCAATGATTGGAAATGACCGGACGAAAGTTCTCCAATCATTGGAAGTTTCCGGGCCGGTTTCTTCCAATGATTGGAAGTTTCCGATTACTTGTTCGACAGGGCCGCGACGCCGGGGAGTTCCTTGCCTTCGAGGAATTCGAGGCTGGCGCCGCCGCCGGTGGAGCAGTGGGTCACTTTGTCGGCGACCTTGAATTTCTTGGCCGCGGTGGCGGTGTCGCCGCCGCCGACGACGGTGATCGCGCCGGAGGCGGTGGCCTTGGCGATGGCTTCGGCCATGACCTTCGTGCCGGTCGCGAATTTGTCCATTTCAAATACGCCGGCCGGGCCGTTCCAGATGATCGTCCGGGCGCGCGCAATCGAGGCGCAGAAGATTTCGTTGGACTTCGGGCCGACGTCGAGGCCGAGCCAGCCGGCGGGAATACCGGTGGCATCGGTGGCGGGCTTGACTTGCGCGTCCTCGGCGAATTTGTCGCCGCAGACATAGTCAACGGGCAGGTGGATCTGGACGTTCTTGGCCTTGGCCTTGGCCATGAGGTCGGTTACGAGCTTCGCGCCCTCGGGGTCGAAGAGGCTCGAGCCGATTTCCATGTTGTTGATGACCTTCTTGAAGGTGAAGGCCATTGCGCCGCCGATGATGATTTCGTTGGCACGGTCGAGGAGGTTGTTGATCAGCGGGATCTTGTCCGCGATTTTCGCGCCGCCGAGGATGGCGAGCATCGGGCGCTTCGGATTGTCGAGCACGGCGGCGAATGCATTCAGCTCCGCCTCCATCAGGAAGCCGGCGACCTTCTGCGGCAGGTTGACTCCGACCATCGAGGAGTGCGCGCGGTGCGCGGTGCCGAAAGCGTCGTTGACATAGACGTCGCCGAGTTTGCTAAGGCTGGCGCGGAAGGCTTCGACGGCCTTCGGGTCGGCTTTGACGCTGGTGCCGTCCTCGTTCTTGATCTTGCCTTCTTCCTCAATGTGGAAGCGGAGGTTCTCGAGCAGAATGACTTCGCCGGGTTTGACCTTGCCGGCGGCACATGCGGCCTCGACTTGCGGGCCGACGCAGTCGGTGAGGAATGTGACCGGCTTGCCGAGCAGTTTCGCGAGCGCATCGGCGACGGGCTTGAGCGAGAATTTGGCGATGACCTTGCCGTCGGGGCGGCCGAGGTGGCTCATGAGCACGACGGAGGCGGCGCCTTTTCCGAGGACATATTTGATGCTGGGCAGCGCGGCTTCGATGCGCTTGGTGTTGGTGATCGCGCCGGTGGCCTTGTCTTGCGGCACGTTGAAGTCCACGCGCATGATCACGCGTTTGCCTTTGAAATCAACATCACGGATGGTCTGTTTGTTCATTGTCTGCTCCTTCTTTCTTAGAAAAAGGCCCGACCGCGAAAACGGCCGGGCCTTCATGTTCAATTCAACTGAGGCTTACTTGCCGGCCATGTGACAGATCAGATCAATGAGCTTGTTGGAATAGCCCCACTCATTGTCGTACCACGAGACGAGCTTGGCGAAGGACGGGTTCAGCATGATGCCGGCGCCCGCGTCGAAAATGGACGTGCGCTTGTCATGGTTGAAGTCCGTCGAGACGACTTCCTCTTCTGTGTAGCCGAGGACGCCCTTGAGTTCGCCTTCCGAAGCGGCCTTCATCGCGGCCTTGATCGCGGCGTAGGCGCTCGCGGTGTCGGCGCCCGCCGGCTTGGCGAGGCGGACGGTCAGGTCAACGACGGAGACGTTCAGCGTCGGGATGCGGAACGCCATGCCCGTCAGCTTGCCCTTGAGTTCGGGAATCACCACGCCGACGGCCTTCGCAGCGCCTGTCGAGGAGGGGATGATGTTGCCGGCCGCAGCGCGACCACCGCGGAAATCCTTCTTGCCGCCCGGGCCGTCCACGGTCTTCTGCGTGGCGGTCGTGGCATGCACCGTGGTCATCAGACCTTCGGCGATGCCCCAGTTGTCATTGATGACCTTGGCGATGGGCGCCAGGCAGTTGGTCGTGCAGGACGCGTTTGAGACGAACTGCTCGCCCTTGTACGTCTTGTGGTTCACGCCCATGACGAACATCGGCGTGTCATCCTTGGAAGGAGCGGACATGACGACGAACTTCGCGCCCGCCTTGATGTGTCCCGCGGCCTTTTCCTTCTCGACGAAGAAGCCCGTGGACTCGCAGATGAAATCAGCGCCAACGTCGCCCCACTTCAGGGCGGCCGGATCGCGCTCCGCCGTCAAACGGATCGACTTGCCGTTCACGATGAGCGCATTCGTTCCGGCTTCGACCGTGCCGGGGAACTTGCCGTGGATCGAGTCAAACTTCAGCATGTATGCGAGCTGAGCCGAATCGAACAGATCATTGATGCCGACCACTTCGACATTGGGATTCTCCGCCGCAGCGCGGAAAACCAGACGACCGATGCGGCCAAAACC
>CAIVKH010000079.1 GCA_903906425.1 uncultured bacterium
CACCGTCCACGCAGTGGCTCCCCGCCAGCCATCAGCGCCCTGGGTGAGGCAGGGCCGTTGCGAAATGAGACGAACGGCGGAAGATGAAGGCCGGAATGGGTCCCAACCGGACGGGAAGAAGACCGGTGGACGAAGGACAGAAAACGGGCCGGAAAAACCGGTCAGGCCGACACGTCTATTTCAACGAGCGAAGCGAGACCACTATTCTGATGATGGCGTTTTCAGTCCGTTCGCGATAGATTCCGCGTACAAATAGATCCGGAAATGAACGCAGCACCTTCAAAAGTTTTCATCGTTGACGATGACGTATCGCTTCGCAGAAGCCTTGGGCGTTTACTGAAGTCGCATCGGCTGGAGACGGAGATGTTCGACTCCGCGACCAGTTTTTTGCAGTGTGGACTGGCCAACCGCACTGGCTGCATCGTTCTCGACGTCCACATGCCCGGGCTGAGCGGACTGGATTTGCAGGAGGCGCTGGCGAAGGTCGAATGCACGATGCCGATCATCTTCCTCACCGGCCGGGGCGATATTCCGATGAGCGTCCAAGCCATGAAGAAGGGCGCGGCGGATTTTCTGACCAAACCGGTGGACGAGGATGTCTTGCTCCAGGCAATTCAGAAGGCGCTGGCGGAAAACCGGCGGCGAAACGAGGAACGCGCGCAGGTCGAGTCGATACGCGCACGCATCCGCACACTGACCGAGCGCGAGGATGAAGTCATGCGCCACGTCATTTCCGGAGCGCTGAACAAGCAGACGGCGGATGAATTGGGCACTGTTGAGAAGACCATCAAGGTGCATCGCGCACGGGTCATGGAAAAGATGGACGTGGTTTCCGTCGCGGAACTGGTCCGGCTGTGTGCGATCGCGGGCATTGAACCGGCGAAGAAGTAAGAACCGAGCCTAGAGGGTCGATGCGAGGGGCGGAGATCTTCCTCGGCCCACGGTTCTCGCCCCTCGCTTCGCATTGGCCCAAGGTCCAATAGTCGCTTCCGGCAGCGTCCTGTTAAGTGTGCGCCCTATGAACGAGGCCAAGCGCACGAACGGGACGAAGACTGCAACGAGGCCCGCGGTCTATATCATTGATGACGACGCCTCCGTGCGCACGTCGCTGGAGCGGCTGCTCATCTCCGCTGGCATCCGCTCGCAAGCCTTCGCCAGCGCGGACGATTTTCTGAAGGCGGAAGTTCCGCTCGATGGCTCATGCATCATCTCCGACGTGAAGATGCACGGCGTGACCGGGCTCGAACTGCACCAGAAACTCCGCGATGCCGGCGTTCGCGTCTCCTTCATCTTCGTCACCGCCTACGACACCGACGAAGCCCGCGCCGAGGCCAGGAAGGCCGGTGCCATCGCCTATTTCCGAAAACCTGTGGACGATCAGGCCCTCATCGACGCCATCGATTGGGCGCTGAGCCGCGCGACGGAGGAGAAGACGTGAGCACCGCGCACCGAGGGACGAAGTTCGGATGTCTTCCAATCATTGGAACTTTGCGCGCCGGGTATTTCCAATCATTGGAAGTCATGTTTCTCGCGGGGTTGGAGCCATGATTGATCTCGTTGAACCAACCGTGAAGCTGGCGCCGCAGCCTGGCGGCAAGCGTCATCGTTTCCATGCGATGGTCAAGCCGGTCGGCTCGCTCTGCAACCTCGATTGCACCTATTGCTATTATCTGCACAAGGCGGAACTGCTCGATCAGCCCCGCACGCCGCGGATGTCGGACGAGATGCTTGAGCAGCACATCCGGCAGTACATCGAGGCTCAGACGGGCGACGAGGTCGTGTTCTCCTGGCAGGGCGGCGAGCCAACGTTGATGGGGCTGGAGTTCTTCCGCAACGTCGTCGCGCTGCAAGCCCGATACAAGAAGCCGTTCCAGACCATTCAGAATGATCTCCAGACCAACGGCACGTTGTTGGATGCCGAATGGGCCGCGTTCCTCAAGCAGCACAACTTCCTTGTCGGACTTAGTTGCGACGGCCCGAAGCGGCTGCACGACTTATACCGGACTTACAAGGGTGGCCAGCCGACGCACGACAAGGTGATGGCCGCCGCGCGCCTGCTGAAGAACCATGGTGTGCCCTACAACGCGCTGTGCGTCGTCAACCGCGAGAACGCAAAGTATCCGCTCGATGTGTATCGCTTCCTCACGCGCGAACTCGGCGTGTGGCGCGTGCAACTGATCTCGTGCGTCGAGCCGAAAGTCTTCAACTCCGTCGCGCCGCAACGCTGGGACGCGGCAACCACGCCGCTCGTCGGAACACCGCAGGCGCGGCCCGGTTCGCCGGACTCGGTGGTCACCGACTGGTCCGTGGACCCGGACGACTGGGGTGTTTTTCTCTGCAAGGTGTGGGACGACTGGTATGAGCGCGATTATGGCAAGGTCCATGTGGACCTTTTCGAGACGGCGGTCGCGCAGTCAATGGGCATGCCCGCGCAACGTTGCATCACCGGGGAGTTTTGCGGCAAGGGCATCGCGGTCGAGCACAACGGGGATGTCTATTCGTGCGATCACTATGTCTATCCCGAATACCGCATCGGCAACATCCGCGAGACGCATCTGGGCGCGATGGCCTACTCCGGGAAACAGCAGACCTTCGGATTCGCCAAACGCGACGCGCTTCCGGGCCAGTGCCGGGAGTGCCCGCACCTGAACCTGTGCTGGGGCGAATGCCCCAAGAACCGGCTGGTGCGCACACCGGACGGCGAACCCGGCCTGAACTATCTGTGCCCCGGGCTGAAGCATTTTTATGCGTACATCCAGCATGACATGCCGGAGATCGTGCGCCGCGTGTCGGGAAAATGAGTTGAGAGTGGGAATATAAACTTGGGCCGTAAAACCGGCCAGAAAAAGCAGGAGAAGAGAAATGAAAACGAAGAGAAATAAGAAACTGACGCTGGCCATAGGGCTGGCGCTGATTGGCATGGCGAGTGCCAATGCACAGACAAAGAAACCAAACATCGTCATCATCTGGGGCGACGATATTGGCCAGACTGACATCAGCGCCTATTCCATGGGACTGATGGGCTTTCATACGCCCAACATTGATCGCGTCGCCAAAGAGGGCGTGATCTTCACGGACTACTATGCCGAGCAGAGCTGCACGGCGGGACGTTCGTCGTTCATCACCGGCCAGTGCGGTTTGCGCACGGGCAACACGAAGGTCGGTCTGCCCGGCGCGGCGCAGGGCCTCCAGTTCCGCGACGTGACGATGGCCCAGTTGCTCAAGGCACAGGGCTATGCCACCGGCCAGTTTGGCAAGAACCATCTGGGCGACCGGAACGAGCATCTGCCCACCGTCCACGGCTTCGACGAGTTCTACGGCGCGCTCTACCATCTGAACGCCTCCGAAGAACCCGAACTGCCGGACTACCCGAAAGACCCGGCGTTCCTCGCCAAGTTCGGCCCACGCGGCGTGATTGATTGCAAGGCCACGGACGTGGACGACGCGACGGTTGATCCGCGCTTCGGCAAGGTCGGCAAGCAGACCATCAAGGACACCGGCCCGCTGACCAAGAAGCGCATGGAAACCTGCGATGACGATTTCGCCGCCCGATCGGTGGAATTCATGAAGCGGCAGAACGCTGCCGGCAAGCCCGTGTTCCTGTGGGTGAATTTCACACACATGCATTTCCGCACCCATGTGAAACCCGAGAGCGTAGGCCAGTCCGGCAAATTCCAAAGCCCGTACCATGATGCGATGATTGACCATGACAAGAACGTGGGCGAGGTGCTCAAGGCCATTGATGACCTCGGCATCGCCGACAACACCATCGTCATGTATTCCACCGACAACGGCCCGCACATGAACTCCTGGCCGGACGCGGCGATGACGCCCTTCCGCAGCGAGAAGAACTCGAACTGGGAAGGCGCCTTCCGCGTGCCCGCGATGGTTCGCTGGCCCGGCCACATCAAGCCCGGCACGGTGGAGAACGGCATTGTGTCGCACCTCGACTGGATGCCCACGCTCCTCGCCGCCGCCGGCGTTCCCGATGTGAAAGATCAGCTCCTGAAAGGCATGAAAGTCGGCAACGAAACCTTCAAAGTGCATCTTGACGGCTACAATCTGCTGCCGCTGCTGACCGGCGAGGTCAAAGAAAGCCCGCGCAAGGAATTCGTGTACTTCAACGACGACAGCGATCTCGTCGGCCTGCGCTATGACAACTGGAAGATCGTCTTCATGGAACAGCGGTCTCCGGGCACGATGGCGCTTTGGGCCAACCCGTTCACTCCGCTGCGCGTGCCGAAGATCTTCAATCTGCGCACCGACCCCTATGAGCGCGCCGACGTCACGTCGAACACCTATTACGACTGGCTGCTCGACCATGCGTTCGTGTTCGTGCCGGCGCAGGCCATCGTCGGCCAGTTCATCAGCACGTTCCGGGAATTCCCGCCTAGCCAGAAGGCCGGCAGTTTCAGCCTGGGCGATGCTCTGGAGAAGATGACCGAAGGCTCGACGGGCAACGACTGACCTAGTCCCGGCGTAATCACTTAAATCAAACACCGGGCCGCATCCGTCCCAACCGGATGCGGCCCTCTATAAGACAATGAAATCATCCATCCATCAGGAATGCACGGAAGCTGCGAGGATGCCCATGCCTCCCCGCCGCCTCCGTTTGTTTCAATGATTGGAAACAAACGAGACGAAGACTTCCAATGACTGGAAACAACCGAAAGGACACGACCATGAAGACCATGAGTAACCATAGCATCCGCGCCGCCGCGCTTGTCTGCGCGCTGGCTTTCACGACCGCCCTGACATTCGCCGCCGACACCTCGGCGGCCCGGACCAAGCTGGGAACCATTCCCGAATTCCATCCCGAACTGGGCCTCGGCGCGCTGCAAGGCTATCTCGACCACAAGGACATTCCCGACAGTCTCGCGCTGGTTCCCCCGCCGCCCGAACCCGGCTCCACCGCCTATGCGCTTGACGAAGAGATCGCGAAGAACACGTTCGCCCTGCGCGACACGCCGCGCTTCGCGCTCGCCGCTTCCGACTTCAACCTGCACCTGACCAACTTCATCGCAGACTATTCCTGCGCGCTCAAGGTCCAGATCACGAAAGACAACGCGCCGTATCTCTTCAACCTTCTTTGCCGCTCCTTCAGCGACATCGGCCAGTCAACCTATGCCGCGAAGAACTACTACAAGCGCACGCGGCCCTTTCAGGAAAACGGCGCACCGCTCGCCGTTCCCGCCGCGCGCGACTTTCTGGAGAAAGACCCCTCCTATCCATCGGGCCACACCTCGCTCGGCATCGGGTTTGCCCTCATCCTCAGCGAAGTTGCGCCGGACTGCGCCAACGATCTTCTCGCCCGCGGCCGGGCCTTTGGCGAAAGCCGCATCGTCTGCAATCACCATTGGGCCAGCGATGTGATCTGGGGCGGTTTCATGGGCGCAGCCACGGTCGCGCGCCTCCATGCCGATCCCACCTTCTGCGCGGACATGGAAGCCGCGAAGGCCGAATATGCCGCACTCCGCGCCAAGGCCGCGCCGCTCACCTGCGATTGTGCCGCCGAAACCGCCGCCCTCGCCCTTGGCTTTCAGTCCGAAAACATCATCGCCATCGACATCCTGCTCGAACCCGACGCGACGATGCTCGGAAAATCCGCCGAGAACAACGCGCGCCTGATCAAGGCCAACCCGAAGAGCTTCTCCCTCGACGCCGCGCACACCCCGCACATCACCATGCTCCAGTGCTTCGTGCCCGTCGGAAACCTTGAAAAGGTCTATGCCGCCGCCGGCAAAGTCCTCGCCGCCGCCGGCGCGACCACGATGAAGCTCGAAGCCTTCAAATACTACTACGCCCCCGCCGGAGCGGACGGCGTCGCCGGCATCTGCGCGAAGCCCACGCCCGACATCATCAAGCTCCAGGCCGACATCATCGCCGCCGTGAAGCCGTTCCTCGCGGAAACCGGCCCCATCGGCGCGTTCACCGCCCCGCACGGCAACTCCGCCATTGACGCGGCCCTCATCGGCTATGTCTCGACGTTTTCGGCCAAGCTCTCCGGCGAGAACTACAATCCCCACGTCAGCACCGGCGTCGCACCCATCGCCTATCTCGACGCCATGATCGCCGAACCTTTCCAGAACTTCACCTTCTCGCCCGCCGGCGCCGCCGTCTATCAGCTCGGCCCATATGGTTCCGCCGCGAAGAAGCTCAAGCAACTCGATGTGAAACCCTGAAGCAACCGCAGATCAATGACTGATAACTTCCAATGATTGGAAATGAACGGAACGAAGAGTTCCAATGACTGGAAGAAGTGATTTGATGAGTGAAGAGTCAAACCAAGCCGGAACCAACCGGGCTGAAGCAATGAGGGAACTATGAAGACCAAGAACATGATTACCGCGCTGATGGCGCTGCTGGCGGCCGCGTCGCTGGTGTCGGGTTGTGCGACGGCGAAGGGGACATCGAAGGCGGAGAAGATCGCCTACATCCAAAAGATGCGGGACGATACGCTGAGGGAACTGGCCATCAGCAAGCCGGAGACGCGCTCGATGGTGCGCGACCTGCCGGGCTATGCGGTGTTCGATTCGGTGGGCATGAAGCTTCTGATGTTCGGATCGGGCAACGGCTATGGCGTGGTGGTGGACAACAAGTCGGGGCGCGAAACCTATATGAAGGCGGCGCAAGTCCAGGTCGGCGTGGGGATGGGGGTCAAGAAAGCGCGCGTGATCGTGTTCTTCCGCACGCGGGAATCGCTGGATAACATGCTTAACTACGGATACTCCGCCGGCGCCCAGGCCGGGGCGTCCGCGAAAGCGGAGGACCAGGGGGATTCCATCGGCGGGCGCCAATCGGCGGACCTGAATGTCACGATCTACCAGCTTACCGATTCGGGCGCCGAATTGTCGGCCACCGTCGCCGGCACAAAGATATGGAAGGATGACGAGCTGAATCCTTGAACGCGGCGGTGAGTCAGGACGAGATGAGCGCGTCATATCATTGAGATGATGGAAAGCCGCATCCGCAAGGCGGCGGGCGCGGTGCCCTGCAATATGAAACTCCGAACCCAACAGGAACGCACCGACGCAGCGAGGATGCCCACGCCTCCGCGCCGCTTCTGTTTCCTCCAAGGATTCGACCAACAGGAGTTGCGCGCCTGTCGTGCCGCCGTGAGGAAGTTCCTTCCGCATGAAGAAACGCGTCCCGGCGTGACTCCTGATCAGGATCAGCGCCCCTCCTTTTTCTCCAATGTTTGGAAACTGATGAAGCGGAGATATCCAAGGGTTGGAAACTGACGGAATGCGGAACGCTGCAATGATGAACACACTCAAACCCACCGATGGCGAACCGCTGCTGACGGAACCGCCGGATTTCTCGCTGGTCCTCGGCGGGCCGCTCTATCAGATCTGGCGTCGGGCGCATCTGTCCGGCAGTTCGCTGGAGCTTTTGAAGCGCCGCGTAGTCGTCCTGTCGCTTGTGGCCTGGCTGCCGCTGCTGGTGCTGTCGCTCGCGCAAGGACACGCGTGGGGCGCGGGTGTCAAACTGCCATTCCTTTGTGACGTGGAGATGCACGTTCGCCTGCTGGTCGCGGTGCCGCTGCTGATTCTGGCGGAGCTGGTCGTCCACCGGCGGATGCGTCCGATGATGCGGCAGTTTCTGGATCGCGGCCTCATCCCTGACAAGGCGCGGGCGGCTTTCGATGCCGCCATTGCCTCGGCCATGCGCCTGCGCAATTCGGTCACGGCGGAGGTGCTGCTGCTCGCACTGGTCTACGTCGTGGGCGTTGGATTCATCTGGCGTACGCAGGTGGCGCTCGATGTGCCGAGCTGGCATGGCGTGCCGGTGGACGGGGCGTTGCACCCGTCGCTGGCGGGCTGGTGGCTGGGCTGCGTGAGCCTGCCGCTGTTCCAGTTTCTGCTTCTGCGCTGGTATTTCCGGCTGTTCATCTGGGCGCGCTTCCTGTGGCAGGTGTCGCGCCTCAACTTGCAATTCGTGCCGACGCATCCGGACCGGTGCTGCGGGCTGGGCTTTCTCGCGATGGTGAGCCAGGCGTTCATGCCGCTGCTGCTGGCCCAAGGCGCGGTGCTGTCCGGGATGATCGCGAACCACATTTTCTTCGCAGGCGCGAAGCTGCCGGAGTTCAAGATGGAACTCATCGGGCTGGTGGCCGTGATGGTGTTCGCCGTCCTCGGGCCGCTCCTGATCTTCGCCCCGAAACTTATGGCCGCCAAGCTCGCGGGCCTGCGGGAATATGGCACGCTAGCCCAGCGGTACGCGCGCGAGTTCGACCACAAATGGCTGCGCGGCGGCGCGCCGGCAGGCGAGGCGTTCATCGGCAGCGCGGACATCCAGTCGCTGGCCGATCTGGGCAACAGCTTTGACGTGATCAAGGGAATGCGACTGGTGCCGTTCACCATGCAGACGGTGCTGCAACTGTCGGTGGCCACGCTGCTGCCGGTGGGGCCGCTGCTGCTGACGGTCATTCCGCTGGAACAATTGCTCGGCCAAGCGCTCAAGATCCTATTCTGACGTTGACGAAGATTGGAACTGAACGGAGACAACGAATGAAGCGAAAAGTGATGCTGACATGTGCGGTTCTGCTGATGGCACGGCTGTGCCAGGCACAGGACATCGAGCCGCGCCGCTGGAGCCACATGCCGGTCGGAGCGGACTTCGCCGGCGCATACTATGCCTACACCGCCGGGGACATCTTTCTGGAACCGGAGCTGAACATCGAGGACGCCACGTTTCATCTCCACAGCATCGGCGTGAAATATATCCACAGCTTCGAACTGCTCGACAAGTCGGCCCGCTTTGACATCACCCAGCCCTATCAGATCGGACACTGGAAGGGCTTGCTCAACGGCGCGCCCGCGACGGTGGATCGCGAAGGATTCGCGAACACGACGATGCGCTTCGCGGTGGACCTGATCGGAGCACCTCCGCTCACTGCCGGGAAAGAGTTCGCCGCATACCGGGCGAAACAGGATGATCACGAAACGATAGTGGGTGTGGGCCTCGGACTCACGGTTCCCACCGGACAATATTATGACGACAAGATGATCAATCTGGGCGACAACCGGTACACGTTCCGCCCCCAGATCGGCATCGTACACAACATCGGCAAGTGGTCCATGGAACTCTCCTCAATGGCCTGCATCTACACGGACAATAATGATTTTTTCAACGGCAAGGACCTGGAGCAGGACCCGCTCTACACTGCCGATGCGAACGTGGTCTATACCTTTCGTCCCGGCCTATGGCTGGCCGGTTGCGGTGGCTATGGCTACGGCGGCACCACCTCGGTGAACGGCCATGAGAATGACAACCGCCAGAGCAATCTCGGCGGGGGAGTCGTGCTGGGCCTTCCGATCAATCGCTCGGTCGGCGTGAAGTTCGCCTATGTCGGCAGCCGCACCCAGGTCAAGACGGGTATGGACACCGATACCTTCAGCGCAGCCATCGCCGTAATGTGGTGAGCATGAGATCGGATTTGAAAATGAACTACACAACGATGGAAACAAGCACATGGTGGCGGGGCTTGCTTGCGCTGTCGCTGCTGTGCGGTCTGCTCAGCGCGGGTTGTAGCTCGCTGAGCCAGCCGGCATCGGCCAGCTTTGCATCGGTCGTCATCAGCGGCAAGAGTGCCGCCGAGATTCGCGATGCCACTATCGCCGTCTTCCGAGAAGACGGCTATCAGGTGTTCGGCTCCAGCCGGGGATTGGTCTTTGAAAAGGAAGGTACGAAAGCCAACTCCATTGCGCGCGACGGCTTCGTGGGTTCGCATTATGGCGCAGTGACGATCATCCGGGTGCGGGCGGAAGTGGTGGTTCTGAGCACGGGCGACCAGCGGCTGCAATGCCATGCCTATATGGTGAGCGGCGCCGGCGACTCCTTCTTTGAAGAGGAACACAAGCTCGCGGATTTCCGCGGCGGGCCCTATCAGGATTTGTTGGACGAAGTGGCAAAAAGACTGAAACAGCCCTGAATGATATTGCGCGATTGGGCTTCAAGAACGTGAAAGCAATTAGAAGGAATCAGATAATGAGGAATAAAATTCAATTCGCCGCCGCGCTTGTTGGCGCGCTAGCCCTCGCTTCGTGCTCCACCAAACCCATGGGTGAAAGTGCGAACATGGTTGCGATTCAACCCGGCGTGGCGGGCGGGGTCATGGTGGATATCTATCAGGAAACCGCGACCGTCACAGGCATTGACAAGGCGGCCCGCAAGGTGACGCTGGTCACCCGGGACGGAACCAAGTCCACCGTCAAAGCCGGGCCGGAGGTGGCCAACTTCGAGCAGATCAAGGTTGGCGATCAGGTCAAAGCCACTGTGACCGAACAGCTCGTGATCTTGGTACGCAAGGCGGGGGAGCCGGCGGGTGATGGCGCCGCCGGGATGGTTGCGCTGGCGCCCATTGGCGACAAGCCCGGTGTCGTGATGGCGGGTACGGAGGAGGTCACCGCCAAGATCCAGGCCATTGACGTGAAACACCGGAAGGCCAGGCTCCTGTTTCCTGATGGCACAACCAAGACTGTCAAAGTCCGCCCGGACGTGGATATGTCGAAGTACAACGTGGGCGACGAAGTCGTGATTCGCACCACCGAAACCGTGGCCATCACCGTCGAGAAACCATGAACTCAACCACACGCAGACCCTTCCTGCCCGTCCTGACGCTCGCAAGCGCGCTGGCGCTGGGCAGCGTGTGCGCGCCCGCGGCGCGTGCAGAGAACGATGAACCCACCGGTAATGAGTACCGGTTCACGCTCTTTCCATATCATCGAATCAATGATGAACTGACCGGCTTCGGCTACCTCGGTTATGTCAACAATCCGGACAAGGAATATCAAACGGGCTATCTCGGCTATGGTGCGAGTTATAGTCTGAGCAAGTCGGTCCAGTTTTGGGGCGGGCTGATCGGAACGTACACCGACAACGAGAACAGTGCGGACAAGCTGGAGCTGCGTCCGTTCGTCGGCCCGAAAGTCTTCCTGCCGAACGAATGGAAATGGAATATCTATAACTTCACCCGCTATGAGTATCGCGACATTCAAGATCAGGACACGCACGACTGGACCGGCATTCACAGGTTGCGCAGCCGGTTCGGCGCGGAAATTCCATTGACGTCGATCGAGAAGGCGTGGCAGCCGAAGACGTGGTATGCGCTGGCGGACGTGGAGCCGTTCTACCGGTTCGACAAAGACACGATCGATCCGGTGCGCGCGCGCGCCGGCCTTGCTTACATCGTGAACAACCGCGTCCGGATAGAATTCATCTATCACGCGCAGTTCACGCACCCGACCAACGAAAGCGATCTGGAATTCACGGACAACATTTTCCGCATCAACATCAAGATCGCCCTGAGCAAGGGAATCATGCAGCGGGTGTTCGACGGCGGGGATGCGGGTGATTGACGGCCACCCGATTTCGCCCGGCTCCTCGTGGAGTTGGATACCGACTGGCACCGGATCTTCCTGAATTCCAACCATTGGAAAACAGCGAGCCGCAGACTTCCAATGATTGGAAAGTCTGCATGGCAGGCGCGGGGTCGCTCTGATAGGGTGACGCGGTGATGAACTGGAAAATCCAATGTGCGTGCGTGGTCATCGCAGGATGGTGCGGCGTTGCCCGGGCGTATGAGGCGCCGACGAATGTGCCGCTGAAGCAGGTTTTCATCATGGAATCGGAAGGCCGCAATGCCGGGCCGTTCAATTCCGTGCGAGCCGCGCTTGTGCCCGCCTTGCGCTACCGGATGATCGAGGAGATGCCGGGCGAATGCACGCTGATGAATCTCAACGATGCGCGGTACACCCACGTTTCCGACGACGAGACGCTGGCCACCGGTTTGAAAAAAGATCTGGTCGGACGGGGCTGCAATCTGGCGATTGCGGTGGGCGACTCTTCCGCCCGCAAGATGGCGAAGATTCACGACGAGGTTTTTCCCGGCGCACCCGTGCTGATGGTGGCGTGCGATCCGGCGAACCCCTGTACGGGGAGCGCGCCCTCGAACGCGGTCGTCATGGCGCAGCGGGTGAATCCGGCGGTCGCGATTGAAAATATTCTGCGTGTGCTGCCGGGGACGACGAACATCGTGGTGGTAATGGGCGATTCGCCGCTCGAACAGAAACTCGTTGCCGAATACCATCAGGCGTTCGCAGCGTTCACGAACCGGGTCGGGTTCCAGTGGCTGAACAAGATCCGGTTCGAACGGGTGAAGGGCATCTGCTCGAATCTGCCGCCGCAGACCGCGATTTTTTTCGGATCGCTGATCAGCGACCATTCGAACGTGGAATATGATTACAATTTTGCCCTGCACCAACTGAGCGCAGTGGCGAATGCGCCGGTGTTCGCGCTCTATGAAAGCCAGTTCGGCGAGGGCGTCGTGGGTGGGCCGCTCATGCCGGACAGAACAATCGGCGCAAAGGCGGCGGATGTTGCCTTTCGGATGTTGCGCGGGGAGAAACCGGAGAGCCTTGTGACGCCAGTGTTCGAAATCGGGACGCCGGTTTATGACGGGCGGGAGCTTGAACGTTGGGAAATTGACGAGCGGAATCTCCCGCCCGGCAGCCGCGTTCTATTTCGACCGCCGACCTTCTGGCAGCGGAACCGCACGGAGATCATTGCGGCACTTTCCATCATGGCGATCCAGTCGTTGTTGATCGTGGCGCTGTTGACGAACAGCAGGAGACTGCGACGATCAGAAGCGGAATTGCGGGAACGCCAGCAGCAGGCCGGCATCGCGGAGCGGGCGGCAAAAATGGGTTTCTGGGTTTTGGAAATATCGAACAATGCCGTTTGGGCTTCGAAGAACTGCCGGCGTATTTTCGGTTTCAGTGAAGACGAATCGCTAACCATCAGAAGTTTCAACGAGGCCGTTCATCCTGATGACCGCGCGATGCGACAGCGGGCGGTTGACGAAGCACTGAGAAGCGGGGGCGAATATGATGTCGAATTCCGCATTGTGATGGACGACGGGAACGTGCGCTGGATCGAGTCGCGCGGCCTTGCGGTGGCGAATAGAAAAGGAAAGATGACGCGGGTGTGCGGCGTGGCGCTCGATATTACCGAGCGCAAACGGGCGGAAGAAATCAGCCGCAATGAGCACGACTTGATGGCGGCGATTTTCAACAGCGTGCCTGGTTTGCTTTATCTTTATACAGAGGACGGGCGGCTCATCCGATGGAACAAGCAGCATGAGGTGCTGACGGGATATACTGCTGAGGAGCTTCTGAATTTTCCCATACAAAACTGGTTTGCGACTGAGGATCAGACCAAGCTGGCCAAGGAGTTTTCCAAGGTGCTCTCCGAAGGGTCAACGCTCGTCGAGATGGACTTGAAGCTCAAGAATGGGGAGATGGCTCCCTTCTCCTTCACTGGAACGAAGGTGCTGATTGATGGGAAATCTTGCCTAGTTGGCATCGGCACCGATATCTCCGAGCGCAAACGGGCGGAAGAAATCATCCGCCGCGAGCATGACCTGATGGCGGCTGTGTTCAACAGCGTGCCTGGTCTGCTTTATCTTTATACAGAGGACGGGCGGCTCATCCGATGGAACAAGCAGCATGAGGTGATGACGGGATTCACGGCTGAAGAACTGATAAATCGTCGCGCGAGAGACTGGTATGACGAAGAGGATCTGATCACGTTTGACAAGGCGATTCTCAAGATATTCTCCGAAGGGTATGCAGACGCCGAGATGAAATTGATCCATAAGAACGGCGAGAGGGTGCCGTATTTTCTTACCGGTTCGAAGTTGATGTTTAACGGGAAACCTCATTTGGTCGGTATCGCGATCAATATTTCCGAGCGCAAAAAGGCGGAAGAGGCATTACGAGAAAACGAAACTCGGCTGCGCAGCGTTTTGGAATCCACCGCAGATGGACTCCTGGGGGTGGCCAGTAATGGCCGAGTCATCATCCAGAATTCCCGGTTCGCAGAGATGTGGCACATTCCTCAGGGCTTGCAGGCTGGCGGCGACGATAACGCGTTGCTGGCGCACGTGCTCGGGCAACTGGCCGACCCAGACGCATTTCTCGCCGGGGTGCGAGCCCTCTACAGCTCGGACACCGAGAGCATGGATGAAATATACTTCAAAGACGGTCGGATCTTTGAACGCTTCTCCCGCCCGTTGCTGTTGTCGGGTATCAATGCGGGCCGCGTGTGGTCCTTCCGGGACGTCACCGAACGCAAGCGGGCGGAAGCAATGGTCCGCCAGCTATCCCACGCGATGGAGTACAGCCCGGTCTCGGTCGTCATGACAGACCTTGAGGGCAACATGGTCTATGTGAACCGCAAGTTCAGGGAGTTGACTGGTTACTCCATTGCGGAAAGCATCGGCAAGAATCCCCGCATCCTGAAATCAGGTGAAACCTCCCCTGCCGCCTATCAGGAATTGTGGGCACGCATCACCAGCGGGGGGACATGGCAGGGCGAGTTCCGCAATCGCAAGAAGAATGGCGAGCTCTACTGGGCGTCGGCGGCCATTTCACCGTTGCTCGATGCCACCGGTAGAACCACTCACTTCCTCGGAATGGAAGAGGACATCACCGAACGCAGACGTTCGGCCCAAGAGCTCGCGCAACAGCGCGACGAACTGGCCCACCTGACGCGCGTGAACACGCTAGGCGAACTCGCCGCCTCGCTCGCGCATGAGCTGAACCAGCCGCTGGCGGCCATCCTGAGCAACGCGCAGGCGGCCCGCCGGTTTCTCGCCGCGCCGGAAACGGACATGACCGAGATTCGCGACATCCTCGACGACATCGTCAAGGACGACAAGCGGGCGGGTGAAGTCATCCATCGCTTGCGCGCCCTCGTTGAGAAGAAAAGCGCGAGGCCCCAACGGGTCGATCTGAACGATCTCGTTCGCGACGCGGAACGGCTGTTGCATAGCGAACTGATCAGCCGGAATGTGGAATTGATCCTCCATGTGTCGCCGTCGCTTCCGCCCGTGATGGCTGATCCCGTGGAAATCCAGCAAGTGCTGATCAACCTCGTCGTGAACGCCATGGACGCCCTGGGCGATCAGCCGGCCGGCCGGCGCAGGATCGAGATTCATACCAGCGTCGCAGACAAAACCGTTCGTGTGGCCGTACGCGACTCCGGACCTGGCATTTCTGGCGACGTGATGCCGCACATCTTTCGCCCATTCTTCACCACGAAGCAAAAAGGTCTCGGCATGGGACTGGCAATTTCCAGCACGATCATCGAATCCTGTGGCGGCAGGATGTGGGCGGAGAATCATCCAACCGGTGGCGCGCTCTTTCAATTCGAGTTGCACGCCGCATAGCCGTTCCGCTCCCGCACGTGTTGGCCCAAGGTCCAATAGTCCCTCCAACTGGAATCTGTTTAGTTTCCACATCAACCGCATGAGTTCCAATGGTTGGAATTCATGGATGTCGAATTCTCCATTCATTGGAAGCAAGGCTGAGGAATATGAGCACGATTACACGAATGCCGGGTCGCAGAATGCTGGCATGGGCGCCGATGGCTATGTTCGCGATTCTGGTGGTGGGCGCGGCGCGGGCCGGGGAGCAGGCGAACTCGCGGCAGGAGCTTGAGAATACCCTGCAGGTTTATGAGCAGCGCCTGGCACAGCAGCAGGATCGCGTAGATATGATCGTGCAGAAGCTCAAGGCGACTGACGAGCAGATTGAGCGACGCGTGGAGCGGGTGGTCGGCTATGTGACGAAGGTGACGGACAGCCAGGCGTCGAAAACGAAGGTGACGCGCGCGAAGCAGGATCTGTTCGAGGCGATCCGGAAAAATATCGAGTTTTATGCGAATGAGCGCGGCCGGCGCTTTGCGGAATTGTACCGGCCTTATAGCCCGTCCGTGAAGGAGGCGCTGGCGGCGGACGTGCAATGGCTGAACGGGCGGATCGAGAAGCGCGTGGATCAGGCGCTGGCACTGGTCGTATCACTGCCGGCGGAGAAGAATCTGGCGAAGTCCACCACGCACTATGACGACTATTCAAAGACCGTGAAGGCAAATCCGGCATACACTCACCAATGGTACGTGCTCGGCCGCGGCGGGCTGTTGCGCGATGATGCCTGTGACGGACTGAAGGCCAGCATCGAGCGGCTCAAACGCAGCAATGCCGAACTGGAACGTGCGATGAACTACGCGAGGACCGACGAGGCGCGCACGTTTGTGAAGGATCAGATGGCGAGGAATGACGGACTGATCGAGAAACGCGGCACGCAGATCGAAGCCACACGATTGCAGGCCAATCCCGCCGCGCGGGAACTCGGTAGCAAGGCCGCCGAAGCACTGACCGACGAGATCGCCGATGAACGCACTGACAATAAGAAAGACTTAGCAGAATGGACACGACTGAAGGGCGAGCGCGATGTAGAACGTTCGCGGCTCCTTATCCTCCAAGACCGTATTGACACCCTGCGTCGGCAGTTGGCGGGAACAGGAACCTAGTCTTATTCGGATATGAATATGATGGGTGATAAACCAGTCGCATCGTCATTCAGAAGGGCGCTTCGGGTGCCAACCTGTGCGTGGTTGATGTTGGCGCTGTCATGTTCTGCTGCTGAAGCCGTCGGGGCCCCCCGTGTAATCATCGTCCCGAGCCAACCCTCGCCCATGACCGGCGCTGGCCGTCAGGATTCCACATTGCCTGATCTGAACTGGCTTCCGCCTAATGACAGTTACGACTGGGTTCAACTCAAATCCGGCGAGTGGCTCAAGGGCGAACTCAAGGCCATGCAGGAAAGTGAACTCGAATTTGACAGCAAGGAACTTGATGGCCTGACCTTTGACTGGACTGACATCCGCCAATTGCGATGCCCCCGCACGATCGACGTGTTGGCCGTGGACGGCACAACGGTGTCCGGTCCCATCACGGTAACGCCGCAACAGGTCGTGGTCGGCGGCGCATCGCCCCGTTCATTCCCTCGTGACCAGATTCAAAGCCTTACGCCGGGCGGGTCCAAAGAGCGGAATCACTGGTCGGGCAAGGTTTCGCTCGGGCTGTCCCTGCGGTCTGGCAACACCGAACAGATCGACTATAACGGCAGGGCCCATATACAACGGCGAACGCCGGCCACGCGCCTCAGCCTCGATTATGTCGGCAATGTCAGCAGTGTGGATGGCACCGAGAATGCCAACAATCATCGCGTGAACGCAGAATGGGACCAGTGGGTCTCGCCGCGGTCATATCTGATCATGCCGGCCGCAGAGTATTTCGAGGACGCATTCCAGAATCTGGCTTATCGTGTCACGGTTGGCGTCGGAGCCGGTTACGACCTCATCAAAGGCCCGAAAATGGAATGGAATCTCACTGCCGGCCCGGCTTACCAGCAGGCACGGTTTGAATCCGTCGAGCAGGGCGAGGCAACGGATAAAAGTGCCGCCGCGTTCGTTCTGGGCAGCCGCTTCGATTGGGATATAACGCGACACATCGAGTTGATCCTGGAATACCGGGGCCAATATACCAGCCGTGACGTCGGCGAAACGCTTCACCATGGCGAAGGTACGCTCTCTCTCGAATTGACCAGACGACTGGATCTGGATGTCTCACTGATCTGGGATCGCATCACTAATCCGAAGATCGGTGCGGACGGAGTTGAACCCAAGCAAGACGACTTCCGCCTCGTCGTCGGGCTTGGTGCAAAGCTGTAGAAACTTCCGGAAATTGCTTGCAGGATACAACGCCCCGACAACGATGTTGGAAACATAAGACTTGAACAAAAGGAAAAGCTATCATGAGCATACCATCAGCCTGTAAATCATTTCTCGCATATCTGTCACTGGCCATCGTCGCGTTGGCGCTCTGCACTTCATGCAGCGAGGCCGCCAGAAAACCGGAGTCGGCCAAACCATCGGCCGCGAGTGGTCATGTTGCCAACTCATCCGCCGTCACGAACCTGGCTGGCAAATGGCTGCGACCCGATGGCGGCTATGTCCTCGACATCCGCTCAGCAACGGAAGATGGCAAACTCGATGCGGGCTACTTAAATCCGAGACCCATCAACGTGTCGCAGGCGACGTGGCGGCGGAGCGATGAACTCGGCCTCGCGGTCTTCGTCGAATTGCGCGACAAGGGGTATCCCGGCGCCACCTACAAACTCTACTACCGCGCAGCAGACGACAAGCTGGTCGGCGCCTATACGCAGCCCGCCGCAGACCAGACGTTCGATGTGGAATTCGTGCGCCAGAAGTGAGCGACGGCAAATAGCGCGCGGCCTCCGTTCCGCGCGACGGCGGGCAGCGGAATGTCCGCCCGATATTCCAGCCTAGAGCTGAAGCGAACGAAGAGTTCCAATCATTGGAAACTTCCGCGGCCTGAAGTTCCAGTCATTGGAAACCGAAATTGCGCGCGGCAGATGCAGGATGGCGTGAGGTCGTGCCGCTTCCCGCAAGACAGAAAGCTCCCGAATATTCGGGGGCTTTTTCATTTCCAACCACCGCCTCTCGCGGCATCTGGCGGACGCATTGGCCCAAGGTCCAATACCCAAAAGCTGGCGAGGCGGTTCATGGTGACGCGCGTCATAAAAAAGCACTGCGCGGATCGCTCCGCGCGTTGAGGTTCAGTCATCGGAATAATCGAAAGGAACGAAGAATGAAGAAACAGATCATGATGGCAATGGCAGCGTGTGCGATGGTCGCGCAGGCGCAGCAGGCGGACCAGGATGCCGAGTTGGCGAAAAAACTGGCGAATCCGGTGGCCGCGCTGATCAGCGTGCCGCTGCAATACAACTTCGACAGCAAATTCGGCCTGAAGGACGACGGCTCCAAGTCGGTGCTGAACATCCAGCCGGTCATCCCGTTTTCGCTGGGCGAGGACTGGAATCTGATCACGCGCACGATCATCCCGCTGGTGGACCAGCACAACATTCCGACAGGTAGCGACAAGTCGGGCACGGGCGACATCGTCCAGAGCTTCTTCTTCTCGCCGAAGCAGCCGGTGAACGGCTGGATTCTCGCGGTCGGTCCGGTCGGACTTTATCCGACGGCATCGAACTCGCAACTGGGAGGGGAGAAATGGGGCGCGGGTCCAACGGCGCTGGCGCTGAAGCAGGACGGGCCGTGGACCTATGGACTGCTGGCCAATCATATCGAGTCGTTCGCCGGAGATGACAGCCGGGACGACATCAGCCTGTCGCTCGTGCAGCCGTTTGTTTCGTATATCACGGCGACAAAGACGACGTTCACGCTGAACACGGAGTCCACCTATGACTGGAAGAACGACCAGTGGGCGGTGCCGGTGAACGGAATGGTTTCGCAACTGCTGAAAGTCGGTAGGCAGATTTTCCAGGTTAGCGCAGGAGTGCGTTACTGGGCGGAGTCTCCGGACGCTGGACCGGAGGGTCTCGGTGTTCGCGCCGCAGTCACATTCCTGTTTCCGAAGTGAGCGATGCAGAGGCGTTAATAGGGTAATGGAAATGCACATGGCCGAAAGTCAGAAGAAATAGGCCGTTGATTTGAATGCATGAACAGTCAGGCAGTGAGGCAAACTATGAAGACATCCTTTTTAAAGCAGCGCGGTCATGACGAGGTCTTCCCGACATGGCGACCGGCCCAAGCCGGAACGTTCATCCTGAGAAGAGCGTGCGCATATGGACTGGTCATGGCAATACAGATGGCGCTTTCAGCCGCCGTTTGCAGCGCAACCGATTTTGAAGTGCCGCCCGTTTTGAAAGCAGCATATCTGGCGCCACGCGATCTTCCACTGAAGGGTGAACGTTATCGCGTGGATGAAGACGTGCCGACGGACGGTTACCTTGCAGCGTTCACCATTCGATCAGACTTCGGCCCCATTGAGGCCCGGGGGCCGGGGATGCTTCGCATGCGCCTGGCGGAAGTAGAAGCTCTCGCGGTACTGGAGAAGATGGAAACCAGTGCCGTCTTCGTGGACGCCGTCAAGCGGTCCGCATCCTCCTTGGGCGGAGCCGTCGTCAATGTTGTCACAAATCCGGTGGAAGTGGTCAAGGCCATGCCCGCCAGCGTCGGACGATTCTTCGGACGTCTGGTGCGACAGTCCAAAACGGCCGTGCAAAAAATGGGCGATGTCAACGATGACCGGGAAGCCGGCGCTCCGCGCGGTGCCGCGGCGAGTACGAACCAACAGAATGTCGCCGTTGCAGGAGGCGTCGCCACCGGCAGGGCTATTCGGGACATCCTGGGTTATGACGAGCAACGTCGCCATCTGGCCAAGAAGCTGAGCGTCGATCCCTACACTACAAACCCGATTCTAAAGAAGAAGCTGGATGACGTCGCCTGGGCGGCATTCGCAGGAGGTCTCGGAATTGACGTGCTCGCCTCAAAGGTTCCTGGATCAAGACTGATACAATCTTCCTCAATGTTGTCGGATTGGATTTACGAGAAACCCCCGGGCGATCTCAAAGTATGGATCGAGAAAACGCTGCAAGAAATCGGCTGCGATCAGGATACTATCGATCTGTTCCTGCGACAGAAGTATTGGACGCTTACCACGCAGACGGCTCTGGTCATGGCTCTTGACAAATTGAAGGGCGTCGAAGGCCGGACAGAAGTTCTCGATACAGCTGTGACAGCGGAAACCGAAGATCAGGTCCGCTTTCTAACGGCCGGGATTGCCATGCTTGCGCGTGAGAATGAAAAGACGCCCGTCAAGACGATCATTGGCGGTCGGCCCGTCGCGATGACACCCGAAGGCCGCGTCGTTGTCACGGCTCCGGTGGACTTTGTCACTTGGACGGAAAAGATCTCCGAGTTTGCCCATCGGGAAGACTTGATTCCGTATCGCCCCGTCGTCTTTCTCACCGGCATCGTTTCTTTCCGTGTTCGAAGTGAAATGCAAAAGGCCGGGTGGGAAGTCCGCGAACGTATTCCGCTGGCCGGGGCGCTTTGAAGACGAAATGTTGAGTGCGAAGAAACAAGTACAAAACAGGAGACAGTTAAGATGAAGAGAATGAATGGGCCGCTGTTTGCGGCGATTGCAATGGTATTGGCGTTGGCATCGGCGCGTGCGGCGGACGGCGAATGGCAGTTCAAGCTCACACCCTATGCATGGGCCATGGGGCTTGATGGTGACATCGGAGCGGCCGGCAAGACCGTCCCGGTGGACGTGAAGTTCACGGATGCCCTCAAGGATCTGAAGCTGGCCGGCATGGTGGCTGCGGAAGCCAACAACGGAACTTGGGGTATTGTTGCCGACGCGGCCTATCTCAAGCTAAGCAGTGATTCCAGTACTCCTGTTGGCAATGTGGGTGTCGAGGTTGAAGAATGGATCATACAGGGCGCGCTGACTTATCGCATCGTGAAGAGTGAGAAAACCACGCTGGACATTGGCGCAGGTGCCCGTTCCATGGAACTGAACACGGACATCTCCACCGGACTTGGTACCGCGACCACCACGCAGAGTTGGGTGGACCCGCTCCTCTACGCCCGCGTCAGGCAGCAGTTTGGTGAAAGATGCTTCGGCGTAGTGGCGGGCGACATCGGCGGCTTCGGCGTGTCCTCCGATCTGACGTGGCAGTTGACGGCGGCAGCGGGATATTCATTCACGAAGAGTGTTTCCATGCTCATCGGCTACCGCTATCTCGACTATGACTACGACAAGGATGGATTCGTATTCAAAGTGGCATCGAGCGGCATCGCTCTTGGTCTGCAATTCGACCTATAGACCTGCTGCTATTTCCACCACGAATGGACCTTTCTTGAATAAATGCGCAAGCGGTGCCGGTACCAGATTCGAGACTTCCAATGATTGGAAACTCAGGGGCGGTTTTTTCCAATCATTGGAAGTCATGGTGCCGACTCTTGCGAATAAGTCGCGGCGTTGCTGCAGCGGGCGGGCGGAGATTAGCTCTTACGAGGAAGATACAATATGAGAAAGAATAGCTGTGCGGCGCATTTGATTCCTTTCCGCCCGCGTTCAGCTGTGGTCGCACTTGCCTTCATTTCAGTCTGTCTCTTTGCGGCACGTTCAAAGGCGGGCATCGATCAATTGGTCTATGACTTCCAGCAAAGTGACTTTGAATTTGGAAAAGTGGAGAGCAAGGTGCCGTATCCGCCGCTGAGCTGGGTATCATACACGGTGTATGACAAGACGGAATTTAGCGGCGGCCCCGGCAAGCTCGATGCAGGCGTCTTTCAGGAGCACGACTTCAGCCAGTCGTTGATTTTGCCTGTTTACATTGGAAAGAAGGACCTGTTCATCGCAGGCGAAACCTTCGGCTACAGTCGATTCGATTTCAAGGAGGGCGGGCGCGATGACGAGGAGTTATACACGATGGGATTGATTGGCGGCTGGGTCCAGCAGGTTTCGCCGAATTCGCAAGTAAGCGCGTTCGCGTCACCTCTTATTACATCGCAACTGGGCGGCCAGGACCCGGAGGGAGCCGAGTTCTATACGGGCGTTGTCGGTCTGTACCGGTCCAGCGACGCCCTTACGTGGCTGTACGGGGGTGTCTATGAATACAGCTATGGAGATCAGTTCATTTATCCGTATGCCGGTCTCATCTGGCTGCCAACGGTGGACTGGTCGGTATCAATTGTCGCGCCCTGGCCGAATGTCACATATGCGGTCTCGGACAGATTCATGCTGCACGCCGGCTTCGTACCAGCCGGGTCAAAGTGGTCGGTCGAGGCTAATGGGGATAGGTCCACCCTCGCGTTCGGGGGCTGGAACCTGATGGCCGGAGGTGAATATCGGCTGAACAGATTCATGTGGTTATCCGCAGGCGTGGGTGTATCCGGTTTCCGTAGCTTCCAATTGAGTGGCGACGGGGACGCCGATATGGAGGTGAAGGTGGATCGGGATCCAATCTTTTCCATGGCGTTGAACTTCCGCCCGCCCGGCGGCTTGACCAGGCGATCTGATTAAACAAACAGGCGCCCCCATGATCACACCAAACATTCATTCGATAACTTACAGCAGGGCGCGGACAGCCATCTGGATTCTGCTGTTATTTCTGCCAGAGATATCGGTATCGGCGGCGACAAGCGCCGGGGCGGTTCAACTGCTGCCTGCCAATACCGAGGCAGGATACATTGCGCGGCTCTTGATCAATGAATCACCGTTCCCGGGCGAGCGAGGCTGGTTGAGCGAGGAGGACACCAAGGAGACCATGCTCTCGATACTGTGGGTTCTTCACTCACGTATCAAACACATACCCGCGGGATACCGTCAGGAACAGATTGCCGCCGTCAAATCAAGCGACATTATTGACGTCATTACCGCTGGCGGGGTGAAAGGCCAGTGCGATGGATTCTATCGTGATGCAAAAGGTGCGTTCAAGGCGGTTGACCGAGTTCATAAGCGTATCAATTCGCTCAGCCAAATTGCCAACAAGGGCGAACCGGGCAAATTCGCCCGTCTGCTCAATTACGGGCAGGGACTAGGTTCGGCTTACATGAAGGGCGGGATCAATGAAGCCGATCGATTTGCGGGCATCACCGAGGTAGGTCGTACTAGGGTCACAGGTCGCGCCTATTCCTGGATGGCGGACAAAGACTATTATAATCCCGGGGGGAACTTCATCAAAATCCCAGATGACAATAACGGCTCTCTGGGTGGAACCCGCTTTTTTACGCTCAAGGAGTTGAAACAATGAAATCCGCCCGTCACCTTTTCGCGTCAATGATGATCATGGCAGTTCTTTTCTCGCAAATCGTACAAGCCGCGACGCGGAATGAAATGTACCCCGAATTGGTGCAGGAAAAGTATCTGTTTGAGGTCGTGCGCCACCTATACCGCTGGTACATGGACGAGGCGGACATTAATCGCGCGGCAACCAGCGGCACGTTCGAATTCAGGGTGCGCGCTGTGAACACAGTCTTGGACCCTGACGATCACAGTAAGCTGGGCGAGATCTTACTGCCGGTGCTTGGCATCAGCGTGAAGGTCAAAAAAGCAGACTACGCCATCCCCGAATTTAGGGCCTTGGTAACCAGCAGGACCTTCAAGATCACGGGGGTGGCTCGCGGAGTCGCGGCGACGACGAACGAGTTCACGGAGGTCAAAGTCGACTATGCATCGATGCGGGATTATCTTTTCCGAACGCGCCGCGATGTCGAGTTCCCGGACGATGTGTTGCTCATGAGACTACGCCTCGCCGTGCGCGGCGAATTAAAGGCCGATCTTCAACGAAGAGGATTGCCGCCCCTCGCGGGAGAGCAAATCGTCCACATTTCACCGCTTTCACCGGTGGCCAACGAACTGTGGGTCTTCTGGGAAACGGGGCGCCGCCTGATACGTTTCTCGTCGGACATTGACATGTCCAGTCCGGCCGTTTGGGATCACGAGGAGCTGGCTGTGAAGGTCTATAATATTGACGAGCAAGTGGTCGTCGCTTTGGACGAAACTCCGGGCAGTAATGCCTACATGACACGGGAACAAGTCGGCAGAGCCCTCTATAACTGTGTCGTAATGGGTCATCGAGTCGAGCTAACCACTTTAGAAGACAAGGAAGAAAAGAAGATCTCCTCACCACCGGGGCCATATACGTCTGGACCCACACCCATGGAGTCGAAACCATGAATTGCCGCGTGGCACTGACGTTCTTCCTGACTCTTCTGGTTTATCCAGCCATGGGGGAAAGTAACTCCCGGCCGCGAATTGGACTGGTGCTTGGCGGTGGCGGGGCACTTGGTTTGGCGCACATTGGTGTACTAAAAGTGCTCGAAGAACAACACGTTCCGATTGATTTCATCGGCGGCACGAGCATGGGTTCGATCATTGCCGGGTTGTACGCATGTGGAATGTCACCGGGGGAAATCCAGAGGTTCCTTGAAGGACTCGACTGGAACGACGTGATGAATGACAAGACGCCGCGTCGCGAACTCTTCTATCGTCGAAAACTGGAAGACCAGCGTTATCTTTTTGAGATGGGCCTAAACTGGGGCGGGCCTAAAATGGGCACGGGTATGGCGGCTGGACAGAAGTTCAATAATCTCATGCAGCTCATCACGCTTCGCGCCGCGGCGGTGACGGATTTCGACAACCTTCCGATCCCGTATCGCGCCGTCGCGACTGACCTGCAAAGTGGATTGCCCTTTGTGATTGACCACGGGAATCTCGCTACGGCGATGCGGGCAAGCATGGCCGTGCCCGGCGTCTTCACCGCGGTCGAGATCGAGGGCCATATACTCGTGGACGGTGGCATCGTGGACAATCTGCCGGTGGATGTAGTGAAGAAGATGGGCGCTGACATCATCATCGCCGTGGATGTCGGAGGTGATGCGGACAAGGTGGATTCAGAGAGTCTGAAGTCTCTTACCGGCATTCTGGGCCGAACGTATGCCATCGCGCAGCGACCAGAACAAATAGCGATGTTCAAGCGCGCGGACATTGGCATCCAGCCTGTTCTTGCGGATTTTACAGCAGCGCAGTTCGACCGTGTTTCCGAATTTGTTCCGCAGGGGGAAAAAGGTGCGCGTGCTAAGCTCGCGGAGATTTCAAAGCTCGGCGTGAGTGCGGAAGACTATGCAAAATTTCTCGCGAAACAGCGCCGCGCGAATCCCGCATCGGTGCAAGTGGGCGCAGTCACCGTCACTGACAATAAGCGCGTCAGCAAGGAAATCATTCGCGGTCGTATAGGAAGCCAACCGGACGCGCAGTTCGACGCAGAACAAGTAACTCAAGATTTGATGGGCATCTATGGCGTCGGTGAATTCGAGCAGGTGTTGTTCAAGCTCAAGCCCACCACGAACGGTACTAGCGAACTGAACTACGATGTGAAAGAGAAGTCGTGGGGACCCACGTATTTCAAATACGGCCTGTATTTGAGGACTGATTTCGAGAAGGACGCTGAATGGGCGATGCTGATGAATGTGACACGCATGAGCATCAATTCACTTGGTGCGGAGTGGCGAAACGATCTTCAAATCGGCAACACGCAGGACATCCTTTCTGAATTCTACCAACCGCTCGATATGCGGGGATTCCTCTTTCTGGCCCCGAACGTCGAGTACAAATCTATGCGTCAGGACCTTTATGAAAATGGCAAGAAAGTTGCAGACTACGATGTTACGAAATCCGAAGGGCATCTCGATCTCGGCATCCAGTTGCGCAGTTACGCCGAACTTCGCGCCGGCCCGATGTGGGCGAAGGGCAAGGCCACGGTTGATACGGGATCATCCGATTTGCCCGAACCTGATGAAAACTACTCCGGCTGGACGACCAGCTTAATCGTTGATCGCCAAGATCGCACGCTCTTTGCGCGCGAGGGCTACTATTTCGCAACGTACGGCCTCTTCGCCCGTGAAGCCATGGGCAGCACCCGTGACTTCGACAAAATCACAGCCGTCCTGCGCGAACAAGAGTCCTTCGGCGATCACACGTTCATGCTCGGACTTCAAGGCGGAACAAGTCTTGGCGGCGATCTCCCCGGATATGCACAATTTACGCTTGGCGGCCCATTCTCTTTTGCAGGTCTCGCCGAAGACCAGTTCCGCGGGTCGTATCTCGGCGTTGCCTCCATAAGCTATCGATACCGCCTAATGGAACTACCGTCGCAGGTTGGACGCGGAATCTACACGATCGCCCGCTTCGATACCGGCAACGTGTGGCAAGAGGGCGTGGACACCGGTGACCTTCGTTACGGTGGTGCACTCGGCATTGGCGCTGACACAGCCATCGGCCCCCTCTACCTCGCCTATGGTCGGGCGGATGGTGGCTACAGCCGCGTCTATTTCTCCCTCGGTACAGCGTTTTGATCGGGGAAGGCGCGATTGACCATCTGGTACGGCCGGCGGATCATGCCCTGTTACTCCTCGCGAGTACGTTAGCTATTCAGCGCCACAACGCGGGTCCATCGTTGCGGATTTCTTATCCTTGGAAAACACGACGTCAAATACCCGGGGCGAATAAATCGTATTTTTCGTATTTATCGTATAGGCGGGGAGTGGTGATCTGGAGATGATTTTCTCTTCTGTGCTCTTAACCAAAGCGGATTCTGGCTTCGGTGCTAATACGAAAAATACGATAAATACGAAAAATTAGCCGGCGTCGTGCGTGGCCGGATTGACTTCGTATGTCGGCGACGGCTTGCGCCCGCGTCGTGGAGCTTCGGTTTCGGGCAGTTCTCGGATGAAGTTCCTGCTTTCGAGAATCGTCAGTGCGGGTAGCAAATCGTCAGCGACAGCAACGCGGTCGCCGTGGCGGAGCATGTTGTAGCACTCGGACAGACTGAATTTCGTGGTCGCGTTGCGCCGGATCCATCCGAGTATCCGGCAGGCAAGATCATCATCCACCCGCCCGCCCATCACCTCAAATACGGCGAGCGCGTGGTTTTCGAAGAAGCGGCGAGCAATCTTGCCAAACGCTACGGACGGCTGTGGATTTTGTTTGTTGAATATTGGACGGTCGGCGTCCAATATGCGGTCATGAATATTGAGCGACGAGAGCTTGGCGGGCAGGTTCGCGAAGGATTGGCGGCGCGTCCGGTGGTGGCATTGCTCGGGCCGCGTCAGTGCGGGAAGACCACGCTGGCGAAGGCGCTGACGGATGCCCAGCGCGGAACGTACTTTGATCTGGAGAATCCGCGCGACGAGAGGCGGCTGGAAAATCCATTGCTGGCTCTGGAAGGTTTGAAAGGGCTGGTGGTGCTGGACGAGATTCACCGGCGTCCCGATCTAATGCCGCTGTTGCGTGTTCTCGCAGACCGCCGGCCGGTGGCGTGCCGGTTCCTGATTCTGGGCAGCGCGTCGCCGGAACTTTTGCGCGGGGCGTCGGAGAGTCTAGCTGGACGAGTACATTTCGTGAACATGGGCGGATTCACGCTGGGTGAGACGGGTGCCGATGCGTGGAAAAAGCTATGGCTTCGAGGCGGATTTCCGGATTCGTTTCTGGCACCGAACGCGAAGGCGAGTGCGAAGTGGCGGGAGGATTTCATCCAGACATTTCTGGAAAGGGACATGCCACAACTCGGGTTCCGATTCCCGGCGGCAACGATGAGGAGATTCTGGACGATGGTGGCGCACTATCACGGCCAGATTTGGAACGGGTCGGAAATCGGGGCGTCGCTGGGTGTGTCGCATCATGCGGCGCGGCGCTATCTGGATGCGCTGACCGGCGCGTACATGCTGCGGAGTCTGCCGCCGTGGTTCGTGAACATGGGCAAGCGCGTGGTGAAGTCGCCGAAAGTTTATCTGCGGGACAGCGGATTGCTGCACGCGCTACTGGGCATTGATGAGGCGGCGGCGCTGGAAGCGCACCCGAAACTTGGCGCGTCGTGGGAGGGATTCGTCATGGAACAGATTCTCTCCTGGGCCGGCGAACGTGATGCCTATTTTTGGGCCACGCACAGCCGGGCGGAGATTGATCTGATGTTGATCCGTAAAGGGAGGCGATGGGGCATCGAGATCAAGTACGCCGACGCTCCCGCCATGACCAAGTCCATGCAAATCGCCATGGAAGAACTCGCCTTGGAGCACGTCTGGATCGTTCATCCCGGGAAAGACCGTTTCCGGATTCACGAAAAAGTAGATTGCATCGGCGTGCAGCATTTGCCGGTAATTCGCGCCATGCTGGAGTGAGGGGTTGGATTCGATGGGGACGATTCCATTGCACTGTTACCATTCCAATTTTCGCAGAAGTACCCGCCCTGCGACGGACAGAATTCGGCATCATGAGCGATGGCGAAAACAGCGCGGAAAAGTGTTTGCAATTTGTTTGCAATGTAGGTGCCTAAACGTGCCTTTTCGTGCCCAAACAGCGCTTTTTCAAGAATACTGAAATGTGCAGCATAACATTGATTTTAGG
Organism: uncultured bacterium; assembly: GCA_903906425.1. Taxonomy (GTDB): domain Bacteria; phylum Verrucomicrobiota; class Kiritimatiellia; order CAIVKH01; family CAIVKH01; genus CAIVKH01. Next base: position 28,646 of record CAIVKH010000079.1, read on the forward strand.
CCAGATTCTATTGCTCCAAAGCGTTATTTCGGCGGTCGGTTTCCAATTGCCTGGCGTCTCCTTTACACCGAGAGGGCCGTGGGTTCAAATCCCTCACCGCCCACCAGCATTTCAACCAATAGAAGAGGGCCTAGAATCAGTATTATTCTCACCTTTTGCCAAAATGCGACAATGTCGCATTTGAGCACGAAAAGGCACGTTTGGGCACCTAGATTGCAAGCCGCTAAACTTGTGAGGTTGGCCCCGGGTTGGCCTCACGGAAGACACGGCAGCCAGTTTTCTGCGGAAGCGACGACAACAGGCAGGCGATCTTCTGACATCCGTTTGTAGATGCCGGGCCGGTTAACAAGTTGAAGTGCTGGAACACCGAGAAGATTCTGCAGCTTTCGTAGCGAGGGCGACACGTCCGTCGCGGACAGTTTTGTTTCGATGACGAGGAACGGTTCACGATCGCGGACGAGCAGGAAATCCGCTTCATCGCCTTCCTTCGTGCGTACGTAATGCAGCGAGAATTCTCCCTCGCCACGTTCGTTCCAGCCGGCAACAGCCTTGTGCAATTCCAACGCGACCTGATTCTCAAATCGCGCGCCAGCGTCCGGCACGAGGGCCGGATTCATAAGGTAAAGTTTCGTTTCCTTGAGGATCGCCCGTGCCAGTTTGCGGGTCCACGGCGGAATCCTGAATGTCAGGAAGAAATCATCGAGAACTCCGAGCCAGCTCTTGATGCTGTCAAACGACACGCCGAGCGAGCCGGCGATCTGATTGAGTGAAAGCGGGCTTCCGACCCGTTCGGGCAACAGCGAGAGCAACAGCTCGATGTGTCCGACTTTCTGAACGTGAACGAGCGAGAGAATATCCTCGCGAACGATTTGTTTCGTGTAGGACCGCGACCAGAGCAGATGGAATTCATCGCGGGCCTTGAGGAATGGTTCGGGAAAGCCGCTCCAACGCGACAGCCCCTCCCATATTCGACGGCGGCCCTTTGAATCTGACGTGTCGATTTTAAGCGGCCTTTTCAAAAAATCAGCCAGTGATTGTTTGACGCCAGAAAGCTCGGAAAGCGTAAACGGCCAGAGGTGGAAAAAAAGATAGCGACCGGCCAGCGAGTCGCCGCCCTTCTGCCGGATGTCGAGACGCCCGCTCCCGGAGACAAGAAAATGAAACCGCCCGGCGTCGCGGTCGTAGGCACCTTTCAGATAATTCTTCCACATCGGATATTTGTGGATTTCGTCGAGCACGACCAGCGGCGACGTATCGTCCTTGCGGTTGATGTTTTCGTAGAACCGGGGCGACGCGATCAACTGCCGCTGATCCTCCGGGATGTCGTAATTGAAATAGACGGAGTTCGAAAAACCCGCCGCGATTTGCTTGGCCAGCGTCGTCTTGCCAGCCTGTCGCGGTCCCGCCATGAAGACCATCGGCTTGAATCCATCCAATTCGTGCCACAACTCAATGTAAGAAATCCTGTTCATGTTGCCGACGATATTCGGCCACAGCCGGAAATAGTCAAGACTGTTTCCGGTTGTAGTGGGAAATGGTCTGATATCCAAGGGCACAAAAACAAAGGGCGCTCGTTTTGCATCCGAATTGATGAGCGCCGGCATTGCCACATCCGACGACCAGCCGCCCGCGCTCTCGATTCTCGAAAGCCGGCACTACCTTCGGGAACTGCCGGAGCAAACGGCGAAACGGCGCGGGCGTAAACTATCGCCCTCCTTCGAGGTCAATCCCGCCACGCACGATGTCGGCGATTGATATTTTCGGATAAAACGGATTTGTCGGATGGGGTCCAAATCCAAAAACGAAACCTTGGAAAAGAACACAAGAGAAGATCAATCCCCGACGACACCACTTCTCGCACAATCCTCTTTATCCGATAAATCCGATTTATCCCTTTTATTCAAGCGATCCGGACCATCGGCATTGGATCAAAACGCGGTGCCGAGGGAGAAATAAACACGGCTGTAGTCCCCGGCGAGCCGATTTGCTTTCAATTGATCTTTCCATTGCATTTCGGACAGTTCGTGGGAAGCCTCAACAAAAAGATTAGTTTGTTGCAATGCGGACAGCGCGAATCTTTGAGATGAATCCCAATCGGCACCACAAGCACAGCGATAGGAAGGAGCCATTTGGGAAGAAAAAGGCCGATTTCATAACTCTTGCGCAACAAAAATAAAGCGAGCATCGAGAAGGTTATGGTCGAGTATTTCAGCCACTCGTACCTTTTGTGAACGACGGGTCTAATCTCCCGCTCAAAGCGCTCATGTTCGTCTCTGTCTTATTTCAGATTACGACCGCATGAAGGGCACATGAATTCGGGAGCCAGACAATCATTATGGAATCCCTTTTGGCATGGTTCGCATCCGAAGCCATCCATAGTTGTCTCTATGATTTGCCCGCACTCTGCGCAGGATTTTCCTACGAATTGCATTATTTCTATCTCAAGCCAATGAATGCCTGTTTAGTTTTCATGATGCGCGCGGATGGGATGGAGATCTGGGTTCTTGCCATCACGCTGCTGCGCATAAATCCCGGGTTCGAACATGGCTGTTTTGTAGTCCCCGGCGCGGCGCAGGGGAAGTCTTTGTTTGCGCTGCCGCGCGCCCCAACTTTACGGCTGAGGTTATTCGCCCGAAGACGGGCGAATAACCTCAGCCGGCTTGGAGATCACTTCCTTTTTTCAAACGTAACCAATTTATTGGATTCATCGAACTGCGCTTCAATATCGACATTGTGAGCGACTACTGATATCGCCGGAGCCAAGGGGACGTTTACAAGGTGAACAGAGACATTTTCTTCGCTCGGTAATGTAGCCCATCGCACCTGATACGTCAGTGATGTAACCATCGCTCCAAGCATAATGTTCGCTGGTATCAGATCGGCATCGACAGTGAATCTATTCGTTTCGTTAGGTGAAAGAACGATATTCATAGAACTTGGCGTAGCTTTTTGAATTCGGCAGCCGCAGAGAGAAATCAACAATACAAAACACTGGACCGCTGTCTTCAATTCCGCATCTCCAACAAGTGATTCTGCAGTTTTCGGCTAGTCGTCCCGTTTGGCGTCAAAAGCGGTTTTCTTGCCATCACGCTGCTGCGCATAAATCCCGGGTTCGAACATGGCTGTTTTGTAGTCCCCGGCGCGGCGCGGGGGAAGTCTTTGTTTGCGCTGTTGCGCGCGTACGGCATGGAGTGAGGGCGCCCCGCCTGCCCTGAGCGCAGCCGAAGGACCATATTACCCGACGGCGGGGACGCCGTCGCTCCATGCTCATTCGTCTGTCAAGCTTCGTATTATCAGAGTTGTGATAATGGAAGTCTCCCATTCCCGTGCGTGTCAGTGCTAGCTTGCCGTCCAGTTTCAAAGGTGTGGAACATCGGGTACTGACGGCGATGGCGAACATGACGCAGGGAAGATCAAAACTCAGTTGCGGGCAACCGGGAGCGGACTTGCAGGCAATCTGTGGCCTGAATCCGGTCGATGGCACCCCTAATCCCCCCCATCATGGCCTCCAACTGCGGGCAATCCCGGGTGACATTGCGGGCACTGGCACCATCAATTGCGGGCAATCCCGGGTGACACTGCGGGCACTTGCACCATCCATTGCGGGCAATCCCGGGCGACATTGCGGGCACTGGCAGCATCCATTGCGGGCAATCCCGGGTGACATTGCGGGCACTTGCGCCATCCATTGCGGGCAGTCCCGGGTGACATTGCGGGCACTTGCACCATCCATTGCGGGCAGTCCCGGGCGACATTGCGGGCACTTGCACCATCCATTGCGGGCAGTCCCGGGTGACATTGCGGGCACTTGCACCATCCATTGCGGGCAGGTTTATCCCCTATTGCATGCGCTGACAGGGCCGTATGGGGAAAATGGAACAACAGCTTCCCGGCATGGTGCCGGGTGGGAAACATGAAAGAGACTGAAGATGGCACTGCTGGATGAGGTCAATCTCGACGAATTCGATTTTGATTCGCCGGATGAGCCGTCTGGAAATGACGGAGGAAACAGACAAATGACAGGGATACTGAAAACGAACTTCGGCGGAATGACCATCGGGCAATTCTCCATATTGCTCGGCCGCGTCGTCCCGGCGATGACGGACAATGATAACTTCGAGGAACCGTGGTGGAGTAATCCGGCGGAGACCCCCACGTCGGTCAGCTTGAAGACCGATGCTGCCGCCCTGGCCAAGATCGAGGAGCGGGCAGCCGATGGCGATAAGGCCACGAAGGAGCTGTACAAGACCAAGCGCTCTGCCATCGAGTCGGAACTGCAGAAGCTGGTGGCCTGTCTGGAACTCAAGGCCAAGGGCGACCGGGCCATGTTGGAGACGACCGGCTTCGAACTGCGACGCCTGCCGGCGCATATCAGTGGCCCCGGCCTGCCGCCCGCCCCGCAGAACCTCCGGGCCGTGCGTGGAGAGGTGTCGGGCCTGATCATCCTCCGCTGCGTTGCGGTGAAGGGTGCGGGCAGCTACGAGACCCAGCTTTGCACCGGCGACGAGACCGTCGAGGCCAACTGGCATACCGTGGCACAGACCAAAGGGTGCCGGCGCATCGAGATCACCGGGCTGACCGCCGGAACGATCTATAAGTTCCGCATCCGCGCCATCGGCAGCAAAGGCCCCGGCGCATGGGCCGAAAGTGCCAGCATCATGGCCGTCTGAAATACATGGGGGGCGGGGCATCTTGCCCCGCCCGATAACTGCAAGTCGGGGCATTCCCCGACTCCATAAAAGAAAACAGGAGAACCAACATGGTATTCGATCCCACATGGCCGCCCTTCAAGGCGCGCGCAACATCGGCAAAATTCCGCGAGCAGTTCACAGGTCTGCACGATGAAATCACCGCCATTCCCAAGGGGGATAAGGGCGATCCAGGTAATGACGGCCATATGGGCCCGCAGGGGCCGGCTGGAAATGATGGCCAGCGCGGGCCCGTCGGGCCGGCATACAATATGTGCGGCGCGTGGGTCGCAGGGCAGAATTACAACGCCGGCGATGCCGTCAGCTTCAACGGCCTGCAATATGCCGCACAGACCACCATCATGAGCATCTGGACGCAACCGGACACCAATCCCGAATGGCTTCTTGTCACCATCAAGGGCGACAAGGGCGATCCTGGCGAGCCCGGCGGCATGAACTTTCCCGTCACCACCGACGCCGTTTTCCAGGCCCGCGTCATGATCCAGCAGAGCGAACTGCACCTCATGACCAACGCCGACACCGGCAGCGGCGAAAGCGCCGCG
>CAIVKH010000080.1 GCA_903906425.1 uncultured bacterium
CGGGGGCGGGGGCCCCGGCTTCAGGGGCGGGTTTTCTGCTTTGGGGGCGATTCTTTCGCAAGTTGCTGTTGTGCCGCTTTGTGCATGGTCTATCGGGGGCCGGAACCCGAGTTAAATTCAATGAATTTCAGTTGTCGGACGGTGTGATTCAATTGAAGTACGGTGCGACTTCAGTTGTCGGACGCTGTGATTCAATTGAAGTACGGTGCGACTTCAGTTGTCGGACGCTGTGATTCAATTGAAGCACGGTGCGACTTCAGTTGTCGGACGCCGCGTTTCAATTGTCGGACGCTGCGATTCAATTGTGGCACGTTGCGTTTCAACGGGCGGACGGCGCGACTTCAATTGGCGCACGTTGCGTTTCAATTCTGCCGCGCTTCGTCTTCATGTGTTGTGCGGTGCGGTTTCGTTGTACTGCGCGGCGGCGGCATCGGAATTCGTCGTGGTGCAGTCGTGCTGTGTGGGCGCACAACGGCCACACATGGCGGCGAAGCTTCCCGCTGAGTCGTTTCGTGTGGCGGCACACCCGGAGGGTTCGCCCTACCCGTGGCGGTATTTTCCATCCCGTGAAAACGACCCGAATGGAACGCCGGGTGGTGCGACTTAGTCGATGAGTTCGATGGCGTCGGGGGGGACTTCGACCGCGAGGCCGGAGCCCATGAGTTCGACCTGGAGGATGAGCCGGCCATTCCGGCCGGCGCGCTCGAAGCGGGCTTGCGCGCCTTGAAGGGGGCCGCGGGTGATGCGGCAGGGTTCGCCTGCGGCGAGGTTCTGGACGGGGCTGACATAGAGGCCGCTGGAGAGGCCAGTCCAAATGTTCCATAGCTCGTGGTGGAGTTGGTCGGCCTGGCGGGGGATGCGGGGCTTGAGGACGAAGACGACGTTGCCGAGGCGGTCAAAGTCGCCTTTGTCATGGTCGCCTTCGACGAAGACGAAGCCGGGGAAGAGTGGAATTTCGGAGATGCGCCGTTTTCGTCCGCTGACGGTCGGGTTGGGTACGACGGGAAGATAGTGGGTCATCCCGCTCCTAAGAAGCCAGCGGGTCAATTTCTTTTCCCAGCGGGGGCGGGTGCGTACGCAGGTCCAGAATCGGGTCGGGCCGGGCGCCTCGCGGGTGAAAAGGTCGGCGGGGAAGAGATAGGGCTGCCGCGCGGGGGGTGCGAAGGCGGGGGCGTCTTCGCGTGGCTCGCGTCGGATCAGGTTTGGCATTTGGGAGTCCGTGATGTTTGCGGCGGGTTGCGCGATGGGGGCAGCTACTTGCCTGGTGTGCCGATGGAGAGGGTGGCGAGTTTGCGGTAGAGCTTGGCGCGGCTGAGGCCCAGCAGGCGCGCCGCAGCGGCGAGGTTGCCGTCGGCTTTTGCCATGGCCCGGCAGATTAGTGCGCGCTCGGCTTCGGCCATGTTGAGGGGAAGTTCGTTGCCGGCTGCCTCGGATGGTTGGGCTCCGGCTGCGGGGGCGATGCCGGGGGAGGTGGCGGCCGACGGCGCGGTGGATCGTGCGATGGAGCCGATGCGAAGAAAATGGAGATGTTCAACGCCAACCGGACGGCCGGCGCTTTCAAGCAGGGCGCGCTCAATCATGTTCTTGAGTTCGCGGATGTTTCCGGGGAAGTCGTGTTCGCGCAGGGCGGCAAGGGCCGCGTCAGTTATGACAGGCTTGGCGATGCCCATCTCGGCGGAGAGGAGGCGGGCGAAGTGATCGGCGAGCAGCGGAATGTCGGCCTTGCGCTCGCGCAGGGGAGGCACGATGAAGTTGAAGGCGGCAAGCCGATACAAAAGGTCGGAGCGGAAGGTCCCGGCGGCAATCTTTGCGGACAGGTCGGCGTTGGTGGCGGCGATGACGCGGACATCGACGGTGCGGCCGATGCTCTTGCCAACCGGAACGACCAGCCCATCTTCAAGAACGCGGAGCAGTTTGATCTGCACGACGTGAGGCATATCGCCGATTTCGTCGAGGAAGATGGTGCCGCCGTCCGCGGTGGCGAAGCAGCCTTCGCGGTCGGCAATGGCGCCGGTGAACGAGCCGCGGGAGTGACCGAAGAGTGTGGATTCGGCAAGTTCGGCGGGGATGGCGGAGCAGTTGACAGGGACAAAGGGACGGACGGAGCGCTGGCTGCCGAAGTGAATCGCGCGCGCGACAAGCTCCTTTCCCGTACCACTCTCGCCGTTGATCAGGACAGAGGTCTGGGCGGAGCGCTGCAGCATCTCGATGTCGGCGATGACCTTTTTGACGGCGGCGGATTTGCCGATGAATGCGCCGATGCCCCAGCGCCTGGCTTCCTGACGGGAGATGAAGGAGAGCTGGTCAGCGTAGCGATTTCGCTCCTGGACGACCGTGCGGTAGCGTACGGTGCGCTTTATGGCGGCGATCATATTGTCGCCGTCGATGGGTTTCTCAAAGAAATCAAATGCGCCGAGGCGCAGCGCGCGAATCGCGTCGTCTTTATTGGAAGAGCCAGAAAGGATGATGACGTCGGTGGTGGGGGCGTGCTTGCGGATATATTCGAGCACGGCCAGTCCGTCCATGCCGGGCATGCGCAGGTCGGTGATGAGAATGTCAGGCAGCGTCGAGTCGAGGCTCTTGATGAACGCGGCGGAGTCGGAATAGGCCTGAACATCGCATTTGAGCAGCCGGATCGTGCCAGCGACTGCGGAAAGCGACCGCGGGTCGTCATCCAGCACGGCAATGCGTACGTTCTCCTCGGTGTCGATATCGGGTTTGTTCAAAGCGTCTCCATTGACTGAATCTCATCATCCCCCCTGTTACGAATTGTCCTTACGAATCAAAATTCGTCACTCCACGTATAACAAGGCACGCTTTTTCGTTCAACTCCAATGATTGGAAACCAGCGCGCGGCACATTTCCAATGATTGGAAGTTGAAGGTGTTGCAATGCGCGCGCAGGGCGCGGGGCGTCAGCGGGCCTTCTTGCTGACCTTTTCAATGACTTGGCGGAGTTCATCAGGGGTGGCGGGTTTTCCGACGATGTCGTCAACGCCCTCGGGTCGTTGCAGGCGGAAGTTCATCAGGTCGCCAAAGCCGGTGAGCATGATGACGGAGGTGCGCGGCGATACGGCCTTGATCGCGCGCGCCACCTCATCGCCGTTCATGCCGGGCATGGCGCGGTCGGTCATCACCAGGTCGAAGCTGCCTTTTCGGGCCTGATGGAGGGCCTCATTTCCGTCGTGCGCAAGGGTGACGGCGTGGCCGTCGGTTTCGAGGCATTGCTTCAGGAGGCGGCGGGTGACTTCCTCGTCATCGACCACGAGGATCCGCTGCGGACAGATGGCCGGCACGGCCACCGGCAGCGGCCAACGGGCATTTGCGTCTTTACGTTCATTGATCGGCAGACGGATTTCAAATGCCGATCCCCTGCCCGGTTCGCTGGTGACGCGGATCGTGCCGCCGTGGCGCGAGACGATGCCATAACAAACGGCAAGGCCCAGCCCGGAGCCATGTTCGCCCTTGGTCGTGAAGAACGGTTCGAAGCATCTGCGCCGAACCTCGGCGGTCATACCGACGCCGTTGTCGCGAACGGTGATCAGGCCCCAGGCATCCTCGCGGCGGGCGCTGATCTGGATCACACCGTCTTTCGGGATCGAATGCACCGCGTTGATGATCAGGTTGGTGATGACTTCGCGGATGGCCGATTCGTTGGCCATGATTCTCGGCAGATCAATGCGATCAGCCTCGATGCGGATGTTCCGGCCCTCGGCCTGCGCCTGTACGCTCCACGCGGGCATGGTGAGCTTGACGGCCTGTCCGACGAGATCTTTGACGGATACCTCGCGGGCTTCCAGTGGTTCGGAAGGGCGGTAAAACTCTCGCAGGCGCCGGACGATCTCGCGGGCATCCAGTGCCGCCGATTTGATGTCTTCGAGGCCGCGAATAACCTCCTCGTGCTGGTTGAGAAGATCGGGGTTTGACAGGAGTCTATGTGGCACCATCAAGATCGGCATCAGGATATTGTTGAAATCGTGGGCGATCCCGCTGGCAAGTTGCCCGAGGGCGTTGATGCGTTCCTGCTGGATGACTTGCGCCTGCGTCGTGGTGATTTGATCGAGTGCCTCCTGGAGCTGGCGGTTGGCCTCGCACAGATCGGCGGCGCGCTCTTCGACCAGCCGCGCAAGTTCCTCTTTATGGTGGCGCTCCGCCAAGGCCAAACGGTCGCGCTCGTCGTTGACGACCTTCAGGCGCATGGCATTGCCGACGGACCGCAAGACGGCCGATTTGTTCACCGGCTTGGCAAGGTAGTCGAAGGCGCCGTAGCGCAGCGCTTCGGATGCGGTCTCGACGCTCGGTCCGCCGGTCATCATGATCACCTGCGTTCCCGGCGATGTCCGCCGGATCAAATGGAGCAGGTCCACGCCGGACATATCCGGCATGATGATATCGGAGATGACGACGTCATAGACCTTCTCCCCAAGCAGCTGCTGTGCAACGCCGACATCTTCGGCGACGTCCACCTCATAGCCCTCGTTCCTCAGAAAGGCCTGAAATGTGATGCGGACATTCTTTTCATCATCGACGACCAACACTCGTGCCATAGAAAGAATCCTCTCGTTGAAAGGTCCAGTGCGGCCGGCAACATCCGGCGGCCAGTCAATTCGCTTCATATGCGGATTCTGGATCACAGCGAAATTCTCCGCCTGCCGGTCCGTGTCACAAACTTTCGGCCAGCCCCTGCCCGGTCTCGCCGGATTGCCAATGATTGGAAAACTCCGTGGCGCAGATTTCCAATGATTGGAAAGTGAGGCGACATTTCTTCAACCGTTGTCAGGATCTTTGCGACTGGTCGCGGCGGACAATTCCGCTGCGCGTCGTTCCGCCGCCGCCGCCGTTGCCGCCATGGCCGCCGCGGTCACACATGGCTGCTTGAAATCCATGAACTGGCGGACAGTGGCGGCGATCCGCTCGCTTTCGCGGAGGATCTCGCCGCTGTATTCGTGCAGCGGGCTCGATCCATCCATCCGCTCCCGGATCAACTGCGCATAATTGATGATGCCGTTGAGCGGGTTGTTGATCTCGTGGGCCATGCCGTTGAGAGCGGGGCCGCGGGAATCCTTCGGTCCGGTTTCCTGCCGCAGAAGATCGTCTATACCCTGCGCCTTCGTCTCGGACTGCCAGCAGAAGACCGCGACATCGCGCCGGTCCACGACCTCCAGCAACCGCACCCAGGTGTCGTCGGTCAGATCGACGGTCGTCACGATCTCGCGGATCCCGTGGGCGGTGATGAGTTCATTTAGTTTGCCCACGCCGCCGAGTACCCGGTAGCCGTGAACGGTGCAGCCGGCGAGCGCTTCGTTGTCATCAAGCAGTCCGATGACGTTACGCATGGGAAGGCGCTGCTCGGCAAACATGGTCTTGGCCTTGAGGAAGAGCGTGCAGTTTGAGCCGGCGCCATAGACGAGCGTCGGAATTGTCTCAACGCCTGGAATGGAACTGCGTCGCAAAAGCAAGGGCAGCACATCGCGGACGACGCACGGAACCAGCCGCATTCCGGTGATGGCAATTCCCGTCAGGCTCCAGAAAAGGTACGCCTCGTAAAGCGGCGAGGGGGCGACCCCCATACACATGTGGATATCGAGCGCAGAACTGACCAGCGCCCCGCCGGCTAGGGCGACAATCAGCATGAAGAATTCCGCCGGCCGGGCCCGCGTCCAAAGGCGCCCGTAGGTGCGGCTCGCCACCAGAAACAGGAACGGAATGCCGATCCAGATCGGCACATGGCTCAGCCACAAGATGCGAAACGGAATGGTGGAAGTTTCGTGCGCGACGCTAACCGTGAGGATCAGCGCCAGTGCAAAGATCGCCACATCCGCCAGTGGAAACGCGATGACCGCCAGCGTGCGCGCCGACGGACGTTGCAGCCCGCGAACCAGTGCCAGCCCGCTGTCCCAAAGCTCCACCTGCACGATGTGCCGGACGATCAGATACACCGCTGCGACAAATGCGACCAGGTAGATCGTAAGGCTCCACGAATGGAACGCGATCGAAAGCAGGCCGACGCTCATCATGGCTGCCGCCGTCACATACAGCATCGTCGCCACGCGCCGCTGCGACAGCAGGCTGCGCAACAGCCGGTGATGCAGGTGATCCTTGTCGGCTTCAAACATCTTCGAATTGCCGTTGACGCGGCCCTCGAAGCTCAGCCGGATGCGCCGTGCGCTGCGGCGCCAGATTGCAAGGATGGTGTCGAAGATTGGTACGCCCGCCGCCAGCAATGGCACCGCCAGCGTTGTCACTGCGGCATTCTTCGAGTTCGTACACAGGCTGGCCGCCGCAAGCGTGAAGCCGAGAAACATGCTGCCTGTGTCGCCCAGAAAAACGCGCGCCGGATTGAAATTGTAGCGGAGGAATCCGAGACACGCGCCGAGCAGGCCCAACATCACCAGCGAATCGCCCGGCATGTGCCGCAACACGAACGCACCCGCCATTCCGGCTGCCGCGATGGCTGAAAGGCCCGACGCCAGGCCATCCAGACCGTCGATCAGGTTGAACGCGTTGACGAATCCGACGCACCAGAAGACCACGAGGCAGACATCGAGGAACATCGGCAGGCGCGTGCTGAAAAGATTCCCGAAACTGAGCTGGCCGGCATACAGCCCCAGCGCCGCGATGACCTGGCAACCCAACTTCACCCGCGGTGACATACCCCACCGGTCATCGATCTGTCCGACGATGGTAAGGAAGATCGACGATGGAAGGAACCCCAGCCACCACGTCACTGAAAGCGTGTTTTCGAAAGGCTGCCACGGCAGGAAATAGATGGCGGCACAGGCGGCGTGAAAAGAGATCACCACCGCCAGACCGCCTCCGCGCGGAATGACACCTTTGTGAATGCGCCGCTCGTCCGGGCGGTCCACCATGCCGACAGCCTTGGCGAACTTCATCACCAGCGGCGTGAGGAAATAGGCCGCCAGGAGACCGACGAGCGGAATCACGAGATACTTGGCGATGACTTGAAGATGATCGAACATCACATCCGCGCATATCGCACACCGCGTGCCAAGACCTGCCTAATCTACTTCTGGCTAGCCTGCAATTTATTATGAAGAATGACTCGCGACGTCCCAAGATCTGGATGTGTCCGGAATGGCCGGTTTGTCTCTTTCCGCACACACCTGCAATGCCGTCTCCCGCCTGACCGGTCGACGGTTTCTCCGAGGACGTTTCGAGATCACTGTAATGAATTCGCAAGCGCGTTGGGATAGCGCGCGCACCACCCTTTTTCCAATGATTGGAAGTTTCCGTAGTCGCTTGTTTCCAATGATTGGAAACCATCTGGTGATTCGTCATCCAACCGCCAGAACCTGATCGTCTTTCCGCCCATCTTTGTCACCGCGGGTGTGCGAAGTGAGACAAATCGGGCATTTCGGACACTTTTCGACGGCCTCGATGCGAGCAGGCTCATTTGCGCAACGTTCATGATTGGAATGTTTAGTGATTTATCGTCGGCTTGGCATGATGTTTGCGAATGGAGACGCCGGCTTGTTCGTTGCGACGGTTCTTGCCGCATGCTGTCGCACGGCCCTGCCTGAGTGACCGGGTGATTTTCGGGTGCGGCATGAGTTGCCTGCGGTGTGCCCAGATAAGGTGGGCTTTGGACAGGGCGAGCAAGAGGGTGTGATGATGAATATTCCGTTTATCTTTCGAGGTCTGTTGCGTGGGGCGGGAGTTCTCGCCGCCGCCGTCGCGATGGTTTGCGAAGTTGGTTGCCAGTCGTGGCGGCCAGCGTCGTCGTGTGATCGCGGCGCGTCGCGGACATCAATGCCTGTGGTGGCGAAGGCAACGGAACCGGCAATGGGTGGTCCGCGGGACGCTGAGGCGGCCAAATTGCGTGCGGGGCTCGTGGTGAATGTGTCGGTGCTCGTGGCGGGCAAGAAGGAAATCGAGGAGACGGGCAAGCGGGTATCGGACAATGGGACGATGGTGCTGCCGCTGCTCGGAACGCTGGAGGTGGCGGACATCTCGCTGGAGGAACTGGGCACGAAACTGACGGGGCTCTATCGGAAATACTATGTTGAACCGCAGGTGCTGGTGGAGTTCGTGCGGGATGCGAATACGGAGGGTATCTCGCCGTGGGGATTTGTGACGGTGCTTGGACGCGTGAAGAATCCTGGGCGCATCGCGCTCCCGGCAACGCACGATATGACGGTGAGCGGCTCCATCCAGAAGGCGGGCGGTTTCAATACAAGCGCGAAGTCGGATGCGATCATTGTCACGCGACGTGGTGAGAACGGAAAGATCGAGACGCGGCAGATTGATCTGGATGCGGTGGGCGCGGATGGCCGTACGCAAGATGACATCGTTATCCAATCCAGCGATGTGGTCTATGTTCCGGAGGCGAGGTTCTAGAAATGCCTGCGGCAGTTCCATCCGTCGGTAAAAACCCGGGCGTAGTCTCGCGGAACTTACCGGGGTTCCTGGTCCAATTGGGGTTGGCAGGCTTGTTGATCTTCACGGCGTGGGTGTGGGCGGGACTGCGACCGTCGCTTCACTTGGCGGCGGTGTGCATGGCAGTTTTGGTGCTGATTTTGCTTCTGGCGGCTGGACGGCGAGAAGGACGCCGGGCTCTGGCCCGCGATCCGGTCTTCTGGTTGGGCTGGCTGTTTCTTGGATATGTGTCGGTGCAGTGCGCCAACGCAGGTCGGGAACTCTATTTCGATGTGGGCCTGAAACGCTGGACATATTCGCCAGCACGGTGGCCGGAATGGCCGTGGGCGTTCGACCGGGCGGAATCGTTGCAGATGTTGACGTGGTTCTTCCCGGCATGGATCGTGGCGCTGGCGGTGCGTTCGCCGCTGGTGAGCGGAAGGTCGCTACGGCAGTTACTGTTAGTCGTGGCGTACAGTTCAGGGCTGCTGGGTCTGCTCGGGCTGGCGCAATTCGTTTCGCACACGAAGGCTATCTACTGGCTGGTCGACCCGGGATGCGTGTTCTTTGCATCGTTTGCCTATGCAAATCACGCGGCGGCGTATTTCGTACTGACCGCTGCATTGACGGCGGGGCTGCTCTTCCATGAACTGTTCCGGGGCGGCCGGAATGTGCGGCGGTGGCGGGTGGCGTTGCTGTCCTGCTCAATGGTGTCGTGCCTGACAGGTGCGAACCTGTCGTTGAGCCGGGCTGGCGTGATCATGGCTTGGGCGTTTGGCCTGTTCTCGGCGGCGTATGGATTGGCTCGTGGTTGGCTGCTGCTGCCGCCCGTGGGACGGGTGTATCTGGCGGCATTCGTGGTGGCGGGTGTGTGCATCTTCTATTTCGTCGTTTCGGGATTCGGCGAGCAGTCGATCTGTAAGGAGTTCACCGCAAAAGCACCAACCCATCACGCACTGGCACCGGCGCTGGGCAAGGTGAATCTGGAACTGGGTGACCGCGGGTTGCTACTTGGCGCGGCGATGGAGATATGGCGGGATCATCGCTGGTTGGGCGTCGGCGGATGGGGATACCGCCGACTGGTGGCATTCCATGTGCCGGAGACGAGCAGGGAAGACCTGCGCCGGGCCGGCAAGGCGAATGTACATTGCGATTTCATCCAGTTTCTCGTCGAGTTCGGTGTTGCAGGCTTCGGGCTCCTGCTGGGCGCGCTGGGGTGGATGGTGCTGGCAGTTGATTGCCGCGGCCTGTGGCGTGATCCGTTGCGATTAATGTGCGTGATCGGACTGGCACTGGTCGCGGTCTTAAGCCTGATCGACCTGCCTTTTCGCTGTCCCGCGATTCTGTATGTCTGGGTGTTGGCGCTCGCGGCCTTGCCTAGGTTGTATGTCAAGTCAATGCCGGTAACGACCATCAGTTGAGAACCTACGATGAACTCCAATTCACAAGACAAGATTGAGTCTACGACCATGCCGAATGCGGCAATTCCAACAAACGCGGGCAGCGCCACCTATGGTGTGCCATATTACAGCGAGCCGCCGCAGGCAGAGGGGATATTCGGGTCGATGGACCTTCTCCGCCTGCTAAACATCCTTCTGAAGCGGTGGCTGACGATCGCGCTGGTGGTGTTGTTCATGGCGTGTGCCGGGATCTATTACCTGGGAAAGGCGACACGCCTATACCGGGCAACCGCGACCATCGAGTTGAGTACGCGGCGACCGCGCATCTTGAATCAGCAGGCGGCCGTGATCGAGGACCCGGCGGCTATGCTGCAAATCGAAGAAACGCTCAACACTCAGATGGAGAAATTCAAGAGTGCCAGCATCCTTCCATCGGTGTTGGCGTGCTATCGGCAGAAGAATCCCGACGACACGACGCCCGATGAGATTCTAACACACCGGCTTCAAGACGGTGTGGCGTTCAGTCTGCTTCGCAGAACCCGCCTCGTGATGATCTCATTTCTTGATGACAATCCGGTGTTCGCCGCGCACGCCTGCCAGGCATTCGCCGAAGGAACCGAGGCGGCAGCCCGTGCGGAAAACCGGACCGCATCCGATGCGGCCGTTGCATGGCTGGAAGCGCAGGCGAAAATTCAGAAGCAGGAACTTGAAAAGGCAGACCAGACGCTCTTCGACGCGCGCCAGAAATGCAAGATGGACGTGCTGGAAGGTCAGCGCAAGACAGTCGATCAGGCGTTGCTGAGTTTCAACCAGACGCTTGTCGGCGTCGAGGGCGACCTGGCCATGCAACGGGAGTTACTCGATGCGCTGAATGCCATCGACATTAAGCCGGAGAATGTCGGAAAACTGCCAGCAAGCATCGCGCGGGCCAAGGAAGTGGAGAGTGCCATGGACCGGTGGATCGCCGCGGTGGCAGAGCACGATTCATTACTCTCGAAGTACACGCCCGAACATCCGGAGGTGGTCGCACGGGGCAAAGCGGTCGAACTGTACCACGGGCAGTTGATGGCCGCGCTCGCGCGCACCAAGACGACCGCCGCGTCGAATCTAGAACTTCTCAAGAGGCAGGCGGAAAGCCTCCGCCATAATAAGGACGAGCAAAGCAAGCTGGCTTCGAATCTGGAGCGGGACATCCTTGATGTCGATATGAAACTGGCATCACTCCAGCGCACCCGGGCTGCTGCTGATGTTTCCTATCAAGGCATCCTGAACCGGATTCAGGAGGCGCGCCTGTCTGCGGATGAGAACACAGCGACCGTGAAACTCGTCGAGGGTGCCTCCTTACCCGGTGTGCCGGTAAGTCCCAACGTGATCCGGATCTTACTTATGGCATTGTGCCTTGGCTTTGCCGGCGGTATGGGCCTGGCTCTCGTCATCGACACGATGGAGGATCGCGTGGTAGATGCCCGCGATGTTGAAACCAACACAGGACTCAAGATACTCGCGGTGGTGCCGCATGTCCGGCGCAAGAAGCACGAGGATGTCGCAGCGGCCGTCCTCACACAGCACTTCGGCGAATTGACAGAGGCGTTCGCCGGTTTGCGCTCAGTTCTTGATTCACCGTCGTATCGGGAACAATCCAAGATTGTGCTGGTGTGCAGTTCCCTTCCGAAAGAAGGAAAGACGACCGCCAGTGCCAACTTCGCCGCGACCAGCGCTCGGAATGGGCAACGCGTTCTTCTAATCGACTTCGACTTGCGCCGTCCTCGCATGGCTGGAATCTTTCCAATGCCGGCGGGCCAGCGCGGACTGCTGGACTATCTTGCAAAAGAAGGGGGAACGGCCATGGACCTGGTGTATGCCACGGCGTGTCCAAATCTCAGCGTCATTGCCAGTCGGCCCACCCATGGCGTGAATCCTGCAGAGTTTGTCGGGGGACAGAAGGTTGTCGAACTGCTGACGTGGGCGCGTGCGAATTTTGACCGCGTCATCATCGACGCTCCGCCGCTTGGCATCGTCAGCGATGCGATCGTTCTTGCTGGCCTTGTGGATTGCGTCCTGATCATGGCGCGACCATCCGTAAGCCGCAAACGCGTCATCCGGCACACGGTCAGCCGGTTTCGTGATGTCGGCGTCGGTGCAATTGCCGTCGTGATGAACGATATGGATTTCTCAAAGTCTGCCTGCCACGGTTACGGGCCCTATTATCATTACCGAAAACACTACGGCACCTACCATGATGACACCAGAGCTACTGGGAGTGGATTATCGATCGATCTCGCCGTAAATACTCAGAAGGAGACAGCATGAAGCAGGCTTCCTTAACCGCGGACCTCGCACGCAAGGTCGAAAACCGGTCCGCACGCATGGCCATCATCGGCATGGGGTACGTGGGTCTGCCACTTACTGTCGAGTTCGGAAAGCAATTCCGGGTCGTGGGCTTTGATATCAACGAGGCCCGGCTCGATGAATTGCGCAAGGGGTACGACCGCACGCTGGAGGTGGATGCGGAAGGCCTGCGAGCCGCATCCAAACTAACCTTCTCGTCGGATCCAATGGACCTGCGCGACACAGATATATTCATCGTGACCGTGCCGACGCCGGTGGACGCGTACAAGCGTCCAGACCTTACACCGCTGGTGCGGGCCAGTGAGACCGTTGGTAAGGCGCTCAAGGCCGGTGCGCTTGTCATATACGAAAGCACCGTCTATCCCGGTTGCACCGAGGAAGATTGCGTTCCCGTCCTGGAGACGAACAGCGGGTCGAAGTTCAACCAAGGCTTCTTCTGCGGCTACAGCCCGGAGCGCATCAACCCGGGCGACAAGGTTCACACCGTTACCAAAATCAAAAAAATAACATCAGGGTCCACTCCAGCCGTCGGCCTCGTTGTCGATGCGCTGTATCAATCAATCATTACCGCTGGCACGCACCTGGCCCCAACCATCAAGGTTGCCGAGGCCGCCAAGGTTATCGAAAATTCGCAGCGCGACATCAACATCGCTTTTGTGAACGAACTCGCCCTCATCTTTGAACGCATGGGTATTGATACGCTTGAAGTGCTGACCGCCGCGGGAACAAAATGGAATTTTCTCCCCTTCCGGCCCGGCTTGGTGGGCGGCCATTGCATTGGTGTCGATCCGTATTACCTGACACACAAAGCCACGTCTCTCGGTTATCATCCTGAGATCATCCTGTCGGGCCGCCGGTTAAACGACAACATGGGCCTCCAGGTCGCCAACCGCGTCGTAAAGTTGATGACCCGGAAGGGCCATCTTATCCATGGCGCTAACGTTCTCGTGCTCGGCATTACCTTCAAGGAGAACTGCCCCGACATCCGCAACTCCAAGGTTATCGATGTCATCCACGAGTTACAAGACTTCGGCTGCAACGTAAGCGTTCACGACCCGTGGGCCGACGCCGCGGAAGTGTTGCATGAATATGGCCTGACACTCTGTAACCGTCCCACCGATGACCAGAAGGCCACGATGGATGCCATCGTACTCGCCGTTGCCCATGATAAGTTCCGCGATCTCCCGCTGGCCAAGTTCAGCAAGCAGAATGTCGTGATCTTCGACATCAAGGGTGTCCTTGATGCCGCCACCGTAGACGGTCGCCTCTGATCCCGGAACAAGCTGCCGCACAGCCTGAGTTCCAATGATTGGAAAAGGCGGCCGGCACAACTTCCAACCATTGGAAACTCTGAATATGAAGGCCACAGGTCGTTTGACGATAAGTTCGCAAGTGCCATGCCTACTGCACGGTCATGAGGGCATGGCTGCATACGGGTCCAACCCGATGAAAAGGCCGGCCTACATGCTTGGTTTCGGTCACTCATACCGGCGCGGCGGCGCCGTGGAAGAACATTACCTGTGACGCCCCTGCCTCAACATTCAGTTAGGACAACTTCCGGCTGGAGTATCGGACCCGGCGATGGCGCCGCGACGTCATCCCGACGGTCCGCCAGAGCGGTCCCCAACGACAACGCCGGTTTGTGGCGGGATATCTTCATGCTCTATGCGATGCTTCTGGGCAGCATCATTGCGGTCTATCGCGCCCCGCCGTTCATCAACCAATTGTTCTTTGCGGTGGTCCTTATCTGCTTTGCCGTGTCCCGCCGCAATGCGATCTTCTTTGCCTTTGCATTCTGCATCGTCAGTCGCGTTGGAAATCTGTTCACCGGATTGCTGGCCAGCGGTCAGAACGTGGCGACATATCACTTGATCGGATTCATCGATGTCACATTCATTGATCTCTTCCTCGCCATCGCTATTGTGAAAGCACTCAAGCGCCAGGGCGCGGGACCATTTCTTTTTGTAAAACCGGTGACGTGGCTGGCTGCGTATCTGCTCATGATGTTCATGGTTTCCATGGTTGTGGAGCCGCTCGGCTTGGGTGAGTTAGCCCGCGAGCTGCGACGGCTATTTACGTTCTCTCTGCTTTTCTCTATGCCGCGTCTGCTGCCATCAGCATCGGATTTTCGAAGGTTCGCCGTCGTGTTGATGCCAATGATCGTGGTGCTGGCCGCGGCTCAACTCTACAGGTTTCATACGGGTGAACCGCTGGAACCAATGCTGTCAGGCTCAGACTATCCCAGTGAAATGAAGTTATCCATCATGCCTTCGCGACTGACGATCTCCATGTTTGAGGCATTTCTTTTCTGCCTGTACGGCTTCGCACTTTTCTACTGGCAACGGTCCGCTGGCGTCCTGCCACGTGCCGTCTTCGGGCTGCTGGCTTTGCTTGCCATGCTTGTGGCAGTTGCCTCAGGTACGCGAATCTGGATGGTCAGCTACGTGGTCATCTGGATTGGCGTTGCCGTTGTGGCGCAGCGGTCTCACTTGGAACGATTCCTGATGCTGGGGGGCCTTGTCGTAGGCGCTCTCTTCATGGTGATGGGCGATTCGCGGGATGAAACTGTGTCCTTTATCCACGACCGGGTGAACAGCGCCATGGTATATGGTCAGGGACAAGCCGCTGTCGCCGATTCATCGATTGATGTGCGTCTGCATGATAAGCTTCCAAAATTGCTCGGTGGAATTGGCGGGAGCCCTCTGTTCGGATACGGCTTCACATCGGGCTTTTATCTCCACGAGGATTCCGACCTGGGTGCTCTCAATACTGTATTGCAGAGCGGCGTGTTGGGTCTCCTGTTGTTCATCAATCTATGGTGGGCAGTCCTATCGGTCTTGCTGAACCGGAGTGGCCTGGGGGCGTCTGGGACACGAATGGCCAACAGGGCGCTGCAGGTCTTCTGCGCCGGCGCGATCATGGTGGATATGAGCACCATCTCGATCACCGGTTTCCATCTGCCGTCCAGTCGTATTTTCTTTCTCGTCACTTTGCTGTGCTTCATTGCGGAGAATGTCGGCTGCCGTGAAGCGGCCCGAGCGAAGGTTGTTCCGTCTTGGGGAACATCAGTGGCGGAAGATTTGCCAGCAACACGACTGCGAGCTTCATGACGCGTGTAATTCATCTCTATGGTCGGTCGTATGGTAATCCATATCCGGCGGCGGACGATGACCGTTTCTATTGGTCATCGTGGGCCGCCAGCATCGCCGAGCGAATCCATTTGGCGGCTCCGGATTGGCGTATGGAACTGTGGCGGGCGGAGAAAAGCATACAGGAACCGCGAACAAAGGATTTCCCGGCATTCACGGCCCGGTTGTTTCCATCCACCACCAAGCCTGTTCTCGGTGAGTACAGCCCGGAACTTATCAAGGCCCTGCAATTGGCAGCACAGACAGGCCCGATTCTGTTACATAGCCACGCCATTCATTCGAGGCGGCTTTTTCAAGCTATTCAGGGACTGCGCGGGCGCGCTCCGGTTATCGCTCAAAATCACGGAGATTTCCGCCCGTTTTGCGGTGGACGCTGTCTTGCCGGCTCCTTGGCGGATTTCGCCTTGGAGCGCCATTTTCTGCGGAAGGTGGACCATTTCTTTTATCTCCGTCGGGAAGAGAAGCGTTACCTCGATGGCGTCAATCCTATGGCAGGCAAGACTTTCATGACGGTCGGATTGGACTTTGCGCAATTCCGGCCGGCCAATCGCGAGGAGGCGAAACGTCGACTCGGCCTTGATCCCTCCCGGAAAGTGATCCTTTATGTCGGCTATCTTTACGAATTGAAAGGCGTCCACCATCTTATCGATGCATTCCAGAACCTAAGAAGGAAACATCCGCTGGAATTGCTGTTGGTGGGTGGACGAACCCACGATCCGCTGTATGAAAGGGCGCGCGAAATTGGGGCCATAGTGCATGGTCGCGTGTCTCACGAGGAAATAGTGAAGTATTATCAGGCGGCAGACGTGTATGTCGTGCCGGCGTTTCTCGCTGGCGGCTACGATGTAAGTTCTATCGAGGCGGCCGCATGCGGTGTGCCATCAGTCAACACCTATCTGGGAGAACTGCCGGCAGGTGACGCTGCCAAACTCGGTCTGATACCGCGCGATGGCGCGGATGTGACCGCGATGGTCGATCATATGCTAAGTCATCAGCACGGGTTCCCGCATTGCCGCTCCACAGCGGAGCAACACTTTTCGTGGTCGGTAATCGCCGCCCGGATTGTCGATACATACCGAAGCACGCTGGCCAACCATGTCGCGCGCCCAGCGGCGGCAGAACGTCAGGACCCGGATGCGGAGTTAGTGTCGTTATGAACGTGCGTGTTGCCGTCATCATTCCGAGCTACGACAATGTGCGGGACACCATTGCAGCCTGTGAGGCGGTGGTCTCCGTCGGAGATTCCAGCGTGATGGTCATAGCCGTGGACGACGGATCACCAGGCGACGTGCCGGCGAAACTGGCTGAAGGTCTTTGCCATCTGCCCGGTGTCTGCCTCAAGGCCTGTGAAGTCAACAGTGGTTTTGCCGCCGCCTGCAATGCTGGCGTAGTAACCGCGCAGGAAAAATGCTCTGCAGAATTCTATCTGTTCCTCAATAACGATGCATCTCTTGCCTCGGGTGCAATCGCGGCGTTGCTTCAACCATTCGCCCTACCGAATGTGGGTCTGGTCGGGCCGAAGATTTATCTGGGCAGCGGGCCACGGCTGAATTCGGTCGGCGGATACTTCGACAACGCGACACTGCAAAAGCGGGAAGAGGGCTGCAATGTGACGGACGTGGGTCAGTTCGATAGCCAGCGGGACGTTGAGTTTTTGATGGGCTCGGCCTTTATGATCCGCGCATCCCTCTATCACGAACTGGGTGGCATGGATGAATCCTATTTCATGTACTCTGAAGAAGCGGATATCTGCCTTCGTGCGCTGCGGCGCGGTTTCCGTATTGTTTATAACCCTGCCGCTGTCGTTTTCCACCACCACGGAAGGACGATGGGCGTACACAGCAACCGGGCACTATATTACTCTGTCCGCAACAAGATTCATTTTGTCTGCAAACGCGGCCGTTCCAGGCAGGTGTTTGCGACGCTCTTCATGCTTCATGCAACGACCTGGCGGGAACTGGCCGGCACTTTTGCCAAAAGGCTCCTGGTCTTTCAACTGGGCGTACTGGACGGCTTGCGTGGACGAATGGGCCGCCGCGTTTCTCGGCTCTTTTAGGCTTTCGTCATGGATGTAATCAGATATCAGGTGCTGATAGGCGCGCGGTTCGCGATCCAGTTTGTCGGCATTTGTTCCTCGCTCGTGCTGGCGCGAACGCTCAAGGCCGAAGGCATCGGAAGTATCGGCTATGCCATTGCCTTCGTCGGCATGTTTCAGACCTTCTCTGAACTGGGTTTCGGAACGGCCCATATTAAGCGTATCTCAGAGGGCCGGGATCTTGGCAAATGCGTAGGAACCTATCTGGTTGTCAAGGCGGCCCTGTCCATTGTCATGGTGGCGGCTATCGCGGTGGCACTTGTCATAAGTAATAATGGACGGGTCTCGACGATGCAGCAGTGGTGTATCGGCATTATTGGTTTCGCCTCGATTCTGGAGAATCTGGCCCGCGTGCCGCTCATCACATTCTCGGCCATGAAGGAAAGCGCGAAGCAGGCGTCAGGCGAAATTGCGTACAGCGTAGTACTAGCTCTGGCGAGGCTGCTCTTTGCCCTGGCTGGGGTCAGTCTCCTCTGGCAGGCGTGGAGCCATGTCCTTGCCGCACTAAGCATGCTGCTTTTCCTCGGCTGGATGGCCCGACGGAGTCTGCCCATCCGCCGCCCGGACCGCGAAGACTATGTTTCCTACGCCGCTTTTGCTTTGCCGTTCATGCTGGTCGGACTGCTGTCCAAGTTGGTTGAAAATATCGATATTGTGATGATTGGCTGGTTCTGCGGACCGACCGAAGTGGGACACTATGCCGTGGCGCTATCCGTGGCGCGCAACTTGCTGGTTTTCGCCGCGACTGCCAGCACATTGTTGTTTCCGACCATGTCACGCGCCCTGGCCACCGGAGCAATCAATGATGTGCGGCTGATGACGCTTGATGCGGAGAGACTGCTATCCCTGTTCCTTTTGCCGATAGCCGTGTTCGTCTGTCTGGACCGGGTTCCGCTGGCCCGCCTGCTTTGGGGCAAGGATTTCATGATCGTGACACCAACGGTTCTGGCCATCATGATCTGGTTTAGCTATCTCTCGTCAGTCACGCAGCCCTATGTCCAGTTGGTGCCTGCATCAGGACGATCAAAGATGGCCTGTCTGCTGGGCGGTGGTTTTCTCGGCCTGAATCTGCTGTTAAATGTCCTCTTCATCCCTGATCGGATTGGCGGCGTGGCGATGCTCGGGCTTGGAGCCCGAGGAGCGGCGGTGGCCTGTGTAACATCCATGGCTATTGCTAGCATCCTGTATCGACTTCCCTGCCGGCGGAAAATGGGGATTCTGATGAACCGGCATCTGATGTGGCACGCCTTGGCAGGTGTGGCCGCCGCCGCATTCACGACTGTGGCGGGCCGTTTGTTGCCAACCACCGGTCTGCTGGAACTCGTTCGCGACGGTCTGTTCGTGACAGTCACCTACATTGGCGGCCTGATCATGCTTGGTGAAGTATCGATAGTTGATTACAACCGCATGGCCGTATGGCTCAATCCGGTGGGGCTTCTCCGCTATTGCCACAATGAGATACGGAAATAACTCCGATGCGTTCCCTCCGAGTCATCAACGTGCTTTATCATCCGCCGGCTTACCGTGGCAAAACACCTGACGAGCGACCCCTTTACCATGCCGAGACGTCCGGTGGGTGGGTTGGCACGCAAGGAACGGAGTGGCCCGACCTTCTCGGCCGCGCGGTCGTCGAATTGGATTCGGAGATCGAGTATGAAGTGTGGCAACCCGATCCGCGCGCTGACCAACCCGTTTCTTGGTCTGTGACTGATCGGTTGACGCACACGCTCTTTCCGGCGCGGGCAACCTGGCAACTCTATGGCCTCCGGCCTCAGCGCTATGTCTGGTCAGAAGAACTAGCCCGGAGATTTGTGCGTTCATCCGCAAATCATGTCATGCATGTCAACAGCCCATTTGAGGCTCTATCTCAGCGGTTGCTTGGTCGCCAGGCGCATCGGCCCTACTTGCTTGAGTACCATAGTGCAACCATGGACATCGCGCGCGCGAAGAAAAGGGTTCACCGCAATGTTGCGATAAGTCTCTTATACTGGCGGTGGGAACAAAGCATCCGGCGTCTTGGCCGAAAGATGATCGTGTATAAGAATTCACGGCAAATCGGATTTCTTGAATCTTGCGGGGCGATACGTTGCGAACAAATTCCGATGGGATGTTCTTTCTCGGTGTTTCGCCCGGGTTCGAAGCAAGAAGCGCGCACCAAGCTGGGCTTCGCCGCTGATGTCTGTGTGCTATCAATGGCCTCGCGATTGGTTCCGCTCAAGCAAATCGATCGCGTAATTGAAGCACTGGCCAAGCTTCCCGTCGGGGCCAGATACTGTCTCGTGATAGCTGGGCATGGAGATCCGTCTTATACAAACCATCTACTCGAACAGGCTGGCCGGAAATTGCCTGCCGGTGCGTTTCGCCTTCTTGGATTCCTTGACGATGCGGCGCTCCGCTCGGTGTTGCAAGCTTCGGATCTCTTCATTTCTGCATCCAAGGCGGAAGGTGGCCCGGTCACGGTGATGAACGCCTTGGCGTGCGAAACGCCGGTGATGTGCACTCGCGTCGGTGGTGTCGACGACCTTCTCGCCAGGCATAGTTCCGGTATTCTGGTCGAACCCTTCGAC
The DNA here is from genome assembly GCA_903906425.1 of uncultured bacterium. Classification (GTDB taxonomy): domain Bacteria; phylum Verrucomicrobiota; class Kiritimatiellia; order CAIVKH01; family CAIVKH01; genus CAIVKH01. The sequence goes on from CAIVKH010000080.1 coordinate 19,936, forward strand.
TACGAATCATGGGTGCGCGAACTTCGGCGCGTTGTCGAGGGCACCCGCCCACCGCTGCTTTCGCGATCTGTCGCATATGACCACTTCGACTGGTCCAGCATCGCTGCCCGGTTTATCAGCCTCTACCGTCAACTCGCCGTGACCTGACATGAAAATTCTCGTCGTCTATCCCGACCAACTTTTCCCGAACACCATGGCCAGTCACGACCGGGTTATTGAAATGGTCCGCTGTCTGGCGCTCAGCCATGAGGTCCACGTGGCCTGTCTGCTCGCGTCGACTGATGCATGGAGCCGAAACGAAGCTGGTATCTTGGAACTGGGTGCGATGCCGATACTGATCGAGCAACCGTTCAGATCGTATGTTGGCCGCAAGGTTGCAGGGTTCGCGTTTCTGTTGGCATCGATCCTTACCGGCATCGAGCGGCATTACTTCTACACGTGGAACCCGCTAATATCACTCGGGTTGATCAGCCTTCTTCGCCGCGAGTCCTATGATGCGATCCAGGTGGAATTCTGTTATCAGGCGACGTTGTTGCGACACGCACGACCCGGAACGCTCAAGGTCATTGATACCATCGATGTCCTGTACGAGAAGCGGACAAAGGAAGCCCGGCATCACCATGGCGCCATGTTACCGTGGCAGGCCCGCCGGCGTCTGGCCGTCTTCAAGAAAATGGAACTCGAACGCACTGCACTTGCCGACATGATCATCTCCATCAGCAAACATGATCTGGATGTCTTTCGCGAGCATCTCCCAGAACATACTCATCTACTCATTCCGATGGGTCGCCGTCCGACACCCGGCGTTGCAACGAAGAAGACGGAACATTCGCCCGCGATCCTCTTTTATGGTCACATGGGTTCCGAACAGAACCAGGCAGGCTTCTGGCGTTTCTGGGACAGGATCTATCCAATCGTCGTACAGCGGATGGGCGGCGTACGGCCCCCGGTGCTGGTGGTCGGCACTTCGCCTCCCGAGTCCATTTGTCGGCTGCATGATGGCACGAATGTAACCGTGACGGGCTTTGTTCAGGATGTGCGACCGTGGTTCGCGCGGGCCGGCGTGCTATGTGTCCCGTTAGACCTCGCTGGTGGGTTCCGCGGTCGCGTACTCGACGCCCTCGCCGCCGGGATTCCCGTCGTGGGTACGCACAATGCACTCGATTGTATCGCGATCAAGGATGGCCGGCATGGCTTCGTGGCCGACGCTGACGAAAGCCTTGCCGAGGGGCTCGCACTTATCCTCCGCCAGCCCGATCTCCAGGCGCGAATGGGTGCCGCCTGCCGCGCCCTGGTGAACGACGTCTATTCGATCGAGGCCACCTATGGACAGCTTCGCGACTTCTATCGCGAATCGGGATCCTCCCAACCCGCGGATAAGGAGTTCGCCCTCGCATGATCACGCCCCTTGCCACCACAATTTCCAATGATTGGAAACAACCGCTGCCGGAGTTTCCAATCATTGGAAGCCTGGCGCAGACCTTTTCCTAACTGCAAATGCCCGGCAACGACAATGATGACTGATGCCACAGATAGCTTGCTGACGGACTTGTTGGCGGACGAGACGGCTTTGCGCGATCTGCTGGCCTTCCGGAATAACCTCCATAACTCTGCTGCGCTGGCGCAGGCGGAGCTCCGGCGCAAGCATGATCATCTGGCCGAATGGTCTGACCGTCTGGCCCCTGGAGGCAGCCGCGAACTCTTCTACTATCTGCGCGAGTTTGCCGGTCGCGAAGATCAGGCGCGGTCTCAGGCCATATCACATGATGTCTGGATGAACGGTTCGCCCGGCCGCGTGCTGGACGTCGGCTGCGGCATCGGACAAACCGTGCTCGCGCTCGCCCGCAGGTGGCCGGCACAGTATGTGGCAATGGATCCCAACCCCATCGCCTGCGCCCTGGCCAGAGTCGCGACGCGGGCCAGCGAGCGGGTGGAGGTGGTCACCGGCAGTGCCGAGCATCTTCCATTTGCTGACAAAAGCTTCGACCGGATCCACAGCCGCGTGGTAATCCAATATACCAACAGTTATCGGGCGTTGGCCGAAATGGTGCGTTGCCTGAAACCCGGCGGAAGGCTCTATCTCAAGGTCGCCGACTGGCGTTACTACAGCCGGCGCCTCTGGCCGGTGTTGGCGCATCTGGATGGGCGGGGTCTTTTCCTCAACAGTTTCCCGCTGGCGAATGGAATAATCTGCCAATGGTTCGGGCAGCCGGCCGGTTTCAAATGGAAAGGCGCCCGCTTCCAAGAACACTTTCTCGGGCGAGGCTATCTGCGGTCTTGTGAACGCAGGCTGTCGCTCGGGCTTCTCTATGAGGACTGGTCGGCCCGCCTGCCTACGCCAAGCTATGTCTGGGAGAAACTCCCGTGATTCAATTGCGGAAATATCCCTTCCCATACGTGGCGGCGCTTGCGATTTGCAGCGATCCGGACAGCACGAGAAATATGGAAGACTATGTCCGTTTTCACGACTGGCTGGAGGAGATGCCCACGGCGAGTGGCAGAGGTCTGCATATCTCGGATGGCTTGTTCCTCAAGTCGCGCAGCCTTGTCTCATTTCTGGACGAGTCCCTCCAACTGGATGCGCGCGTTGCGGACATGGTGCGGGCTGGCCGGGTTGACACCATCCATTCCTTCGCCGAACTCGACGAGGAAGAATCAGGCGCTCCCGCCTTGACGCAAGCCTTGGATGCGCTTTCCGCGCAAGGCATCAAAGTTGATATCTGGTCGAATCACTCGAGGAGCCGCTTTAGTATGTTCACTGGCGAGGGCGATGCGCCGGGCAGCCGGTACTACCACGCCAGCCAGCTAGCCAAGTTTGGTATCCGCTTTCTGTGGTTCGCCGGATTCACGCCAATATGGGGACAAGATATTCGGGTGCAGCCAGCCCAGTTGCTTGAAATACTCCAACATCCCTGCGGCATGGAACCTTTGGTTGTGCGTAGCTGCCTTGGCATCATCGGCAAACTGGTCCTCGCCCGGGTCTCGAGCCGTTACTCCACCTATCGCGGCAACCGTCTTTTGTGCCCTGTGATCGCGCGTGACGGCACGCGATTCTGGAGTTTCATGCGCCATGGTGCGCGTCTCGGAAGGAATGATCGCTTCATCCATCTCGCCGAAATACTCTCAGCATCGCGCCTCGATCAGCTTATTCGACGTCAGGCTGCGACCATCGTCTATACCCACTTTGGCAAGTCAGATGGAGATTGTGCCATCACCAATCGTGAAGCTGTTATGGAGACCTTCTCGGCACTCGCCGGGCAGACGAATAGTATCTGGGTTTGTCCGACCTCATGCCTGCTTCGCTATGTGGTTTCCCGGGACCATCTCGACTGGACCGTTGATCAAAGATCAGCCGTGTTGACCATTCGCGGGATAAGTGACCCTGTTTCAGGTTACCGACAAGCCACCGCGCGCGATCTGGAGGGTATCACGCTTAGCAGCCATAGGGGGGATATCCGGATTGTTGTGCCTGCTGGGATGCGAGTCGAGCGGTCAAACCAAGGCAATCAATTTCACTACCTTCTGAAGGAAGATGAAGTCGCCGTGCCGGTCGATAGTCGCGGCATTCAAATCCAGTCCTTGGAACAGTCATCATGAGCAATCCTGCCAGGCGTCGCATCTGTTTTGTTTCACCGTTTGCTTACCCGCTACTGGTGCCGGGTTCCTCTGGTGCCGGCGGGGCGGAGCGGCAGTTCTTTCTCTTCGCGCGTGGACTCCAGCAACGAGGATGGGAAGTATCGTTCATCACTGGTCTGCCTTCGAAGGAACTGAGTTCAGCTGAGCCTCTATTTCCTGTCTATCCGGTGAATCTTTCCTATCTGGGCGGGCATAAGACCCAGTTGCCGGCGGCATGGCTTGCACTCTGGCGGGCAATGCAGAGAGCTGATGCGAATTATTATGTGCTGAAAGTTCCCGCGCACCTGTTATCATTGATGGCGGTCTTCTGTAAAACCTATAAGCGCAGGCTCGCATCTTGGGGACAGACTACATACCGGAAAGAGAAACATCGCCGTCACATTCCGCGCAGCGCGCAATGCCTGGAATCATTTGGACTGCGTGCTGCCGATATCCTGATTGCACAAACCGAAGACCAGGCGTCCGGCCTGCGCGACGTTACCGGCCGTCGAGTCCACGTCATTCCGAATATCGCTGAGTCTGTCGAGGCATCCGGTGAGGCCCGAAGTTCGAACGACGGGACGAATGTGCTCTGCGATGTCTTGTGGGTCGGCAATACGACGGTCAACAAACGGCCCGGCGTCGTCATGGAGATGGCACGCTTGCTTCCTCAGGTCTCATTCGCCATGGCTATGAACAAGTCTTCCCCGGAAGAGTTCGCGAAGTGGGAAGAGGCTGCTGCGACCATCACGAACTTGCGTTTCCTTGGGCAGCTTCCGCCCGGCCAGACAGAAGGATGGTTTAGCCGCACATGTCTTTTCCTCAATACATCGGATCGCGAGGGATTCCCCAACACTTTTCTGCAGGCGTGGATGAACGGTGTACCGGTTGTCTCGCTCGGCATAGATCCTGATTGCATCATCAAGACACACGAACTCGGCCGCCTGCCCGACCCACTGGATGTGGAACTTGCGGGAGAGGACGCGCTAAAGCTTGCCCTTTGTCTGGCACCGGTCGTTCGTAGTCTATTATCGGACGTACCGCTGCGCCGGCATATCGGTGCGAACGCCCGCCAATATGTCCTGTCCCGGCACGCACCCGACAATACCGTGCCGGCGTTGGAGAGTGTGTTACTAAGTTGTCCTTGAAACCGACGCGGCGCGATCGGCGTCCGGGCATAGTGATATAAGCCGTATGCCAGGTGTCGAGAAAAGGAGAAAGTATGTTAAGTCGTAGAGCCAAAGCAGCATTCTATACGGTCGCAGGACCGCTTATGAAGGCAAATGGCAAGTTATATAGACATTTTCGGGCACCACAAGAAGGTCGCGTGAGAGTCCATTTGGGCCCGGGACGCGATAGATATCTTGACGGCTGGATAAAAGTGGATGCCAATATCTTCTCGGGAAAAGCAGACGTGTGGGCAGATTTGAGGAACCCATTGCCCTTTCACACGGATTCGATTGATTCAATCTATTCGCATCACATGATCGAGCATCTTCCCGACATCGAATTCCACTTCAGGGAGGTGTATCGCTGCTTGAAGCCGGGCGGCGCATATCGTGTTGGGGGGCCGAATGGTGATTCGGCCATTACCAAATTTGTCGAAAAAGACAAGGAGTGGTTTGGTGACTTCCCAGACAAGAGAACGAGCATTGGCGGACGATTCGAAAATCTGATTTTCTGCAGGCAGGAGCATTTGACGATACTAACTTACTCGTTTCTGGATGAAATCATGACTAAGACCGGCTTCACCGCCCTGCACGCGTGCAACCCGGTGAAAGAGACAAATTATCCGGAAATGTTTCGCGAATGCCTCCTGAAGGAGTTCGAAACAGATTTTGCCACACCCCACACGTTGATTGTGGAGGCCTCCAAGCCGAAAAGGACACCCGGCGCTTGATGCGAGATACTCTAAATATTCTGCAACTCCACTGGGGTTTTCTGGTGGGTGGGGGTAGCCGTTATGTTCAGGGGTTGGAACACATGGCGAGACAGCATGGCATTTCGTCGCATGGTCTCTGCATACTCGATCCGCGTTGGTCGGCAGACGAAGAGGGGTTGAATCGCATTTCGCACACGCGCATCACAACGCACGGGCGGCTTGATCGCTCGTGGGTTTCGCACATCGCTACCCAAATTCGCACCCGGCATCCAGACATGTTGATGACACACGGTTTCAACGCTCACTTCGTCGCCTGGCTGGCGCAGTTCTTCGCCCGCCCGCGAATTCCGGTGATCTGTTCCTATCACGGTCCGTATCACGCCGTGAATTTGGGCACCCGCTTTGTTGGATACATTTATGATCGGTTCACGGAACGCTTCCTCCGCTGCAACGCCCTGGCCGTGGTCACTGTCGCAGAACATGCGAAAGCAAGCCTCGTTCGCAAGGGCGTCCCGGCGGAGAAGATCACGGTCATCCCGAATGCGATCGAGGATGTCGCGATAGACGCGGCTGAGCGACCTGTGTGGCGGCAACGCTGGGGCGTCCATGACGGCGAGATTCTCATCGGCGCGGTAGGACGATTGGATCCAATCAAGGGACAGATGCATCTGGTACGCGCATTCAATGTGGTTGCGACACAACATCCGTCGGCGCGACTCGTCCTCGTTGGCGACGGCCCCGACCGGGAGCGTATTGAAGAAGAGGTTCGCAAGAGCAAGCATGCCGAACGGATCATTCTTGCCGGCCGGATTTCCAACGCCAGCGAGGTCCTTCCGGCCTTTGACATCTACGTGTTGCCTTCCATGTCCGAGTGTCACTCCATCGCCCTGCTTGAAGCGATGCGTGCGGCCCTCCCTGTCGTCGCCACGGCGGTCGGTGGGAATATCGAGACGATCAATGGCGAGCGCGAAGGGTTGCTTGTCCTCGCGGGCGATCCGGCCGCCATGGGCGACGCAATCGCAAGGCTGATTCGCGACCGGGAATTCGCACGCGATCTTGGCATCGCTTCCCGCCAGCGCTTTCTCCGCGATTTCACGCAGGATTTGATGCTGAAGAAAACCGCTGCATGGCTGGGAGAATGCAGGATGAAAGCAGGTTGATCCGATGCGTCTCGTCATTTTCTCAAGCGGTTTTTCTTCGGCCCGGCTGCGTCTTCAGCCGTGGCTGACGCTGCTGGAAGTTGGATTACAGATGAAATCCTCAGGGCACGATGTCTGGGTGGCAACGGATGGAGCCGACGACGGCAAATTGCCTCTGCCTGTCCGCCGTTTCAAATCGCTTCGCGGAACGCAATCCGAAGAAATTTCCGGCTGGCTCAAGAAGATCGCGCCGGACCGCGTGGTGACTTCGGTCTCGCCGTTCAGCCTGGCGACGGCCGGCTGGCACGCTTCGTTGAACCCGCGCTCCGCCTGGGCTTTTCTGCCCTACGCGCTCTACAGCGGCGGCGAAATGGCCCGCGCCTGGCGGCATTTGATTCCGGCCGATCGCTGGGGCTACGGAAGGAATCTCGTGATTCCGCGCGGCGTTTGGCAGCGGCGGCTGGCGCGGCGGTTTCGCGGCGTAATCTGCCAGTCGCGGCGGACCATCGACCGGCTCGGCGTGGGAATCCGGGGCGAAGCGATTTCGCCCGGCATCGACCTCGATCAGTGGCGGCCCGCGGAAAATGCGGATCGTTCCGATGCCGGACAGCAGCCATTTCTTTATGTGGGAAGTCCGAAATCCATCCGCGGCTTCAATGTTCTACTCGACGCGATGAAGCGACTGCCGCCGGCAATCCGGCTGCGCGTTCTCGCCCGCGGTCTGGACGCGGACGGCGAAACAGCTCTGAGGCAGCGTCTCTCCGGCATCGGCATTGCCGATCGCGTTGACGTTCGCGGCGGCTGGCTGTCGCGCGACGATCTGGTTTCCGAAATTCGCCAGGCCGCAGCGGTCGTATTGCCCTTCGTGCTGGTGCCCTCGGAAATTCCCGTTTCCGTCATGGAAGTCATCGCATGCGGCACGCCGGTCATCGTGACCGACATCGACGGCTTGCCGGAGGCCGTCGGGCCTGCCGGGCTGGTCGTGCCACCGGGCGATTCCATCGCGCTCGGCGGGGCGATGAAAAATCTGTCGCAGAATCACGGCCACCTGCAGTCGTTGCGCGACGCGTGCCTGGTGCAGCGGAGGCGCTACACCGGCTGGTCCGAAGTCGCGCAGCAATGGGCCGCGCGCTTGGAAGAGAACTGACCTTGTGAAGATTTCCGGCATCGCAGGCGAACGCAAAGTTCCAATGATTGGAAATGACGGCGCCGTGAATTTCCAATCATTGGAAACCACCGGCGGCGCGCCCTGGCCGAAGGTCGCGGCGCGGGGAATTGCCGCGAATTCTTGCCCCGGAATCATCGCCTTCGTCGGTTCGGACGGAAGCGGAAAGAGCACGCTGGCGCGCACGGCGCAGGAGGAATGTGCGGCGTGCGGAATTCCGGCGCAGGTGGTTTGGTCGCGGTTCAATAATTTCCTGTCGAAGCCGCTGCTGGCGCTGGCGCGGGTCACGGGACATAGCCGGCGCGAAGTCCACGACGGCGTCACCTTCGGCTATCACAATTTTCGGGGCGCCGTGTTCCTGCGCCATCCGTTCATCGCTTTGCAGACGCTGGATGTGAACCTCGCCGCGGCGATGAAGGCGCGGCTCGCGGGGAAACAGGCGGGCATTTTGATCTTCGAGCGCAGCGCGTGGGACACGCTCGCGGATGTAATTCTCGACACCGGCTGCGACCGACTCGCGGTGAACGCCTGGGGCCGCTGGATGACGGCGAGCGTGAGCGGGCGCGGACCGGTGCTGTGGGTGAGCCGGTCGAAGGCGTCGATTCTCGCGACGCGTCCCGAACTGAAGCACGACCGGTTGCTCGACGAAAAAATCGCGCTCTACGGACGCCTGGCCGCGGTCCACGGCTGGCACCGGATCGACAACAGCCGGTCGCTCGATGAAGCGAAGGCTGACGTCCGCGAGCAGGTGCGCCGGCTCGTGGCATAATTTTGGAATTGCTGGAATGGGTAAGGAAAAAAAGGGTCTGCGGATGTTCGCGCCGGTGGTGATCGGCCGCTACTGGCTGCTCCAAGGCATGCTCTACATGAACCCTGCCGAGGTCCTGCACCGTCTTCTCGTCGAGTGCATCTTCGCCGTGCTCGCATGGCTCGCGTTGATGCCGCTGGAGTCTGCCGCGTGGCGGATCGGTGCGGCGCTGGCGCTTGCGCACACCGCGAACATGGTCTTCAACGGACATCTCTTCGCGCTGTTCAAACACGATCTGTACTGGTTCGGTTTTTACAAGCGATGGGACGATTTTGCGGAATATGTCGAGACGATGCGGGAGCGGCTGCGCAGCCGGCCCTGCGCGGGCCTGAAGCGGGCCTCGATCTATGGCAGCATCACGCGCGGCAATTTCTCCACTTCATCAGATCTCGACATCCGCTTTCTGGCGCAACCCGGTTTGATGAACGGACTCGGCGTGGCGCAGCGTGTGTTCGAGGAACGCGCGCGGGCGCTGATCGCCGGATTCCCGCTTGATCTCTACATGGTGCACTCAAGCGAAGAACTGGCGCGGAAGATCAATCTCGAAAAGGAGCGGCCGATCATTCTCTTCGACGCCACGCATCGCGGATATCCGGTGAAATTCCGCGACGCCGCGCGCCCGCAGGCGGAGGCGTGTCATGGCTAGGCCGTCACCCCGGATGCTCATCGTCTGCTCCGCTGGCGGCCACCTTACCGAGGCGTTGCAGGCCATCGAAGGCGTGCCCATGGAATTTGATGTGGCGACGTTCCGCCTGCCGCACCTGCAGTTGCCGCGCGGTGCTCGCGCCATTCACTACCTGACCGATCCGCACGTCAGCCCCTGGAAATATGCGGTGAATGCGGCGCAGAGCGTGAGGTTGATGCTCAAGATTCGTCCAAGCGTTGTGCTGACGACCGGCGCGGGAATCGCGATTGCGTGCGCGCTCATCGGAAAATGCATGGGGGCGAAATTGATTTTCGTGGAGACGGTGGCCGGCGTCCGGGACTTGTCGCGCACCGGCTCGCTGCTCTACCGCTTCGCCGATCTGTTCATCGTCCAGTGGCCGGAACTTCGCGGCCGGTATCCGCGCGCATCCTACGGAGGAAAGGTCCTGTGATCGTCGTTCTTCTCGGGACGAATCCCTACTCCTTCAAACGGCTGGCGTGCGCCGTGGATGAACTCGCCGGGCGGCGGGGCTGGGACGTGTTCATGCAGACCGGATACACGGTTTGCAATCTGAGCCATTGCCGCAGCGAGCCGTTCATCCCGCTTGAGCGCGTCAGGGAACTTGTGTTCGCGTGCGATGTTTTGATCACGCAGGGTGGCGCGGGCAGCATCCACGAGGGGCTCGCCGCCGGCAAACCGGTGATCGCCGTGCCGCGCCGGCCGGAGCTGGGCGAGTCGCAGGACCGCCAGGAGGATCTCGTGGCCGCGCTCGAACGCCAGGGGCGCATCATCGCCGTGAACGACACGAAAGATCTCGAGGAGGCGATCGTGGTGGCACGAACGTTTCGCGCGGCGTCCGCGCCGGCAAACTACATTCCCATGCTGATTGGCAGCTACCTTGAAAGGTTGCAAACATGAGCGCGTCTTCCTGCCCGCTGACGGTCATCGTCGTCGAATATTTCAGTCGGCCGCATCTCGACGGGCTGATGAATTCGCTGGCGCAATTCGAGCCCGGCGCGCCCGTCATCATCTCGTCGAACAGCGTTTATTCCGCCGAGGAAACCCGGCGGATGATCGCAGCTTTTCCCGCTGCGAAATTCATCCGCAACGAGCGCAATCTCGGTTATGCCGGCGGCGTCAACCGCGCGCTGGCGCTGGGCGAAACTCCGTACGCGGCGATCCTGAATCCCGACGTGGCGCTCACGCGCGGCATCGCTGCCAGGACGCAGGCCGTATTCGGCGGCGATGCGAAGCTCGGCATGTTCGGCCCGAAGATTCTCGACGGCGCGGGCGAGCCGACGTGCTCGTTCCGCCGGTTTTATCCTCCGCAATTCATCCTGGCCCGATATTTCGGCCTCGCAAAATTCCGCCCGTTCCGCGCCATCCCGGCGCACTACCTGATGAAAGAAACCGGCCGTGATGCGTTCTGCTACGCCGACTGGATTTCCGGCGGCGCGATGTTTGTTCGCATGGAAGCCGCGCGCGCCGTCGGCGGAATGGACGAGCGGTATTTTCTCTACATGGAAGACATGGACTGGTGCCGCAGTTTCTGGCGCGCGGGCTGGCGCGTCGGCTACGCGCCGGAGCCCTGCCTGATTCATCGCGCGCAACATGCCGGCACGCGCCGCGGGCTTTCCGGCGTCTTCACGCGCGCCACGCGGCGCCAGATTCTCGGCTACGCAAAATACGTTTGCAAATGGGGCCTGCGCCGCTATGCACCTGCCGCCGACATCGAACACGGGCCGGATGGCGCGCGCGCCTCGCATCCGGTCGTGTCCGGCAATTTCCAATGATTGGAAATGACGGTTGCCAGAAATTCCAATGATTGGAAACCCCGTAGAGACCTCAAAAAAATGAATCCCCGTCGCCAATCTGCCGCGCTGGAAATTTCCCGGAGGAGCCGCGTCGCATGCCGGTAGGCACCAGACTCCCGGACACTGCGGACCGGCCTGCGCGGTTGCGATGGGCGCTGAATCTGGCCGCGGGCCTGGCCCCGGCGCTTCCGGCGGATGATCGCGATGCGGAGGCTGCGCTGCAGGCGGCGGTCACATTGCCGGACGCGCACCTTCTGCCGGTCGTCGTTGCGGCATTGAAGCAGCGCGAACTGATCGGCCGGCTGCCGGCGGCGCTTCGCGAAACGATGATCCGGCGCCAGCTTGAAGCGACGGCACTTTTTCTCCGCCAGAAAGCGTGGCTGCAAAAATTTATCAGCGAGATTTTGCCTGCGGACGTGCCGGTGATGCTTCTCAAGGGCTGGGCGTTTCACGGCACGATTTATCGCGATGACGAGCCGCGCGTCGGCGGCGACATCGATCTCCTGTTCCGCGAATGCGACTACGAACGTGTTTGCGCTCTGTTCGGAAAACTCGCGGAGCCGGTGGAACTTTACAAGGGCCGCCCCTGTTCGCGGCGCACAAGATTTGAAAACGGTTTCTGGATCGATGGCGACCACCGGCTCTGCGTCGAGCCGCACCGGTGCCTCGTGAATCCGGGCCTCGTGAAAATCGACCACGATGCACTTTGGAAACGCAGCCTGGCGCACCCGGCGTTTGGCGATGAACGCGTGCGGATTCCGGCGGCGGAAGATGCGCTGCTCCATCTGGCGGCACATTCGGCGATGAATCAGAACTGCGCGCCGCATACGCTGGTGGATGCGTGCCGGCTGTTGCGCGGGTGCAAGCCGGACCTCGCCGTGGTTTCATCGCGGGCGAACGAATGGGGAATAGGAGCGGTCACGAAACTGATGTTGAGCAGGGTGGGGGAGATGTTCGATATGCCGAAGCCGGCGATCGGATCGCTTTCGCCGATGCAGCGATTTCTCGGCAGGCGATGCCTCCCGGTTGACCGGCGCACGGATGACGACGACCGTCCGGCGTTTCGACTGCGGCAGATGCTTTCGCTGGGTTTGCTGGATCGCCCGCTGCTCGTGATTCCATTTCTTCTCCGGTACGCCGGCCTCCGGATACTCGATGTGATTTGTCGTCTGACCGGAAACGGAAACACGGACGCGGAATTGTCGCCGGCCGGTTCCGCAAGTTCGCGCGAATCGCAAACGCAGCCCGGGTCGCTGGCCAGCGCGGCGGACCGATATGCGATGTATCGCGGGCTGAGCATGTATCCGACGTTTCATGATCGCGACCTGGTGGTGGTCGAACCGCTCGGTTCAAGGCCGCCGCGAAAGGGCGACGTGATCTATTTCGATTCGCCATCGCGCGGCTGCCGCGTCATCCACCGGGTTATCCGGGTTCGCGCGAACTCGGTGCAAACGCAGGGCGACAGCAACGACAGGCCGGACGATTTCGAGCCGACGGCGGACTTCATCATCGGCCGCGTGGAGTCGGCCTGCCGCCCGGGGCGCGAGTGGAAAGTTGCGAATGGTTGGCGCGGCGCTTGCTTTGGTTACATCATGCGATGCCGAAACGGGCTGGCGCGGGCGGTCGCGCCGTACCGGCGGCGGAACGGTTCACGCGCGACGGCCGCGCTCGCGCTGACGGGCGCGGGAGAAGATGTGCGATGAAGGGCCGGGCTTTTGCGATCGAGTATTTCGACACGGGTGCGCTGATCCTCCGCGCCGATGACGCGCGGATGATCCGACTCAATCCGACGGGCGCGGAAATTCTGCGCCTGGTCGAGTCGGGCCGTTCTGAACGGGAAATCGTTGCGGGAATCGGCCGGCTGTTCGGCATCGCAGACGAGGAGGCCGCGGAGGCGCTGGAATCGGTCCGGTCGCAGCTGATGGAACTTGGTGTGCCCTTCGCGGCGTTGCGCGATGCCGCCGCGGGCGGAGAGAGTCAATGAAGGAGACGACGAGATGAGTACGAAGAAATTGAAATATGAGAAGCCGGTGGTGATGGACCTCGGCGTCGGCGAAGGCATGGGCGATTGCTTCAACGGAACGCTGATCGTCACGCCGCGCTGCCGGGCGGGCGCGTCGCCAAATCAAAACTCATCGTGCGCCAAGGGCACCTCGGCGCTGATCGGCTGCTCATCGGGAACGATCCCGCAGGATTGCAGCAACGGCGCGATCGCCACTTTCAAAACATGATGGAAGGAAAACTTCCAATGATTGGAAAATGCGAGGCGGCAAACTTCCAATCATTGGAAGCCATCGTCTGGCGAACCGGGCAATGACGGCACACGGCAAAAATATTCTTTTCCAGCACGCGTCCGCGGCGGAGCTGGCGGGCGGCGCGGTTTTGTTCACCGGTAATTCCGGCGCGGGCAAGACCACGGTCATGCGGCTGATCGCGCAGACGGGCCGGCGCGTTTTCGGCGACGAGCTGGCGGTTTGTACGCGCGAGGCGGACGGTTCGTGGCTGCTGGCCGCGATGGGATCGACACGGGACGGCGAGCTGGAGCGGGCGACGAATCACGTGCCGCGGCCGGTCGCATTGATCGTCCACCTGCGGCGTCACCTGGATATTGGTTTCGCGATCCATCCGTGCCCGCCGATGGAATCCGTGGTGCTCGGCTATCAATCGATCATGGCGACGGGCCAGCACGATCCGGCCGTTCGCGCGAGCCGGTTTCGCACCTTCAGCGATTTCGCGCGGAGTGTGCCGTCGGTGATTTTGGATTTTTCATTGAATGCGGATTTTTTGCCGGCGCTCGAAAAGCGCGTGGCTGGAGGTCAGGATCATGGCAACTGAAGCAACCTATCGCAAACTGCCCGACATCGTGCTGCGCGAGGAACTCGACAGCTGGGCGCTCCTGTTCAATCCGGCCAACGGCGGCGTGGTCGGGATCAGCCCGGTCGGCGTGGCGCTGTGGCAACTTCTGGACCACCACAATACGGCGTCGGGCATGGCCTGTGCGCTGCGCGAGCGCTGCGACGACGTGCCGGCCGAGGTGGAAAACCACGTCGCCGAATATCTCCAGATGCTCTCGAAGCGCGGATTCATCGCGACGGACGCCGCCGCGTGACGCCTCGCGGCGCCGCGACAGCGCATAAAATTTTCGGATCACCGGAATGAGCGAAACCAACCAGCTGATGTCCACGCCGCGAACCGTGGACATCGAGATTACGCCGCGGTGCAACCTGCGTTGCTCGTACTGCTATTTCTTCGACAACCCCGGCGAGTGTTACGAGGAGCTGCCCGCGGCGGAATGGCTGCAATTCTTCGAGGAGCTTGCCGATTGCCGCGTCATGAGCGTGTGCCTTGCGGGCGGCGAACCGTTCATCCGCGCGGACCTCCGACAACTACTCGGCGGCGTCGTGAAAAACCGCATGCGATTCTCGCTGCTCTCGAATGGCGGCCTGATCGACGACGACATCGCCGCATTCCTCGCGACGACGGGCCGCTGCGACCAGGTGCAGATTTCCCTCGATGGATCGCGCGCCGAAGTCCACGACGTGTTCCGCGGCCGCGGTTCCTTCGCCGGCGCGGTGCGCGGCATCCGCACGCTGCAACGGCACCGCGTTTCCGTCGGCGTGCGCCTGACCGTACACCGGCGCAACGTGGGCGACATCGCGGCCGCCGCGGATTTCATCCTCGGCGAACTCGGGCTGCCGTCGTTCGGAACGAATGCCGCGTCATATCTCGGCACCTGCCGGTCGCGCCAGGACGATGTCGCGCTCTCGCTCGAGGACCGCTTCACCGCGATGGAGGCGCTGCTGGCCGCGGAGAAAAAATATCCCGGCCGGATTCTCGCGCGGGCCGGCCCGCTTGCCGATGCGCGCACATGGCGGCAGATGGAACGGGCGCGGATCGACTGCGCCCCGGCGTTTCCGTCGTGCGGGCGGCTGACGGGCTGCGGCTGCGTTTTCTGGCGCATGAGCATCCGCGCCGACGGCGCGATGATTCCCTGCACGCTGCTGCCGCACCTGACGATGGGAAGGATCAACCGCGATTCGCTGAAGGAAGTCTGGCAGAAGGCTGCGGCGCTCGCCGGAATGCGCGACCGCACTTCGATGCCGTTGAGCGAATCGCGGCACTGCGCCGGTTGCGCCTATCAATCCTATTGCACCGGCAACTGCCCGGCGCTCGCCTACACGATCACCGGCGAGGTTCATGCGCCCAGTCCCGATTCGTGCCTGCGCGACTACCTCGCAGCGGGAGGCCGGATTCCATGACGACGACGCCCCCGCTGACCACGCTCTATTTGTACCTGACGGAAGGCTGCAATCTTTCATGCAAACATTGCTGGCTGAATCCGCCGTTCGATCCCGACGGCACGCGGCACGCAACGCTGCCGCTCGAACAGATCCGGCAGGTCGTGGACGAGGCGCGTCCGCTCGGCCTGAAATCGATCAAGCTCACCGGCGGCGAGGCGCTGCTGCATCCGCGCATCATGGATATCGTGGCGCTGGCAAAGGCGGAAAAGTTCGGGCTGATCATCGAGACGAACGGCGTGCTCGTGAACGATGCGCTCGTCGCCGCGCTGAAAGATCACGGCGATGTTTTCGTCTCGGTGTCGCTCGACAGCCACCGCGAGGAAGTCCACGAGGAGTTCCGTGGCAGTAAAGGCTCGTTCGGGAAGACGGTGGCCGGAATCAAAAAATTCGCGGAGGCCGGGCTGTCGCCGCAAGTCATCGGCTCGCTCATTCCGCAGAACCGGCACGAAATGCCGGAGCTGGTGCGCTTCGCGCGCGGCCTCGGCGCGGGATCGTTCAAGATGAATGTCGTGCAGCCGACGACGCGCGGCGACCAGATGCACCGGCGCGGCAACGCGGTATCGCTGCCGGAAATCCTGGAGGTCGGCCGCGATCTCGTGGACTTCGTCGGGCCGGAAACGGGCATGCGCGTTTATCCGGATTTGCCGCACGCATTCCGCCAGCTCAGCACGCTCTATCGCGATGGCGGAGGCCGCTGCACGGTGAAAAACATCATGGGCGTGCTGGCCACCGGCCGCTACGCGCTCTGCGGCATCGGCACGACCATGAAGGAACTCGTGTTCGGCGAAGTCGGCAAAGACGCGCTCGCGACGGTCTGGGAATCGCATCCGGTGCTCCGGCAGATCCGCGACGACCTGCCGCAAAAGCTCGGCGGAATCTGCGGCCGCTGCCTCATGAAAAACCCGTGCATGGGTTCGTGCGTCGCACAAAATTTTTATCGGAAACAATCGCTCACGGCGGCCCACTGGTTCTGCGAGGCCGCAAACGAAATAGGAATTTTTCCGGAGACGAGGATTCAGCCCGGCACGTGAGCGCCGGACTTTTCCAATGATTGGAAGCCAGCGCCGCCGGAATTTCCAATCATTGGAAATCACGCCGGTGGCGGCGCTGGCCGGACGGTTCCGCCTTCGACCAAAAGAATACGATCCACGTCGCGGATCACTTGTTCATGATGAGAAATGACCAGAAAAGTTGGACGCCGCTCCATGTTTCGCAGGCGTTCCCAGATGCGCGCGCGATCCTCGCTGTCGATCCAGCTCATCGCCTCGTCGAGCACGACGATGGGCGCGGCGGAAAGCAGCGCGCGGGCGAGCGACAACCGCTGCCGCTGTCCGGCGCTGAGCTGGTCGGCGCCTTCGCCGACGCGCGCGACGAGGCCGCGCGGCAGCTGGCGGATCGCGCCGGCCATGCGCACGGTTTCGAGCGCGCCCCAGATTTCTTCCTCGGATGCGGCGGGCCGGCCATAGGTCAGGTTCTGGCGGATGGTGCGCTGGAACAGCGGCGCGTCCTGCGGCGCGAGCGCGACGAGGCGGCGGCCCGGCTGCGCGTTGATCGCATGGGCGTCGCGGCCGCCAACGAGAACCTGCCCGTGCCGCGGCCGGTACGAGCCGCACAGGAGATTTGCGAGCGTCGTCTTGCCGGAGCCGTTGACGCCGACGAGCCCGACAATTTCGCCGTGCCGGATGGTGAAGGAAACATCGCCGAGGACTTTCTGGTCGGTGCGGTAGCCGAATTCCACGCCGTCGAAAATGATCGCCGGTGCCGCCGTGGATTCCGGTGCGCCCGCGGTGGGCACGGACGAGTCGGGAGGTTCGTCGAGGATCGAACGCAGGCGGCCGGCCGCGGCGCCGATCTGGCCCATCTCGCTGGCGAGGTGGCCGAGGCGCGCCAGGGGTTGCGCCAGTTGCCAGACATAGCCCATCAGCATGAACAGGTCGCCGAGGCTGAAATCATTGCGTCCCGAAATGCGCGCGTTCACGGCGGCAACCGCCCCTGCGATGAATACCGCGACACCGCCGATGCGCGACAGGTTCGCCATGGCCGGAGAGATCCACGCGTCGTTGTAGCTTTGGAGCAGTTGAGTGTCGCGGAAACCGCGCTGGAGTTTTTCGAACCGGGCGCGCTCCGCGTCAGCCTGCCCGAAAACGCGGACCAGCCGGATGCCGCGCAGCGTGTCGAGCACGTGCAGATAAAGCCGCTTGCTGCGGGCAAACGAAAGCTGGGAGAGCCGGTGAAAACGCCGGCCGCTCCAGACCGCCAGCAGCGCGAGCAGCGGCAGCGGGGCGAGGGCGAGCAGCCCCGCCCACCACAGCGTCGAGGTGATGATGGCCAGCGCCGCGATGCCGCGCGCGACGGACTCCATGGTGGACGGCGCCAGTTCGACAAGAAACGCTGTCACTTTCCCGGGATCGCCGTAAAGCCGCCGCAGGCTTTCGCCGGCAGCGTGGCGGTCGTGGTAGGCCATGGGCAGTGTCTCGAACCGGCGATAGACCGCGTTTTCGATCTCCATGGTCACGCCGTGGACGATGCGCGACTGCTGGATCTGACGCCAAATGCCGGCAAGACCCGCAGCCAGTCGCAGCGCGGCGAGCGTTGCCAGATAGACGATCAGCAGGTGGATACTGGCACTGCCGCCCTTCGCGCCAAGTGCGTCATCGACGAGGTGGCGGTAGAACACCGGTTGAACCAGCGCGATGGAGGCTTCGGTCGCGATCATGCACACCATGAGCAGATAGGTTTCCCGGTGCGGGCGGAGGAACGGGCGAAATGACAGCAATGTCGCCAGCAACCTTCCTGCGCGGCTTGCGGCCATTCCAAGCCGCGAACGAACCGGTGAAGTGCTCATGGCCTTCCGCACCGGCCATTTTCCGATTCCCGATGGCGGCGGGGGATTCGGTCGCTTTTGAACAGGTACATGCTGCTTCCTCAAACGTTCCACTATACAGGTGAGAAAAATGAAAACAACCATGCTGCGAATCCGTCTTTCCGCGACAGTCATTTCACTGCTCGCGCCCCTTGCGGCCTCCGCCGATCCCGGCGACGGCATCGGCGTCGGGTCCTGGCTACTCAGCCCCTACATCGACATCAACGCCACCTATGATTCGAATGTCTATAAGACCCGCGACAACGAGATCGCCGACACCTTCTTCGAACCTGAATTTGGCCTACGCATGAGTTCGTCCACCGAGACCAATCTGTTAACCCTGCGAGGAAACGCCTTCATGTCCCGCCGCGAATACTCATCGGAAAGCTCGC
This sequence comes from uncultured bacterium, assembly GCA_903906425.1. GTDB lineage: Bacteria > Verrucomicrobiota > Kiritimatiellia > CAIVKH01 > CAIVKH01 > CAIVKH01. The sequence continues at coordinate 38,561 of CAIVKH010000080.1, forward strand.
AGGATTTCAGTTCGTGGGGCGACAATCTGAGCCTCCAATATGGACGGCCCGAGCACTTCACCATCGAAGGCATTCAAAGTTTCCGTCACGTACAGGACTACGACCGGCACGCCTCAGACATGGAGTCGTCCGGTCTTTCCGAAAGCATGGTGCAGGACATCCACACCCTCAGCGCGGAGCGCAACATCAACCAGATCGGTCTCGGTGCAACCCGCCGCCTCACCGACAAGACCGAGCTCACCCTCGGGTACCGTTACTGCGACGTCCTCTATGCCAATGATCAGTTCCTCGACCTCGACGGACAGGTGGGCCAGATCGATGCGGCCTATCTCATGACCGACAAGACCGCCGCATTCCTCAGCCTTCACGGAGGTATCCAGAATCAGGAAGGAACCGACGGATCGGCAACCTATGCCATCGCCCGCCTGGGCGCGACCACGCGCGGCTCTGATAAGATGGCATACAACGCCGGCGCCGGTATCGAGCACTACACCCGCCCCGTCGCCAGCGGCAATGAAAGTTTCGACACCTTCAACTTCAACGTCACCGCCGACTGGTATGTCACCGAAAAAGTAACCCTGCGCTGCGGCGGCCTCAACGGCACGCAGCTATCCTCCTTTTACGAAGGCAACGGCCTCAACTATGTCAGCGGCTGGGCCGGTGCCGGCTACCGCTGGAAACCCAGTACCATCTTATCCGTCCGTGGCATCTATCGCCGCGACAGTTATCTCGATCCCGTCCCCGACGGCAACACCACCATCGACCGTGCCGACACCCGGATTGAGGCTCACGCCCGCATCGACTACACCGCCCCCGCCAACTTCCTCAAACTCTACTTTGAAGCATCCCTGGACATCGCTGATTCAAACATCAACACTGCGGACTATGTGGACAAACGCATCATGGTCGGCGCAGAACTCCTCTATTGATCAACTTACCGCCCGGCCATCGAACTTATCCCAAAGCCGCACGATCAGGGCCGACTTCCAATGATTGGAAAACCACGGCCGGCGAGCTTCCAATGATTGGAACTTATCGGACGATAAAGCCCACGCGCTCAACTTTTGAAAAAGAAACAACCGATACTTAGGAAGGAATGAAATCATCATGAAGACTGCAATATGCCTGGTTATTACCGCGATAACTCTTACAGCAAACTGCGCCCGCGCCGACTATGTCGAACCCTCCGATGAACAAATCGAGCAGGCCGCGGCTGAGCCGGCGAAGGTGGAGGCTATGGCCAAGGACGCCACCGTGTTGGAAGGTGCCATACTCATTAAAGATGTGGTCGTAAAGATCGTGGATACCGCCCTTCCGCCCGTTACGCGCGACAAACGCATCGGATCGGTCGTCGCCTGCGTCTTTCGGATCATGGTCACCAGAAGCAAGGAACTGTCTGTCGCCCTGGCCCGCGCCATCGCTGCAAGCCCCGGTGCCAGCGCAACACCGGACGTCGTCTCTGTCATCCAGCAGGCCGTGATGAAGGCCGCCGGCGCCGACGCCGGCAAGGCATTCGGCAACTCCTACATTCTCGCCATGCAAACCGTAGCCGGTGCGCCCGGTGGCGGAAAGTCTGTTCCGCCACTGCCTCCGCCCCCGCCCGTTGCCATCCCTTATGAAGGACAGAGCCTGCCCTGATAGCCTGAGTTACTTGAGAATTCCAAACGGAACGGCCATGGACTTTTTTCTGGCCTATGTCTAACCAAACGAAAAAGATGTTTGTCCACAATCAACGATAGAATCAAACAGATGGGAACTTAGCAGGCCAGCGCCGAGAATGAACTCGCGGCGTTTGTATGAGCGATGAACGCGCTCAGATCGCTGGATGCGGGCGCAATGCCGGTTGAGATTTTGCGAATGAGGGTGGTCCGTGCAAACGGGCCGCCCATTTTCGCGCGGAAATGAGGACCACAATGCGATCAATGTAAGGCGCGAGATTTTGGCGCGGTGTTTTCGTGACCTGCTCGGTGAATTTTCAGAGCATCTTGCCCGTTGATGAGCGATTCCGCTGCTTCGTGAACGAGGTCAATTATTGATTTACGGGCGATGGCAAGCGACTGATCTGGACGTGTGGAAGCAGTTTGGCGAACGTCACTCCAGGTCTGAATGCGAGATGGCCCCTATGAATTTCCACTTGATGGGAAATCAGCACAGTGAATCATTGGAAATGACCGGAGACATCGAATGAAGCGAAAACAAATTGCGCCATGAGCACTAGCATTGCCCGAATCCTTGCGAGCGTGTTGACGCTCGTCGTTTCTTCCGCCGCGGCTGCGGATTTCTACATTGCGACCGATGGCGACGACGCAAATCCAGGTTCGCAGGCCAAGCCTTTCGCTTCGCTCGAACGCGGGCGCGATGCAGTGCGCGCGCTGAAAAAAAACGGACTGCTCAAGGAGCCGGTGAATGTTTGGCTGCGCGGCGGCGTGTACCGACTGAACAAACCGGTGGTGTTCACGCCGGCCGATTCGGGCACGGCGGACGCGCCGGTCAATTATGCGTCGCCGTCGGGCGAGCGCGCGATCTTGAGCGGCGGCGTGCGGCTCACGGGCGCGTGGCAGCAGACGCCGGGCAAGCCGTTCTTTCAACTTGAGATTCCGCAGGCGCGCGACGGCAAGTGGATTTTCAATTCTCTGTTCGTCAACGGCCAGTCGCGGACGCGGGCGCGTTATCCGAATTTCGGCGAGAAGGAACTGCGCGCCACGGGCCGCGAGCCGGGCGGTGACCCGCGGCAGGCGCTGCAATATCAGCCCGGCGATTTCAATCCGGAATGGACCAACCCGCAGGACATGGACGTGGTGTTGCTGTGCTCGTGGACGCCGACGATCCATCGCATCAAGGAAGTTTTGCCGGAGCAACGTGTGTTGCGTTTCCACAGTGCGCATGTCCGCACGGTGGATTTCTGGGAGCGCAATTTTCGCTTCTACATCAGCAACGTCTTCGAGGCGCTGGACGAACCGGGCGAGTGGTATCTGAACCGGCACACGGGAGTTCTTTATTACTTCCCGATGCCCGGCGAGGACCTCGCGACGGCGGAGGTTATCGCGCCGGTGATGAAGTCGCGCATAATCGAATTCGCGGGCGATCCGGCGGCGGGCGCGTTCATCGAGAATCTGCATTTTCGCGATCTGGCGTTTCGTCATCTCGATGGCGACATGGACCGATACAACGGCGCGTACCGGCAGGGGCACATGTATCTCGACGCGGCGATCAGCGCGCGCGGCCTGCGCAACTCCTCGTTCGAGCGATGCGAGCTTTCGCAGCTCGGCGAGTATGCGATGGAGCTGGCCGACGGCTGCGGCGACGTGACGGTGCGGCAGTGTCACTTCTGGGATCTCGGCGCGGGCGCGATGATGCTCGGCGTGACTGATCTGCCGACGCTCAAGGCATCGCCTGGCGATGCGGCTGCGGGCACCGGCCCGTGCGCTGTGCGCGGGCTGGTGATTGACAACAATTGCATCCACCGGCTCGGCACGATCTGGCACGGCTGCTACGGCATCGTGAACCGGTTCGCATCGCAGACGCAGATCACGCACAACGAAATTTTCGACACGCACTGGGATGCGATCGGCCTCGACGCGCGATGGACGTGGAAGGGCGAGAAATATGCCGGCGGAAATGTCGTGGCCTACAATCATCTCCACGATCTCGGCCTGCGCTATCAAACCGATGCGGCCGGCATCTACCAGTTCGGCCCGCTCGACACGCACATCCACCACAACCTGATCCACGGCACGTTCGCCTATCCGTATATCTGCGGCTTCGCGGGCATCTATCTCGACGAGCAATCGCGCGGCGCAGTCGTCGAAAACAATCTGGTCTATAACGTGGAGTGGTACGCTTATTTTCAAAACAAGGGCACGGACAACCTGATTCGCAACAACATCGGTGCGTTCGCGCGCAGCGGATTCATCGGGCGCGGCAGCACAGATAAAACATGGCCGTTCAACTTTTTCGAGGTCACTCGGAACATCTACATCGCCCGCGACACGCTCGGCATCGCTCAAGAATGGGGGCCGGGCACGAAGCCGCCGGTGCTGTGCGACAACATGTATTGGACGCTCGCCAAAGACGCGCCGCTGACGTTCGCGAACAAGAGTTTCGAAGCGTGGCAGGCCGCGGGACACGACACGAATTCCGTCGTCGGCGATCCCGGCTGCCGCAATCCGGCTGCGTTCGATTTTTCACTACCGCCCGACGCGCCCGCGTGCAAAAAGATCGGGTTCGTTCCGTTCGATGATGAACTCCGCAAGGCCGGACTTTATGGCGATGCCGCGTGGCGCGAGCTGCCCAAAAACTTTCCGCCGCGCAAGCCCTCCGCAGTCTGGAGCGAAGAGGATCTCGCGCGCTTCAACAACTTCGAACTCGATTTCAACCTCATGAAAGACGGTGCCGAGCCACCGGTGTTTCACGTCACCGACGCGAAGAATGCGGGCTTCGCCGTCACCAGCGAAATCGCCGGCACGCACGGAAAAAAATGCCTGAAATGCACCGACAAAAAAGGACTCGCGAAATCGTTCTATCCCTATCTCAACTTCGCCCCGCGCGCGCTCAAGCAAGGTTCGATCACGTTCACGTTTGCCGTGCAACAGCCCGCAACGAATGCCTCGAACATGTACATCTCGATGCGCGGCGATGCCGACGTGACCGGGCCAGCAGTCGGCATCGGCCGCGACGGTGTGGTGCAGGCCAACGGCAAGAAAATCGGCAAACTCGATCCGGGCGAGTGGACGCACTTTGAATTGCGCTTCGACCTCGGCGCGAAGAACACCGGGCACTACATACTCACAGTCCGCAATCGCGCCGGGCAAACCACGCACACGTTGCCGTTCGCGGCTCCGACCTTCAATGCCATCAAGTGGCTCGGCCTGACCACGCCCGACGCCGCCGATGGCGTGATCTACCTCGACGAACTCAAGCTGCAAATCACGGACTGAATCCCGATGAAAACGAATCTTGCAGAATCGTCGCAAGTCCACTCGCTCTGGATCGCGCAGCACACGCAAAAGAGAAAAGCGAATTCGCGGCTTCCAATGATTGGAAATTTGCGCGACGGAATCTTCCAATGATTGGAAAAGATCGGAGACGATGAATGAAAAGAAAAATGTCGTTGGTGCTCGCCCTGATTCTTCCGGCGTTTCTAGCAACTGCCTCCGACGTGAACGTCAAGACGTGCGGCGCGGTTGGCGATGGAGTCGCGCTGGACACGGCCGCGATCCAGGGCGCGATCAATTCGTGCGCGACGGGCGGCGGCGGTCGCGTCGTTTTTCCTGCGGGCCGTTACCTGGCCGGTTCGTTGCGGCTCGCATCGGGCGTCACGCTTGTCGTCACGCCGCAGGCGACGATCGTTGGAAGCAAATCCATACACGATTATTCGTCCGGCAATCTTCTCGATGCAACCAGTGCCGCGAACATCGGCATCGAGGGCGGCGGCGTCATTGACGGGCAGGGCGAATCGTTCTGGGAAAAGAAATCAACCGAATACAAAGGGCCGGAGTGGCGCAAGACCGCACAGTTCGATTATAGCGCGCTCAAACGGCCGTCGTTCCTTCATTTCATTCGCTGCACGAACGTCGTCTTGCGCGACATCACGCTGTCGAATTCGCCTTCGTGGACCGTACACATGCAGCGATGCGTTTCGGCCACCGTCGAGCGCGTGACCATTCGCAATCCGCTCTACGGGCCGAACACCGACGGCATTGACCTCAATTCCTGTATCGGCGTACGCGTCCGTGATTGCGACATCATCACCGGCGACGATGGCGTCGTGCTCAAGAGCAGCGAGCCCGGCCACGATCATCCGTCGCGCGACATCCGTGTTGAGAATTGCCGCATCTGGTCCGCCTGTAACGCACTCAAGATCGGCACCGAAACGCACGACAGTTTTGACGACATCCAGTTTCGCGATTGCCAGTTCTGTTGCGATTCCGCGCGCATGATGGACCGTCCGCTGTCCGGAATCGCCATCGAATCCGTGGACGGTTCGCATCTCTCCAACATCGTCGCATCGAACATCACGATGACCAATGTCCGCACGCCGATCTTCATCCGCCTCGGCCATCGCGGCGGCAACAGCGAACACACGCGGCAGGTGGAGCCGCGCGTTCCGGGAACCATCGAGAACGTGGTCCTCCGCAACATCACGGCGAGCCATTCGCTGTTCGAATCGTCCATCAACGGCATCCCGGGGCATCCCGTGCGGAACGTCACGCTCGCCGACATCAAGCTGGAGTACGAGGGCGGCGGCGAACCGGACTGGGTGACGGACGACGTGCCGGACAAACCGATGATCACAAAATATCCCGAATCCCAGATGTTCGGCCGCCTGCCCGCTTATGGACTTTATGTCCGCCACGCCGACGGCCTCCGCGTGACCAACGTCGCAATCCGCTGCCTGCGCGAGGATGCGCGCCCTGCGCTGGTCTGCGACGACGCGAACAACGTCGAACTCGACGCGCTGAATATCGCTGCTGCTCCCGCAAACTTTCCCGTCCTCTGGTTCATCAACACCAGCAGCGCCGCCGTCCGCCGCTGCATCGCGCCAGCGGGGACGAAGACTTTTCTCGCCGTCGAATCGCCGGCGAATGGCGATGCGGTCATGGAAGCGAACGACCTGACGAAAGCTACAAGGCCACTCATGATTCTGAAACGAGGAGAACTCCTGACCAAGGAGTTGCCTGAGTTCGCTGAACGCTCGCCCGGCATCATCACGATTCCAGCGGAAAAAATGCGCCTTGCCCATCCGATGGCCGTCGTCACCGATTCCGTGCTTCCGTCAGGCCGCGCCATCGAAGTGCCGATTACCGGCGGACGCGAATCCGGCTCGGCGCGTTGCCGCTTCAAGATCGCGGAAGCTGGCGATTACGTCATCTGGATTCACGCTTTCGCACCTTCCGCCGAATCAGACAGCTTCTACGCAAAGATCGACGCCGGCGAACCCGTGTTGACCGATTTGTCGAAACAGGGCGCGTGGAACTGGGATCGCGTGCGTGAACGCATCGCCGACAAGCCATCGCTGAAATCGTACAAGACGTTCCATCTCGCCGCCGGCGAACATGTGCTGACCCTCCGCAACCGCGAAAGCGGCACGCGCATCGGCACGCTGGCGGTTGCGAGAAAGGACATCCCCTTCGATCCATCGCGCGATTTCAAGGGAGATTGACTCGCGGGCCCGATGGTGAACACCGCGTTGGCTTCATTCGCCCGCTGAATGCGCCGCCGCGATCTCTTCGAGTTCTTCCCATCGGCGATAGGCGGTTTCGAGTTCAGCCACCATCTCTTCGCTCCGCTTCTGTGTCCGCGTGATTTCGACGGCGGGCTGACGATAGAAAGACGGATCAGCCATGGAGGCGTGCAACTGGAGCTGTCCTGCTTCAAGTGCTTCGATTCGTCCGGGCAGGCTCTCAAGTTCGCGCCGTTCGACGTTTGTGAGCTTGCGCTTTTTCGGCGCGGCCACGGGCCGGGGAGGCGTTGCCTTCTTCGCGATGCGCTCGGGTGCGGGCGGGGCGATGCGGTGCGCAACCCAGTCATCGAAGCCGCCGACGTAGTCGTTGATGAACCAGCCGTCGTCTTCGCCGAGCCGGAGGGCGGGATTTTCGGAGGAATATTTTTCGAACACGAGCGTGCTAGTGACGACGTTGTTGAGGAATGTCCGGTCGTGGCTGACGACGAGGACGGTGCCGGAATAGTTCGCGAGCTGTTCTTCCAGAAGTTCGAGCGTGTCGAGATCGAGGTCGTTGGTCGGCTCGTCGAGCACGAGGACGTTGGACGGCTCGGCGAAAAGGCGCGCGAGGAGCAGGCGGTTTCGTTCGCCGCCGGAAAGGGAGCTTACGCGCTGGCGGGCGCGGTCGGGGGCGAAGAGGAAATCCTGGAGGTAGCCGATGACGTGCCGCCGCTGGTCGTTGATGACGACGTATTCGCGGCCGTGGCCGATGTTGTCCATCAGCGTCTGCTCTTCGTCGAGCTGCGTGCGGAGCTGGTCGGAATAGGCGATTTGCAGATTCGTGCCGCGCTCGATCGTGCCGGACTGCGGGACGAGTACGCTCTGGCCGGCGGCGTTGGTTTCGAGCATGAGCCGCAGCAGCGTCGTTTTTCCGCAGCCGTTCGGGCCGAGGATTCCGACTTTGTCGCCGCGCGAAAGCAGCGTCGTGAAGTTGCGGATGAGCGGCTTGTCGCCGAAGCCGAACGAAACGTTCCGGGCCTTGATGACGTTCTGTCCCGTGCGCCCGGATTCCTGAATTTCGATGTTCGCGGAGCCGGTACGCTCGCGGCGGCTCGCGCGTTCCTTGCGCAATTCGAGCAGCGCGACGACGCGGCCTTCGTTGCGCGTGCGCCGCGCTTTCACGCCCTGCCGGAGCCACGCTTCTTCTTGCACAAGTTTCTTGTCGAGCCGCGACCATTCGAGCGCCTCGGCATGCAGCGATTCCTCCTTGCGCACGAGGAACGTGTCGTAGTCGCATTTCCAGTCGCTGAGGTGGCCGCGATCCAGTTCGACGACGCGCGACGCGAGCCGGCGCAGGAACGAACGGTCGTGCGTGACGAACAGAAACGTGCGGCAGTAGCGCAGCAGAAAATCCTCGAGCCACGCGATGGAATCGAGATCGAGATGGTTCGTCGGCTCGTCGAGCAGCACGATGTCCGGCGCGCCGAGCAGCGTCTTCGCGAGCAGCACGCGCCGCCGCGTACCGCCGGACAGCGTCGCGAAATCCGCATCGGGATCGACATCGAGCCGGTCGAGCAACTGCGTCGCATCGATGCCCTGCGCGTGATAGCGGTCGTCGTCCGGATCGGGGCACACGACGTCCATCACGCGGCCTTGCAGATGCGTCGGCACCTGCTGCGGCAATCGCGCGACGCGCGCGCCGGTCGCGCTGATGATCTGCCCGTTGTCGGGCTTCGCCTCGCCCGCGAGGATGCGCAGCATCGAGCTTTTGCCCGCGCCATTCACTCCGAGCAGACAGATGCGGTCGCCGCGCTCGATGTGGAATTCCACGTCATCGAGCAGCGGCTTGCCGCCGTAGCTCAGGCTCACATTCTTCAAACTCAGCAACGCCATGAAAAAATCAATCCGGATGATCCCGACGCCGCAGGGTGCGGATCGGGCGCGCGGACCATAGCCGCACTTGTGCGGCAATGCAAAGGGTGATGGCGGCGAGCCGCCGCGCCGCGTTGGTAGCAACGGTCGCTGAGCCGTCCGCGGCGAGACTTCGCTGCACGAACTGGTCTGTTGCGTCGGCACCGGCATCTTGCGGCCGGCAAACTGACGAAGAGGGTTTCCCGTTTCCGATGTCCGATTGCCCGTGAAAGGCCTTAGACTATCATACCTTGAAGTAAACAAATGATAGTTCAAGGTATTCTTATCGTAGTATTGACAATTAATAAAATAGTCGCACGTATAATATAAATACGTTGTACTTTGATAAGAATAGTGCATACTATCAAAACAGTAGTCCAAGGTATGAAAAAGGCTCCAATTTTGCCGAAATACCAATAAAACAGCGCCAAAAGCCGGCTGGAATCCCGGCTCCGGCCCGGAAGGAATCGCCGCCATGAGCACGCCCGCAACAATACCGCCTGCCGCCATCCGCCGCGCCGACTTCTATGCAGCCTTGGCGGGCCGAAAATGCTGGAAAATTCTCGAATACATGACCACGGGCGACGGGCATGTGACGGCAGGCGAAATCGCCCGGTTCATGCGCGTGACCAACTCCGCGGCCTTGAAGCAGCTCGACCGGCTGGTCGGCATCGGCCTCCTGGTCCGGGGCGACGGCTCACGCATCTACAAACTCCGCCCCGGCAGCAAGCCCGACCCCGCCGTCCCGCAGCTCGAATTTGGCCACGCTCTCCTCCGCTTCGACCAGCCCGACCCGCAATAGACCGCGCGTAGCGTAGCCCGCCCTTCATCGTCTTGAGCGCCTCGGTGTAGCCGCGGCGCTCCGTCGCCGCGTCTTCTCTCGCAGCGCCAACTGGGAGTGGCGGCGTCCCGCCGCCCAACGGCGGCCGGAGGCGCGCCGCCCCCAGTGATCTTCCAATGATTGGAACCCACCGCCCGCGAAAGTTTCCAATGATTGGAAGAGTGCGCTCTTCAGTCTTCGACGATGACGCGGAGGCCGGTGTTGTAGGCGCGCTGCCAGGGGCGGTAGGGGACGCGGTAGCTGGCGGTGCAGCGGAAGGGGCGGTCGTACCAGGAGCCGCCACGCACAACTTTTTCTTCGCCGGGGTTGGCGGCGTTGCGGCCGTCGTCGTCGCGATAGGGGTAGGGGCGGTAGGAGGAGCGGGTCCATTCGGCGGCGTTGCCGTGCATGTCGCAAAGGCCCCACGGATTCGGTTTGTATTTGCCGGGCGGTTCGGTGACGAAGCCGCCGTCGTTGAAACGGTCGTCGCGCGGAATCCAGTCGTCGTAGCGGTTCGGATTCTTCATCGGGCGCTGCTGCGAATAACCGGCCAGCGCGGTGTCGGCGGCGAATTCCTGCAGCCGCTTGTCGCCGAGGTTGGCGAAGGGGGAATAATCGCTTTGCAGATCGCCGAAGAAGAACGGCGTGGCCGCGCCTGCGCGGCAGGCCCATTCCCACTGCGCCTCCGTCGGCAGCGTCACGCGCCGGCCGGTCTTCTTGGAGAGCCACGCACAGAATTCCATCGCTTCGTCCCACGAGACGCGCACGGCGGGCTGGTCGGGCTGGTCTTCGTCGTAGCCGAGCGCGCCGAATTGGTAGCCGTGGCGGTCCTCGGTGCGGCTTTCGTGTTTCGGATTGAACCGGCGAAATTGCTCGTTCGAAATCTCGAAGCGGCTCATCCAGTAGCCGCGCGGAATCTTCACGGCGCTCACCGGCTGCTCGTCTTCGTGTCCGTCCGCGCTGCCCATCAAGAATTCGCCGGCGGGAATCCAGGCGAACTCAAGGCCCGGCGCGCCGCGGGCGGATTCGCCGATGCAGATGTTGCGGCCCGCGTCGGCGGGCGTCGTCGTGCTCCAGGCGCACTGGCGCTTTTCGTCGAGCAGCGAAACCTTGCATGCGGCGAGCCGCTCGGATGCGCAGTCGGTCCGGTTCCACAGGACGATCTTTTCGACCGGGCAGGTTTCGCCGAGATCAACTTCCCACCATTCCTGCTTGCCGTCATGCGTGTGCGTCATCGAGCCGTTGCCATAGACGCCATCCGTGTTGCCGTCCACGGCATGTGTGGCATCGCCGCCCGGATAGGTGCTCGACTGCGTCGCGTGCTTGTTCAGCGCGACGTTCTTTCCGCCCGCGAAAACCTCCGCCTCGGCCATCGAGAGCCAGCGCGCCGGACCGGCCTCGATGCGGAGATAGCGGCAGGAGGCCAGGAACGTGCTCTTCGGTTTCGGCGAATCGAGCAGGACGAGCCGGCCGTTGCTTCCGGCGGGCAGCGATTCCTTTTGTTTGCGGATCGCGTCTTCCGCCGGGAATGGCCAGCCGGCTGGATTTGAGATTTGAGATTTGAGATTTGAGATCTCCGCCGGCTTCACCGGCGTCGTGTCGTACTTCGGCGTTTCGGGCACGGCCTCGTAATCGGGGAACGGGCCCATCGGCACATAGTGCTTGCGCAATTCCGTCGCGCGGGCTTGCAGGTTCGTCGCGCGAATGCAGCCGATGCCGGGAATCTCGCCCCACGTGCCGAAGAACGGCGCGTTCAAATCGTGCCACGCGGTCAGCCGCTCCCAGGCTTCCGCGTCGAGGTTCACGCCGTGATGGCCCTTGCGGAGAATCTGTCCGAGTTCGGTCGTGGTGAAATGGAACTCCAGCGGCGTGAACATCCGCCGGTCGCCCTCGATGCCGGGGCGGCGGAGATAGCGCTGAAGCTGGAAATACGATTCGGAAAACTTCCCGCCTCCGCCCCAACGACCCGACATCTGCGAAGTCCAGTTCGTGAGCATCAAGTCGCCTTTGAAATACGGACGATCCGGCTTCGATCCGTCGTGGCAGGAGACGCAGTAGCGATCGAGCACGGGCTGGACTTCGCGCACGAAGCTGAATCCGCGCGCCGGGCCGTGCCACGGTTCGATGGGCGTGGGCGCACGAAGCTGCGCGACGCTGGGGCCGGGCACCGGCGCGCCGCTCTGATTTTCGTGGCAGCCGATGCACGAGACTTTCTCGCCGGGCATTCCGACCATCCAGCTTCGCATCAGTTGCAGCGCCTGGCCTTTTTCATCCACGGGTTGAAGCGAGATGGGCGAGTTCGCGGGGATCGTGAAATGCGCGGAGCCGTCGGCCTCGACTGGAACCGTTCCGAGAATTCGTTTCACGTCCCACGGGCCGTCGAGGCCGATGGTGCCGTAAAGCCCGCCGAGGCTGCGGCGCGAAAAATAGTATTCGATCACGCGCAGGTTCTTCACCGCTCCGCGCGGCACGCCTTCGAGCCCGGGGCCGGTGTTCACGTCGGCGATCACGACATCGGCGGTGTCCTTCGCCAGATTCACGCGATCAGGAATCACAGGAGGCATCGTTCGTTTCTGAAGCGGAAGCGGCCACAGCAGCGCATCGCCTTCGACCGCCTTGATGAGCGTCATGTTGTCGAAGACATCGACGAGATAAATGCCCCACAGCGATTGCGGGGTGAGCTTCGCTGCGACAAGGAAATATTTTTCGCTCAGCGGCCACGGCATCATGAACAGCGGCCAGACGCCGTCCACGAGCCGGTCGCGGACGATTGGCTCGACGGCTTTCCCGCGGCCCGGAATTTCCTGCACGATGCCTTCCGCGTTGCGGCGGCCCTCGGCGGGATCAAGGATCAGCAACCGGCCCGAACGCGGCGTGCCGTGGTGTCCGCCCGCGATGCCGACGACGCGATGCGGGTCGCCGGGAATCGGCTTCGCATAGAAGAACGAGCCGGGGAACCACGAGCCGCTGCCGCGATATTCGCGCTGGTCCGTGCCGTCGGGATTCATGTGGAAAAGCATCCGCGAATTCGAGTGCGACTGGTCCGTGTATTCCCACCGCAGATACATCACGCGTCCATTGTTCAAGACGGTCGGGCACCAGTCGCTATCCTGCTCGAACGTGAGCTGCCGGATGCTTCCGGTTTTCGGATCGAGCTGATAGAGACACGTCATTGCCTGCCCGCCGAACTCGCACGGCAGCCCCTGATACACGGCGGTCGAGGCGAAGATGATCCGGCCGTCGGGCAGATAGCACGGGTCGAAATGCGCGACATCGTTGCCATCGTCCGGCGTGATCTGGCGGAGATTTTTTCCATCCACGCCGATTTCCCAGACGCGCCAGTGCGTTTCCTTCGCGCTGCGTTTCGCAAAGAGCAACTTGTCGGCATCGAAATGGAGTACCGGATCGAGCAGCGACTGCTGGCCTTCCGGTTTGTAGAGCGTCGTGAACTTCGGCTCGCCGCGCAGATTCGACAGCACGGCGAATTCGTCGTTCCAGTGGCCCTCGCGCGGAAGATCGTCGCTGGTGTGCGCATTGAGCGAGCCGACGCCGAGTTCGCGGCCCATCGCCTTGCGTGCCGCCGCCGGCTTCGGGAAGCCGCGTCTCAGAACCAGCAGCCGGTCGAAGTCCAGCAGCGGATTGGCCAGCAGCGCCGCGCGAACGGCCGCGCACGATGCTTCGTTTGAATTTGCATTGTATGCAACCAGCGCCGCGCGCGCCCTCGCCGCGTCGAACTGCTGCGGCCAGGCTTTCGCCATGTCCTCAATCGCCAGCGCCGCCGCATCGGTATTGACGGTCTCCACACCCGGCGCCGTGACCACAAAGAACAGAACAGTCGCAACCCACATCGCAATCTGGCGAGAAAATGTCAGCAAGGTTCCTCCGTAAATGAATTGCCTTGAATTTGCCTTCGTCGCAACTTTCTCACAACTCATTGGCCATGTCTGCAAATGACGCCATCGAATTTCCGGTGCAAGCCGAGGACGCGGGATCACAGTTTCCAATGATTGGAAATTGCGGGCCGGCAATCTTCCAATCATTGGAACTTTCCGTTGCCCGGCGATTTCACGCCGTTGACCTTTCGGCAGGCAATAAAGATGATCGGACGATGAAAAGAAAAAGGAACGAACATGAGCAACATTATTGATCGGTTTCGGCTGAACGGAAAAGTCGCGGTGGTCACCGGCGCGTCGCGCGGACTTGGCCAGGGAATGGCGCTGGCGCTCGCCGAAGCCGGCGCGGATGTGATGGCGGCGGATGTGATCGATTGCGCCGAAACGCGCGAACAAATCCTGAAACTTGGCCGCAAATGCGCGACCTTGAAGCTCGATCTTTGCGCGGCCGGCGCGCCGGAAAATGTCGTGCAAAAGACGGTCGCCGAGCTGGGCCGTCTCGACATTCTCGTCAACAATGCCGGCATCATCCGCCGGACGGCATTTCTCGAATTCAGCGAGAAGGATTGGGATGACGTGATGAATCTCAACATCAAGGCGGTATTTCTGCTGAGCCAGGCGGCGGCGCGACAAATGGTCAAGCAGGGGCAGGGCGGAAAAATCATCAGCGTCGCCTCGATGCTTTCGTTCCAGGGCGGCATTCGCGTGCCGTCATACACAGCGTCAAAAAGCGCCGTGATGGGATTGACCCGCCTGATGGCGTGCGAACTCGGCCCGCAGGGCATCAACTGCAACGCCGTCGCGCCCGGCTATATGGCCACGGACAACACGAAGGCCCTGCGCGAAGACCTCGAGCGCAACAAGGCGATTCTCGAACGAATTCCTCTCGCGCGGTGGGGCACGCCCGACGATCTCAAAGGCGTTGTGGTCCTGCTCGCGTCCGAGGCCGGCGCATATTTGAACGGCTACACAATCGCCATTGACGGTGGCTGGCTCGCGCGGTGAGCGTGCCCGATGGTTCATCCATCGCGCGTCTGCTGTCTGCCGGAAAATCAGCGGGCTGCGCATCCGCCATTTTCAACTGGTGTCCGCGCTCATCGCGAACCGTGAGCGGAAGAGAACGAGCAATTGCGGCAGGACCAGCAAGGACATCATCAGCGAAACGGATTTCCCAATCGTGATCGCGATCGCGAAGGAGGCGAGGCCGCGATGCGATGTGAACACCAGCGCGCCGAATCCGAGCAGGGCGGTGATCGATGTGATGAACACGCTCCGGCCCGTGCCCGCAAGTGTCTTTTGGAGGTCGCCATTTTCGTACATGAACCGGTGGACGAGATAGATTCCGTTGTCCACCGCGATGCCGATGATGATCGGCAGCGCCATCACGTTCAGCGGATTGAGCGACACGCCGAAGAGTTTCATCAGCGCGCCCATCGAGATGATCGTGAGGATCGTCGGCAGAATCGCGAGCGCGGCCGCGAGTTTGCGGCGAAGGCCGATCCACACGGAAATGATCAGGTGAACGAAGCAGATTGAGCCGGTGATATAGAGCGCCTTCTGCGAACGCGCGACCATGAATGCGCCGAGGAACGGCATCCCCGTCACGTCGGGATCAATCGCGCGCATCTGGGCGATGAACTTCTGCTGGCGCGCCGGCTCCCAGATGTTTCCGCGCGGATAGGCATAAACCGCGAAGTGCCCCGCCTTGCTCACGAAGCCGCTCGTGAAATATTCCGGAAACGGCGCGTGCGTTGGCGACGCATCAATCAGCGCGTCGAGATCGTTGATTGAGCGGACTTCGCCGACGGTCTCAAGGTCCATCAGCTTGTTCGCGATGCGCTCGGCCCCGGCTTTCGAGTTGGCGATGAACACCGCGAACTGCGTCGAGAAATCGCTCCGGTTCGCGATCTCGCGCTCGAGGCGCACGGCCTCGGAATTGCGCGGTTCGAGATTCAAATAGTCGCCATCGAAATGCGGGCCGCCGTAGATCAGCCCGCCAATCGCGAGCACGCACAGCGAACCCGCAAGCCAGGGATGTTGCATCAGGTTGATCAACCAGCCGAATTTTCGCGTGTGAAATGGACGCGGCTGCCGGCGGCCAGCGGGAACAACCATGAGCAGGGCGGGCAGCACTGAAATCATCGCGAGCAGACAGACGAAAATGCCCGTGCCCGCAATGGCGCCAAGCTCCGCGAAGCCGCGAAAGCCCGACAGCAGCATCACGTAAAAGCCGACTCCCGCCGTGAATGCCGCCGTGACCAACGCGGACGCCTGCGCGGTCACCGCCATCGGGATCGCCTCGCGTTCCGGCTTTCCTGACGCGACGAATTCTTCGACGCGATTGATGACCTGGATTCCGTAATCGATGCCGAGCCCGAAAAGCGTCGAAGCGAAAAAAGAAGAGAGCAGGGTCAGGTGTCCCGGATAGATCACGATCAAGCCCGCGGTGACGAGCACGCCCGCGACGAGCGCGAGCATCGCCAGCAGCGGTCGTCGGACCGCCCGAAACGAAACGACAAATACAATCGCGATGAGTGCGAAGGAGAGGAACGAAAGTTTCGACATGTCTTTCTGGATCACATCGCGATCGTCAATCGCGTACACCGGAATTCCCGTCATGCCTGCGTGGATTTTTCCGGGGTCCAGTTTTGCGCGGTCAATCGTGCCGCGAACATTCGCGATCAGCGGCGCGGTTGCATCGGCGCTGGTTCGCGTGTCGGAAGGCTGGACGCAGATCATCAGCAGCCTGCGGTCGCGCGATGCGAGATACGGATAAACATTCGCGTCTTTCAGGACGGTGGGATCATATGGAATGCGATCAATCACGCTGCGGACGCCGGGCAGTGCGCGAAACTGCGGGCCGAGTTGATCGACCGCCGATTCCAGAATCTTCGTGTCCTGTCCCTCGAATGTGACAACGAGCACGTTCGGTGTTCCGAATTCGTTGGCGAAGCGGAGGAACTTTTGAACTTCCGGAAGATTCTGGTCGATCAGATCGAGGTTCGAACTTAGCAGCGGCAACCGTGTCGCGACGGCCCACGCCGACAGCGCCATCGCAACCGCCGCGATGCCGAGCACGGTCTTTGGGCGGCGGACCGAAACCGAAACGAGCGACGAAAGGAAGTTCGCGATCATCGGTTCAAGACTCCAGCAACTCCGGCATCACCCACGAAATTCCGCGCCGTTTCGCTTCGGCGGCGAATCGCGGCAGCGCGGTGGCGGGGCGATCAAACGACAGGCGGAAGGTTCCGAAATGACACGGCACGACGGTTTGCGCGCCGAGCTTCAGCGCGGCTTCGACGGCTTCTTCGGGATTCAAGTGATGAATCTTCAGCGCTCGCCGCGGCGAGAACGCGCCGATCGGCAGGATCGCAACGTCGGGATGAAACCTGCCGCGGATCGCGGCGAAATCGTTATGTGCGGCAGTGTCGCCGGCAAAATAGATTGTCAGCGATCCCGAACGAAGGACGTAGCCGACGGCGATCTTCGGACTGCGCCACGGATGAAAGCGATCGCCGTTGTGCGCAGCCGTCACGGCGGTGATTTCGATTTCGCCGACACGGAAAGTTTCGCCGATTTGAACCGGCCGCGGCTTGGCGTGCGAGGCTTGCGCTAGCGCGAAATATTCTTCGCTGCCAACCGGGACTGCGGTGAAACCGATCTCCGGGATCCGCATTAGCGTGTCGATGTTCAAGTGATCGTAATGCGCATGAGTGATCAGCACCGCGTCGATCCGTCCGAGTTTCGCGACATCGGCGGGCAGTTTCAAAATCCGATGCGAAACGGTGCAGCGCTCCGCGGTGTTCGGATCGATCAGGATCGTGACGCCGCGCCATCGCAAAACGAAACTCGAATGACCGAGCCACCGCAGGATGATTTCGTCGGGCAGTTTTCCACTCGCGCGCTGATCGTCGGGAATCTTCCGAAGTCCCTCCGCGATCTCGACGGGTTGCGGTTTCGTGAACCACCCGAGCTCGTACATCGCCACGGCGATTGCGATCAGCAGGATGAAAGTTCCAATCATTGGAAACTCCCGGGCGCCTTTGTTCCAATGATTGGAAGTTTCGCGAGCTGCTGTACGAACGCGGCGACATCGGCGACCTGCTGGTCGGTGAACGATTCGTGGCCGGCCATCGAGGTGCCGGGGACGCCGAAGCGGGCGATGCGCTGGAGCGCGTCGAGTTCCTGCGCCGAACCGAAACCGGTGGCGGTGTAAAAGAAGCTGCCCTTCCGCAGATTGATTGCGGGGCGGAAAAAGTTGCGTGCCTGTGGGCCGTCGCCGCAGCCGGCCGGGCCGTGGCACGGTGTGCAAAATGTTTCGAAGATTTCTTTTCCGTGCGCGGCATCGGCGACGATTCCCGCCGGCGGTTTCCAATCGCGAATCATTGCGTATCGCGCGGCGGCATGTTTCTGGCCGAGGCTGAAAAGATAGGCGACGAGGTCGTCGCCCCGAGTCGAATCGTCGGCGAAGAGATGCGAGTACGACGGCATTCGCGAGCCGGGAACGATCGCCTGCGGTGCGAGTAAGTGTTGCTTCTGCCATTCGGGCGTGCGGCGCAGTCCGACGTTCATCAAATCCGGACCCTGCCGGCGATTGCTGATGAACGGCGGTTTCTCGGTCATGTCCGGTTCGTGAAATGGTCCCCAGCGTTCGACGTCACGCGTGTGAGGGCGGATGAATTGCGAGTGGCAGGTGATGCACTGTTCTTCGCGATAAACTTCGCGACCGCGAGCGACGGGGTCTGAATTCGGATCGTGCCTCGGCGCGATGGCGTTGACAATTCCGGCGATGAGTCCGAACGCGACGAGGCCAGCGGTGCGAAACAACAATCGCGAGGCGTCGCAATTTGCGAGCGCGATGCCGGTGGCGATGACGATGCCGGAGGCGACGAGAAGTCCGGCGGGGAGGCGGTGAAGATGCTGCGCCATGCCGACGCCGAGCGCAGAGCCGAACCAGCCGGCGATGCCGTAAAGAATCGCGGATCGCCATCGCGCGGGGATCTGTCCGGGTGAATCGGGGCGCGCGGATGGGAAGAGGATCAGCGCGACGGAATAGGTCGAGATGCCGATCGCGTAGAGCGGGCCGGCGGCAGCGGCATCGATTCCCCATACGGCGAGCATTCGGAACGCGAGAACGAAAAGAAGAAATGTTCCGGCGAGAAGTCCGCGAAACCAACCTTTGTCGGCGAGCGCGCCGGCGAGCACCGCGGCGAGAAAATGCGTTCCGCCCATCAGCCATTGTTGCGATGGGCCGCCCCACGTGCGGCCTTTCAAGCCAGCGGTGTGCTGGATCGTCGCGAAGGCGGTGGAGTCGAGCCAGACGAGTGCTAGCAGCGCGAGGATGATGCTGGCGAAGCCCCATGATTTCAAATCGTCATCGCGCAGCGACGGGCACGCGGGAGCCGGCGAAATTTCAAGCGCTTCGCGTCGCGTCGCAAGGATCGCGATGAAACCGACGCCGCAGATCGCGGCGCAAAAGATTGTCTGAAGAACCGGCGGGCCGTCGAAGAGCGGCGGGATGTTGCAGATGAAATAGGCGAAGCCAGTCGCAGTTCCGGCCTGCAATCCGAATCGCGGACCAGGAATCAGTTTTCGCAGGCACGATGCGAGCGTGACGGTGAGCAGGCCGGTGAACGCTCCGGTCATCGCGGCGGAAATTTCCATGAAGCCGCGAATCGGAACGAGCGCGAGAAGCGCGGCGGCGGCGCATCCGGCGAAGCCAGCCAGCAAAAGTTTTCGCGCGGGAATTTTCGCCAGCAGGCGCGCGGTCAGAAAACTCGCGACGAGTCCGGCGATGCCCATGAACGTCATCGCGCGCTGCACGGCGTCGGCCGCGCCGCCGCGCGATTCGATGAGCCGGACGAGGCCGTACTGGGCGAAGAGCAGGAAATAGACGTAGGTCGCGGTGACCGCCGTCATGCCCGCAAAGCCGCGCGAAACTTTTGGCGAACCATCAGGCATTTTCGCTCCGCAGGACTTTGCTCTTCAGAATGATGATTTGAATGATCGCGAACGTCGCGTCGGTGCCGGTGACGGAAAGCCACGCGTGTTCGAGTCCGCCGCGCGCAATCGTGATCGCGGTGAAGGTGGCGATGAAGATGCGGATGATGGTGGCCATCGTCAGAATTCCCTCGGTCGCGCGGTCGCGTGCCGGGCCTTTCGGCAGCAGAAACGGGAAAAGATATGAGCAGCCAACGGCGCCAACGAATGCGCCGAGGTATTGCGTGAAGACCGGTTCGGCCGGCACGGCGTGAATTCCCATGAGCCGCAGCGTGAACAGCGGGGCGATGACGAGCAGCAGGCCGGTGGTGGCGTCGCACGCGCCGGCGAGCGCGCAGAAAATATAGGCCCAGGATTTCTTAATCTTCATGTGTGTCCTCGTTTCGATTTTCGGATCGGAAGTTCCAATGATTGGAAATTGGGGGCCGCGGTTTTTCCAATCATTGGAAGTTTGCCGCATCGCGCGCCAGATGCCGCGGAGCCACGCGATCGAGGCGGTGGTCATGAGCAGGCCGGCGGCGAGGCGGATGGCGTAGGCGAGTTGCGCGGCGGAGGCGGAGTAATAGACGAGGCCTGGATTTTCGGATTCGATGTTGCCGAGAACCAGAAGCGAGCCGACGTGGAGGATGCAGCCGATCTGCCATGTCGCGAAGGCGACGGGCGAGGCGAGCGCGACGCGCCATCGGCCGGTTTCGTCGAGGGCGATGAGGGTGAGCATGAGAAAACTCGAGAGCATTCCGGCCATCGCGATGTGGGTGTGGGCGACGAGGGCGTTGGTGAATTTCCAGCGGTCGAGAATGCCGGGCATGAAGGTGAGCAGCGCGGTGGCGAGAAGGAATGCGCCCCAGAAACAAAACGCAGCGAGCCACGCGCGGCTGGCCGCGGGCCGCGTGAACCAGCGGAAGTAAACGATAAGCAGCGGCCACCAGATCACAAGGCTGGAGAGGCCGATGATTTGCAGGGTTTCGTGGTGTGAGCGGTTGCCATGGTCGAGCCCGCTGAATGCGATCATGTGGATGACGAGCAGCAGCCACCAAGCAACAAGCCATGCGGCGTGCCGGCGTCTCGGCAGTCCGGCGACGATCGGGCACGCGAGGAAGATCACGATGACGCCGAGCGTGCTGCCGAGCAGGCTGCCACCGGTGGAACCGCCGCTGTCGGGATTGAATGGCGGATAGATGGCGGGATCGGACGCCCAATACATCAGAGGTGGAATGGCGGCGAGGATGAGGAGGAAAAGAATCTTCGTGATGCGCGGAGATTTCGTTTCGCTCGCGGCATCGGTGCGAAGTTTAAGCGCGTAACCGGCGATCAGAACGATGGCGAGACTTGTCATCGCGACGGGCATCACGATGCGCGAGGGGCCGGACCATTCCATGAACGGCTTGCCGGAAACCTGGCCCGCGCACCATGCGCACGAGGCGAAGACGAGCGCGGCGGACCATGCTTGCAGTGCAATCATCGCGCCGGGGGCGCGATCGCGCGGCATGTACATTCGGAAGAGCAGGCCGACGAGCGGCAGGCTGCACCAGCCGTAAAGTTGCAGGTTGAGATGCAGCGTGGCCCATTGGCCGTACACAATCGGCGCGAGGAGGCGATTCAGGCCCGGCCACAACAATAGCGCGGCGAGGAGGACGCCGATGGAATTCGCAAGAACGAGCCAGCCGAGGCTGTGTGCAGCGACATGAAACTGAAGTTCAGTCGATACGACTGCAGGGCCGCTCGATTCATCCTCGCCACAAGTTTGCATCGAGGGCTATTTCACGCGGCAGACGCAACACAAAGCCGGTTTTCGATGCTCGATTGATCGCGGTCGAGCGCGTGTTGCACGAGCTTCAAAACGTGCCATCGTTCGGAGCGATCGACGAGCGATTGCACGAGTGAGTTTGAACCGGCCATCAGTCCAGTGACGCGGCGCCAGGCGGTGTCGCGTCCGATCGCGCTCAGCATGTTGGGTCGTTCCAGAAGGTCGTCGCGAGCGGCGGTCTTGCCGGTTTCATGAGGCGACATCAGGTGATCCTTGAAATCGTCCATGATTTGATAGCTGCGGCCCCACAGTGACGACAGCTCGTCCAGATCGATTCGCGTGGCACGGTCAACAGCGCAGGCAATGGCCGGCAGCAGCAGCGTGAGACGGATCAGTGTGACGGTCTTTCCATTCGCGACTTCGAGGACATCGCGTTCGGTCCGCGCGCTCTCGCGGAAATTCAGATCGCGCGACTGGCCGTTGAGAATTCCCTGCGTGCCGAGACAGTTTGCGACAAGCTGCGAGGCCTCGATGCGATCTTCGGCGGGCAGATTGCCGATCACTTCCCAGAGGAGTGAATATCCGCGATTGATGAACGCGAGCGCACCCAGCGCGGCGGCGGCTTCGCCGAACTGGACATGGGAACAAGGCGAACCGCGCCGCTCCAGCGCATCATCCATCATCGGCATGTCGTCGAAAATAAGCGACGCGGTGTGGAAGTATTCAACGGCGATCGCGAGAGCCAGCGCACGTTCACGCGGTGCGCCGTTCGACGTCATGATGCTGAAGATCAGCCGGGCCCGAAGAAGGCTTCCGGGACTGGCGAGAACATGACCGATGACGCCGCGAAGGCGCGGCTCCGTGGCCGGGCCGCAGTCCATCATGGTTTGGAAACCGTGGAGCACTTCAGCGTGGACTTCACCGGTAGAATCACCCGCTTCGAATGACTTGTTTGAACACTTCATTTGTTCTGTTTGCGCTCCCGCTTTCATTAGATATCTCCCGACGACTGCTCCCGCCGGCCGTCCTGTTTTCCAAGTGAAACTCGCCATCATGAGACCCTCGCCGCAAGGTCCGCGCTGATTGAAATATGCTTAACGTTCCGCAAGGCTGGCTCACCTTGCGACGGGCATTTGCGACGCTGCCAAGGGTGGAGGTTCAACGTTGCGCCAGCCGGCTTGAAGGAGCAATTCTTCTGCCTTGTCGGAAGGCGCGGCGAAGGCTCTCGACACCATCAGCTGCATGGCGCGGCTTATATAGAACGGATTTGCCGCGCGAGAAACGACAGGCTCCGGATCGACGACTCGAAGCGCGTCGGCGGGGCCGTCGAGGCGAAGCTTCGAAAGCGTGTACCCCGCCGTGCCGGGTCCGAGCGAAAACTCGATCATCATTTTCTTGAGAGGATCCGGGCTCGCCGTTGATTGCGTCGCTTCTCTCGTTTCGTCACCCATCACCGCATCGCGGATAATGTGCATGTCGGCGAGATAGTTCGTGGAGTCAACGTGACCTCCGTGCTCCTCGCCCCAGCACCGGCGCTCCTCCTTTTCCATTTCATAAAGGCCGCGACGAAGATATTTGCTGTAGAGCAGCGTCTGCACGCATGCAACATTCCCGCGCCGGATCAGACGGACTTCCCCATGAACATTGTTCGATGACGGAATGAACGCGCGGGCCATGAACGGTCCGGCGGGCGACGCATCGCCGGCCATGACGGTGTCCGCGCAGAGCCATCCGATGCAGAACAGAGTTGCGATGACGAGCTTCCGTGGAAAACGCAGCGTCACAACTTGGCCGCCGCCTTGCTTTCGAGCGCGACATGGGCCGTAACCTTGACGACATCCGCGACCTTGATTGCGCCGAACATCATCGAAGGCGCCTTCAGGCCGAACGCTTTCAGCGAGACCGGGAATGCGGCGTCAAACATGCGTTTGCCATCGGCCTCCTTGAAGTTCGTGAGCACGCCTTTGACTTCATTCGTCTGGCCGGAAATTGCGAGCTGGAATGAAAGCTCGTTTGTCGTCGCAGCTTTCAAGTTCACCACGCCGACTGATGGCACGACAGCTCGAATGGTGGCGAATTTATCGGCCCCGAACATCTTCCACATTTCCTCGTTTCTTCCCTTCTTGCCGGTATCCATGTTCTTGATCTGCACATCGACCGAAGTGGTGCCACCATCTTCCGCGAACGCAAACGGCGCGGTTGTGACATGGCCAACGAAACTGTCCATCGTCACCCCCACCGCAAAATCGGCCTGGCATGTTCCCATCCATTCAGCCCTGGCTCCGACAACCTGTCCGACAGCAATGAAAGCCGCGAGGCAGGAGATACTCTTCACACTATTCGAAAAACTCATGGTTCTTTTCCTTTCCCATTTCTGAGGGAGCCGAAATCTAAGAGAGCGCCCCTCGATCGCAACCGATCTGCCGCTTAAGATTGTTTATGATGTGGCGAGTATTCCGGTTCCGCGTTTCATCAGACCGCCAGCGTTCGGCCTGTCGCCGCCGCCATTGATGACGAAAGTGGCGGCGCACACGCCAAGTTCCGTGAACTTCCAATCATTGGAAACAACCGCACACGACGACTTCCAATGATTGGAAAAGTGCGTGGCCGGTCACTGAAACTCGACTTCGTAGTAGAGCGTCCGGTCGCGGGTGCCGTCGATCTCGAAGCGGCCCGCATTGATCGTGAGGCTCTTGTCGGTTCGGCGGCCATTTTGATCGAGAACGCGAACGGCAGTTACGGCGCGGCCGGCAATGGTGATGTTCGCCCTGACCGGTTCGAGAAGGATCGGCGCGCCGCCGTTGTCGATGGTCTTGGAATCAATCGCAAAGTAGCTGAAGCCGGAATTGCAGTTGCGAGCCACCGCACTCACCAATGCGCGTTTTGCGTTGGCAAGCGTTGCGTTCTTGTCGAGCGCAGTCAGGAAGATGCTCGCGTAGGGGCATTGCAATTCGATGGTCACGTCGTCGAGCTTTTGCGGCTTGCCGGCGGCGAAACCGACGACAGCTTTCGTGCCGGGCGTGTTCACGGTGAAGAAGCCTT
Source organism: uncultured bacterium (assembly GCA_903906425.1). Lineage (GTDB taxonomy): Bacteria > Verrucomicrobiota > Kiritimatiellia > CAIVKH01 > CAIVKH01 > CAIVKH01. The sequence goes on from CAIVKH010000080.1 coordinate 63,136, forward strand.
TGCCGCTGGTGTCCCATCGCAGTTGTTTCGTCGCGCTGACAATCGCATCGCCATCGCGGAACTTCGTCATGTCTGGGAACGTGCTCGGCTGCGGGCTGTCGGAAAATTCAATGACGGTGCGCCCGGCGGCCAGTGCTTCGGGCGGGACGCTTCCGCCAAAGGTTTTGACGTCGCCTTGCTGTTGAACTTTGTCGGTGAAGTCGAACTGGCCGGTCTCCAGATTTTTTGAACTGACGCGACGCGTGCTGATGACGGGAGCTTCCTGCACGTCGCCCCGCATGACCATTCGCGAGAGCGCCGGAAACTGGCCGAGTTGCGTCGGCACGTCGGCCTCCCAGACGCCCCACGGCGGCCAACCGGCGCGTTCGCTGAACAACCGGTGCGCGCTCTGCGATTGAAATTCCCAGCTCGCGTCCCAGCCCTGCAACCCGAGGCCATACGCGGCGATGATCGCCGGGCCTTCGGCGCTGTAGAGCGACGGATAGACGTGGATCCATTCGCTCAAGCTGAACGGCCGGTCGGCGACCTGCTGGAGACCGCTTGAAAAATATCCGCTGCCCGGTTTCGTCAGCATTGTGTCGGACAGCCCGCCGCCGAAATAATTGTGCCGGTCGATGAAGCCGACGAGATCATCGGAGCGCAGATTGAGATAGTGCGGCAGCATCGCAGGCGCCTGCCACGGAGAGCCGCACAGCGGACCCTGATAACCGGCAGCGCGAATCGCCTTCACGAAGCGCGTGTAGAATTTGTCCTGGCACGCGTGCAACCATGCAGCGCAATCGAGCGCTCTCTGCCGCTCGCCGCTTTTAAGCGATGGCAGATGGTCATCGCCGAAAAACCACGGATTCGTCTGCGGCACGATGTTCTTCGCCGCGAGATTTTCATCGGCCTTGAGTGCATCGCCCCACGCTTTCTTCAGGCCCTCGTCCGATCCGTATTTTGTTTTCAGCCAGTCCGTGAAATGCGCGATGAAAAGTTTCTTGTAAGTCGGACACGCGTTGAATGCCTTTTCCGAAGTGTAGAAGAAAATATCGTCTTCATTTTGCAACTCGATGTAGGCGAGCGCGGGCTCGGCGGCATAGGTC